>PALK01000012.1 GCA_002710765.1 Rickettsiales bacterium | reverse complement strand
GATCCTTTTAAGTATGAAAACAAATCATTATTCAACTGGATAAATAAATTTGCTCGGTTTGGAGTAGTAGTTGGCGGAGTTTCAGGAGGACCGATTATCTTAGCGAAGTCTGGCTTAATGAAAGACTANCGGATGACTGTTCACTGGGAGCATGCTCCAAGNCTTTTAGAGGATNCTGGAGATTTATTACTAGANAAGAGTCTATTNGTTTTTGATAGAGACAGAATTACATGTGCAGGAGGTACCGCCCCGATCGATATGGTGCTAGCTTTGATTTCTAGCAGGCAAGGTGCNTCTTTTGCTCAATTAGTAAGTGATTGGTTTCTACATACAGAAATAAGACCATCTGGTGGTCCACAGAGATCTAATCTGATCAATAGAATTGGTACAACAAATAAAAATGTATTAATTGCAGTTGAACTAATGGAAAATCATATTGCTGATCCTTTGAGCTTGCAACAATTGTCAAATTTGACAGGTGTATCCAGAAGGCAACTAAATCGTGTGTTTCATAAAGTTTTCAATAGGGGNACAATGGAATACTATCGTGAAATTAGATTAGATACCGCAAAAAATTTACTTAGAAATTCAGTAATGTCTATAGCGGAAATTTCTGAAGTGACGGGCTTTTGTACAGCATCGCATTTTTCAAGTACCTTCTTCACGCATTTTTCTTTGGCTCCATCTTCTTACAGNAGGAAAAATAATTTTGCACTTACTGGGAACATATGATTTATGAATTAATCAGAGAAAGGAGCCTTAATGCATATTTTAATCCTTCAGCACGCAAGAGTAGAGACGGCGGGTTCCCTAGGACAATTTCTCATGGAAGATGGACATAGCACTCAAGTTATACATTTAAACGAAGGGGAAAAAATCCCAGAGGGCATTGATTTTGATGGACTTTGGGTTCTAGGGGGACCGATGGATGTATGGGATGAGGCTACATTGCCTTGGTTGAAAGCTGAGAAAGCATTCATCCGCTCGCAAGTCTATGATAACGGAATACCTTTTTTAGGTATTTGCCTAGGTCATCAATTATTAGCTGAAAGCCTTGGAGGCANAGTTGCTAAATCCGTTAATCCTGAGGTTGGTATCCTTGATGTTTCACTCACGGACAGTGGNCAAACTGGAATATTTTTTGATGGAATTCCAGAAAGGTTTAAAACTCTTCAGTGGCATGGAGCCGAAGTCACTGAATTGCCTCCTGGAGCCAAGAGTTTAGCTTGGTCAGGTAGCTGCCATGTTCAGGCTATGCAATGGGAAACTAGGGCTTTTTCAGTGCAGTTTCATTTAGAAATTGAACATAACACCGTGAAAAGTTGGGCTGAAATCCCTGAATANAGGTCCTCATTGGAACAGGAAATGGGTGAGAATGGGTTTAAAATACTAGAAGAGGATTGTTTAAACAATATTAATAGCATGAGGGAAAATGCTGAGAGGCTATACATTAATTGGATGCAAGCAACTGCCCAAACTTAAGTTCCAGCCGCACGGGTGAGTGATAATCTGGCAATTTCNAAATGCTCTTTCATTAAAGACGCTGCTCTTTCAGGTTCTCTGGCTTTTATAGCCACTAAAATTTGCCGGTGCTGTATATTGTAGGTGCGGATGATTGTATTATTTAGGGTTTGGTGCCTCGCCCTTGTCCACTCATCTTGTCCGCGTACCGAATTGATTTGATTGATGATCCAAATTAAAAGATTATTTCCTGTACAATCAGATAGCGTTTGATGNAATGCCGTATCAGCAGAAGAAAATTGTATAGGGTCCTTAACACTTCGCTCCATAGTTTCAANTAAAGTTTCNAGTTTTTCAAACTGATCCTTTTTGCCATGTAAGACNGCTAACCGACAAATGTGTGGCTCTAATGCAAATCGTGCATCTATTAATTCTAATGGATTAGCATTTTTGACTTCAGATACTGGCANCATAGATGTTTTGTAAATAATAAAAGCACCGCTACCAGGACGTATTTCTACAAACTTTTCCGATTCCAATTTTGCAAGAGCAGATCTAACAGTACCTCTTGAAACACTAAATCGTTCGGCTAATTCTCGTTCAGCAGGAAGTTTTTCTGGAGCAAGTAGTTGTCCATTCAAAATATCTCGCCTGATTCCCGCCGCAATAGTTTCTGAGCCATNCTTTAAAGTCTCACCAAAAGCATTCATACAAACCTCCATTTTGTACCTTTTTTATACCAAAATCATAAAAAAGCAAGTATTTTGGTACTTTTTTTGTTTGATTTTGGCTATTTTCTAGCTTAAGCTTANATGTGNAAATTTTGGGGAGGTAAAAAATGGCGTTTCCTGATCATGCTGACTACGTAATTATTGGTGCTGGAATTCATGGTTTATCAACGGCTTGGCAATTAGCGAAGCGATTTCGTGAAGGTGGAAAAGAAATTGAGGGCCGCATTGTAGTTCTTGATAAAACNGGAATAGCTTCTGGCGCATCCGGAATAGCCTGTGGTGTAGTTCGTAATAATTATTTCCAGCCTGCTATGCGGGAGTTGATGGCCCACTCTGTTAATTTATGGGAGAGTGACCCAGAGGGCCTTCATTATCACCCCGTCGGATATATGCAAATATCTGCCGAGAAAATGAGATCAGATGTTTCACAAATATATCAGCAGCAAGTGGAAATCGGTTATGACAGTCATTTTGTAGAGGGTGAAAACGCTTCTACTAAGTATATGCGAGGTTTTTTTGACGATTGGCAAGCTAAGGGAATTACTTCAGTATTGCATGAAAAGAAAGGAGGTTATTCAAATCAGACTAAGACGATGTACGCTNTAGCTGAGAAGGTTGAAGCCCTTGGAGTTAGAATTATAACAGGTGCTGAGGTCCAAGGATTAATTAGCGAAAATGGTTCTGGATCTGTGCAAGCTNTTGAAACGAATTTGGGAAAAATTGNNTGTGGGCATGTAGTTATTGGCGCTGGCCCCTGGGTTAGGGACTTTTGGAATTTTTTAGATTTACCNAAGAAAATAACTGTTAAGGATTTGGAAGGTGAAATTCATAATGATGTAGANATGTGGCGGTATTGGCAACTTGAAGAAGGCGTTTTAAATGTGGATCCAGGGTTGTTAAAAACTAATGATGGGAAAGTACCTCCAGTCATTCATGTAGACACAGATGCACCCTTGATCTCAGATGTAGATGGATCGACCATTACAGAAGAGATGTGGGGGATCTATTACAAACCAGACTGGCATTTTGGTGGTATNCAGGGTGGGGCATCNCCCTACAAGGTTGAAACACCAGTGGATGAAGTCAAAGTAGATCCTTATGGNCCATCAAGCCCAGAGTTTGTGTCGAGTAAAGAATTTGCCCANATGTGGGTATCTGCCTTAGCCCATTGTCATAAGCGNTTCGAGGGATCTATGCCAAAGTATCACCGCGANCCATCAGGGGGNATNGGTTGCTTTACTCCTGATAGTTTTCCNGTATTTGATCATTTCAGAGAAAATGTGGCCGTAATAGCTGACTCTAATCATGGTTGGAAAATGATAGGTGTTGGCCATTTAATCGCTGATGAAATTTTGGGTAATGAGCAGGACTTATTAAAACCTTTTAGATTTGATAGGTTTAGCAAAGGGGATTTACATCCTGTATCCAATAGTCCCTACCCCTGGAGTTAAAGTTTTATAATAAATTAGGGTTCATGAAGGAGGAAAAAGTGTCAAAGAAAGATATAGAAGAGTTTGTTGAAGCTCCCGGTCGTGAAGAGCAGATCAGGGAGGTCAGAAAAAAGATTGATGAACTAGGAATAACATATCTCTATCTTCAATTTGTATCAGTAACTGGAAAAATTATGGGGAAGGGTATACCCGCAGATCACTGGGAGAGTATTGCCAAGAAAGGTTTTCAACTTGTTTATGGAGCTACTGTAAACTTATTCACTAACAGATCAGGTGATTATTTGGGATATGGTCCAGAAGCTGCTGAGCTAGTTGGTATTCCAGAGCCAGAAACTTTCATGCAATTACCTTGGGATAAAAGAGTAGGAAGATTTTATTGTACGCTATTCAGAAACAGAGAAGAGCGAGAAAATGCTGGAGCTTATTTAACCGCTGATTGTCGCGGTAACCTTAGACGCCTTCATCAGGACTTCTCCAAAAAGCATGATGGATTACAGTTGAGAATGGGGACTGAACCAGAGATGATGTGGTTGAAATTTGATGAGAATGGTAAACCAAAAGATGGCTATTCAAAGCCATATTGCTATCATATTGATCAATTTGAGAGCCTTCGGCCAGTCTACATGAAGGTAATTGAGTACGCAAGGCTCATGGGTTTAGATATGATACAGGGAGATCATGAAGATGCACCAGGACAGCTCGAACTAAACTTTTCCTTTGATGATGTACTGCGAAATGCGGATCGCTTGACAACATACCGGCAAATTTGTGCTCAAGTTGCTCGCGAGTTTGGTATCTTTGCATGTTTTATGAGCAAGCCCTTCATGGGGGTTTCTGCCTCAGGTTGTCATCATAACATGTCACTTTGGAGAGGTGGGGAGGATGTTTTTGTTCCTATGGGGAATGACCCAAAAAATCTTCCAGGAATGCGAGAAAATTATATGCATGTAAAAGGCGGTGAAAATACTTTCATGCCGGACGGAGACGATCCTCAGATGCCTCAGAAAGCAGGTCTAGAAGCAATAGGTGGGATTGTACATCACTTGAGAGCGTTAACGGCAATTGGATGTTCAACAGTTAATTCTTATCGCCGACTTTGGGATACAGGTTTTTGGGCGCCAGTATTTGCCGATTGGGGGTTTCAGAATAGAACCACAGGATTGAGGGTTTCAGCTCCTGGTCGCTTTGAATATAGGTCTGTAGACTCTATGGTAAATCCATACCTTATGGGATCTACAATTCTGGCTGCTGCAGATGATGGTATCGATAACAAACTAGATCCTGGCCCTCCTGAGGAGAGGAACATATATCAGGCTATGGAAGCTGGTAAGCAGGTAAAAAAACTACCAATGTCTCTTGGTGAATCCCTTGAGGCTTTGGCTAATGATCCTGTGATTCAAAGGGGCATGCCAGGAGAGATGTACGGTTTATATCATGAATATAAAGCCGATGAGTGGGCACGGTTCATGTCCACTGTTACAGACTGGGACAATGATACTTATATGGAGTGTTTGCCCTAAGGATAAAGAATTTAGTTTTAAGTTAATAAAGGCCCAGAATGAAAAGGAGCACGGGAAATGTGTGGAATAGCGGGACTAATTCATAGAGGAAAAAATTCAACTGTTGGTTCTGAAATGACCCAAATGTTGCAAGCTTTAAAGCACAGGGGACCTGACTCCACAGGTTATGCTGTTTACGGAGAAGCTGCTAGTGGTTTGGTAATGAGATTAAAAATTGCAGAGGCAGATGATATGGATAGAGGCAGAGGCATATTTGCCGAACTCGATAGAAGAATTGGTGCGGTAGATAATATTATGTCGGAACATGGTGTTAAGGTATCAAAAAAAGAGAAAGTAACTGATTATGCTTTTCGATATGAATTTACCTTTAATGAAGACTTAGGTAAACTTGCTGAGCATATCGAGGAGGTTGAAGGAGCTGAAATCCTTTCGATCGGAAAGGGTTTAGAATTAATCAAAGACCTCGGGGATGCAGCGGTTGTCTCTGAAGCTTACGGATTGGGGACATTTCAAGGGACCCACGGTATTGGCCACACTAGAATGGCTACGGAGTCAGATGTAGATATTCGTTCAGCGCATCCCTATTGGGCATTCCCATATAATGACGTGTCGGTTGTTCACAATGGGCAAATCACAAATTATTGGATAATGAGACGACAAATGGAGAAAAANGGCCATAGGTTTACATCTAATTGNGATAGTGAATTGTTGGCAGTTTATACAGCCCATAATCTTTCATTGGGAGTTAATCTNGAAGATAGTCTNAGAAAATCAATAGAGGAAATTGATGGTGTCTTCACTTACTTGGTAGCTACAAAAGATCAATTAGGGATGGCTAAAGATACTATGGCGGCAAAGCCTCTAGTATTGTATGAAAGTGATGAATTGATAGCCATGGCTTCTGAAGAGGTAGCTATAAGAGCAATTCTTCCTGAAGAGATTGACACTTCTGACCCATATGATGAGGAGGTAAGAGTATGGCAAGCATGACAGAAAATGAGTTGAAATCAATGACTCAGGAAGATCGGGTCAAAGCACTTGGAATGACTAGTGAACAACTAACTGGTAGATCCATGTTTATGGAATTTGATCCAGGTGAAACAGAGAGATTTGAATACCCCTGGGCTCCTCAGGTGGATTTTAATAAGAGAACTGAACTGGATTCGGATAATTTAACTTCAACAGAGGTAAATAATGAGCTTCGGAGGCTCATGGCTGAAGGATATGGAACAATTGTCCTAAAGAACCCTAGAGGTAAACACTCTTTGGCCGTGGGGATTTTAAGTAAACTGAATTTAATCATAGAAGGTTCAACAGGTTATTTTGGAGTTGGCTTAATTGACGGTCCAAACGTTAGGATCAACGGTAGAGTTGGTTGGTCATGTGGCGAGAACATGATGTCAGGGACTGTTTTAATTCAAAAAAATGCGGGCTCTACATTTGGGGCAGCTATCCGAGGTGGTGATCTAGTTTGTAAAGGTTCAGTTGGCTCCAGAACAGGTATCGATATGAAAGGTGGGACCATTATAGTTGGTGGTGATACAGGGGCTTTGTCTGGCTTCATGATGCAGCGGGGAAGGATGATTGTCTGTGGGAATGCAGGAAAGAATCTAGGAGACTCAATGTACGATGGAACTATTTACATTGGAGGATCTATTAAGTCACTTGGAGTTGATGCAGTGGAAGCTGAGCTTACTCAGGTAGATAAAGATTGGTTGGAGCGAAAGCTTAAACAATATGATCTCCTTCCAACTAAAGGTGTTAATCATTTTACCAAAGTGGTTGCTGGTAAAATGTTGTGGAATTATGACAATTTAGAACCAACTGAAAAGAAACTTATTCTTTAGAAATAATAAATTGAATGTAGAAGGAAAACAGAATGGCTGATGGTAACCCAATTGATAAGAAACCTCTAAACAGAGACCCTTATAGGTTAGGAAATTCTTTTGTATTTCCACCAAGGGTAATGGATGACATCCATATAAAAGCTGAGCTAGGAAGATATAGAATGAGGGGGTTTTCACTATTCAAGAAAATCCCCCATTGGGATGATTTAACTTTCTTACCAGGAACATTAACTCGCTTTGTAATAGAGGGATATAGAGAAAAGTGTGACACGAAAACAGTGATTGGACCAAGAGCCAAGCGCCCCTTAGAGCTTGATATTCCTGTTTATATTACCGGAATGAGTTTTGGAGCCCTTAGTTATGAAGCTAAAACGGCTTTGGCTAGAGGTGCAACAATGGCAGGTACTGCCACATGCTCAGGTGAAGGAGGAATGATCCCCGATGAACGTCGATATTCTTCCAAATGGTTTTATCAATGCATTCAGTCCAGGTACGGGTTTAATCCACATCATTTAGTTTTAGCCGATGGATGTGAGTTCTTCATAGGGCAAGGCTGTAAAGTTGGTCTAGGGGGTCATCTAATGGGCCAGAAGGTTACTGATCAGGTTGCAGAGATGCGCTCTTTGCCCGCTGGGATAGATCAAAGATCTCCGGCTAGGCATCCTGATTGGTTGGGACCGGACGATTTAGCCCTCAAAATACAGGAGATACGAGAAGCTACAGATTGGCAGATTCCAATCCAATTAAAACTAGGTGCAGCAAGAGTTTATGATGATGTTCGCATGGCAGTAAAGTGTGATCCAGACTCTATTTACATTGACGGCATGGAGGGTGGAACTGGTGCTGGGCCACATTTAGCCACTGAAGATACTGGTGTTCCTGGTATGGCGGGTATTCGTCAGGCCCGAAAGGCCATTGATGACTTAGGAAAGCGAGGAGAAATAACCCTTATATATGCAGGAGGTATTAGAAACGGTGCAGATGTTGCAAAGGCTATTGCCCTAGGAGCTGATGCCATAGCAATAGGACACTCAGCCATGATGGCTTTAAATTGTAATAAGGATATTCCTGAGGCCAATTATCCTGAAGAGATGGGAGTTCAGCCTGGCGAATGTTATCACTGTCATACCGGTAGATGTCCTGTAGGCGTAGCTACCCAGGATCCTGTTCTTCGGGCAAGATTAGATCCTGACGAGGCTGCTGAGAGAGTATACAATTTTTTGCACACTCTCACAATTGAGGCTCAATTATTTGCTAGAGCCTGTGGTAAGACAAATCTCCACTCCCTCGAACCTGAGGATCTTGCTGCATTAACTATGGAGGCTTCTGCTATGGCGGGAGTCCCTCTAGCTGGCACTAACCATACGGTTGGAGTCGATGACTATCATCATTTTTAGGAGAAATTACTATGGCTGGAACGCAGTACAGAGGCTCAGAACTTAAAAGTATCGATCAATTTCTTGACGATGCTGATGGGTTAGACAGCGAAAGAGAAAAGGAGATAGGTCAACATATTGGTTATAGATATGATGTAAATCTNGTCCCTGATTATGATAGATTAACTCCATTTTTAAAAAAATATATAGAAATTATGGGTTGGGATGACTTGAACTGGTTAGAAGACATCCATATGGGCTACGAGGAGGGTAAACCAGCTGTATTTGATAGAAATATAAATGGATGGGTAAGAGTTCCTGACACTATCGACTTACCAGACAATCAGCAAGACAGAGATATGATTGCCCGTGAATTATTACTAAAGTTTCAGATGTCTGATAGGCACCCCTTGGTCACCTTAAGGAAGGCCTATATGAAATTTTAGCATGTCCAGACTATTAACGATATCCTGTTTGCAAACTGGCCCTAGGGCAACCTTTACAGAGGCACATAAGGATGCAATATCCCTAGCTGAAAAGGCTATGGAAAAAAATCCGTCCGTAATATGTCTTCCCGAATATTGTGGTGGGCTGATTAGTGATAAAGGCAGGTTTGTACCGCCCCATGCAGCTGAGGAAGAGCATCCAGTTCTCTTATCATTAAAGGATTTTGCAAAAACTCATGGGGTATGGATAATAATTGGCTCTGTTGCCATAACTGGAGATAATGGAAAGTTTTTTAATAGAAGTTTTCTTTTAGATAGTAAGGGTGATGTTAAATGTAGATACGATAAGGTTCATCTTTTTGATATTGATCTGGCAGATAATACTAATACTTTCAAAGAGAGTGCAACAGTTCAACCTGGACAACAAATTTCTGTTGTTGAAACTCCTTTTGGTAGCTTTGGGTTATCAGTTTGTTATGACTTACGCTTTGCTCATATATATAGAGAAATGTCCCAAAAAGGTGCTGAAATCTTAATGGTACCAGCGGCTTTTACCAAGAAAACCGGGGAAGCGCATTGGCATGTATTAAATCGTGCTAGAGCAATTGAGAATGGAGCATTTGTCATAGCTCCATGTGCTAGTGGTCCCATAAAGGGTGGTGGTGAATCTTATGGACATTCGTTGGTAGTTGATCCTTGGGGAAAAATACTAGCTGATGGCGGAATTGGTACTGGGGTAATAACCTGTCAAATTAATGTGGATAAGGTGTTAGAAACACGAGAAAAAATCCCAAGTTTACAGCATGATAGAGATTATAGCCTGGAAATAATTGATATCGATGGAGAGCTATGAGGATGGAAAATATAAATCCAGTAGAAATAGATAATAGAATACCTTCTCCAAAGGAGAAGTTCATCAAGTTTCAATGTCGCACAAGACAAATGATTATGCGTGATAATCTCGGACGGCCGGATCAATCAATTACTCCTGCTGTTTACATTGAGAAAAATAAAGATCCTTTTGCTAATATAATAACATTAATGCACAAACTTCCAGAATATTCTGTTCTTTCAGAGTTAATGCATATTGCCAAGAAGACTCATGATCCCTCCCAAAGACGAGATCAAGCTGTGAAATTACTTTCCGCTTCATACTACCAAAAGCATAGAGAGTTTACTGATATTTTGACAGCAACTTTTAATCCCAATTCAAAATTAGCAGACGCATTAATTACCGAGGGTGCATGTCGGTTAGTTTTCGAAGCATATTCACAAAGATTTGATCATAAGCATACAGTTACTAAATTAGAAAAATCAGAATTCCTATACCGTTCAACTATTATGCATAATCAATTATTTAATCCAAATATGCATCCAGATATTACCATACTTAGCTTTAGTCCGCATTGGGAGGAGAATTGAATATAATTAGTATGTCAAAGAATTTGACATTAAGCTGATTCTTAGATCATAATTTAGAGGGGGAATTTACTATATGGTGGGAAAAGTAGGTATTATAGGAGCTGGTCCATCTGGCCTTTCGCAGCTGAGAGCTTTTGAGAGAGCAAAAAATAAAGGTGATGTGATACCTGAAATAGTTTGCTTCGAAAAGCAATCAAATTGGGGAGGACTCTGGAATTATTCTTGGAGAACAGGTGTAGACGAAGCTGGAGATCCTTGTCATGGATCAATGTATAGGTACCTATGGTCTAATGGACCGAAGGAGGGTTTGGAGTTTGCTGATTATACCTTTAGAGAGCACTTTGGAAAAGATATTGCTTCCTATCCTCCAAGGGCTGTTTTATTTGATTATATTAAGGGTAGATTGGAAAAAACTTCATTTAAAGAAAAAATAAGATTCAACACCATTGTGAGAGATGTCAGATATCATGAAGGAACAAAGAAATTTGAGGTAACCTCAAGAAATAATAAGTCTGATATAGAGGCGGTGGACTATTTTGATCACTTAGTTGTAGCAACTGGCCACTTTTCTACTCCTAATGTTCCATACTATGATGGGTTTGATAGTTTTAATGGAAGGATTTTACATGCTCATGATTTCAGAGATGCTAGAGAATTTACTAATAAAGATATTCTGATCCTAGGTACGAGTTACTCGGCAGAAGATATTGGGTCTCAGTGTTGGAAATATGGATGTAGATCAGTCACGGTAGCACATCGAACAGCTCCAATGGGGTTTGATTGGCCGAAAAATTGGCAAGAAGTACCTGCTTTGATTAAAACTGAGGGGAATAAGGCATATTTCAAAGACGGATCAAAGAAGGAAGTTAACGTTATTATTTTGTGCACTGGTTATCAACATCATTTCCCATTTTTACCAGATAACCTCCGTCTGAAGACCGCAAATCGCTTAGCAACAGCCAATTTATATAAGGGGGTGGTTTGGGTTAGTAACCCTAAACTATTTTATCTAGGTATGCAGGATCAATGGTTTACCTTTAATATGTTTGATGCGCAGGCTTGGTACACCCGTGATATAATTATGGGTAAGATTGAGTTACCTAATGCTTCAGTTATGGAAGAAGATCCAAAAATCAGAGAGGAGAAAGAGGACGCGCTAGAAGATGATTATGGGTGCATAAGATACCAGGGAGATTATATACAGGAACTAATGAGTGATACTGACTACCCTAATTTCAACATAGAGGCAGCTAATGAAGCGTTCTTCTTATGGAAGAAGCATAAGAAGAAAAATATAATGACTTTCAGGGACCAAGGAGGGTTTGTGTCTCCGATGGATCAATCTACCTCTCCGGCCTATAAGAAAGCTTGGAAGGAAGAATTAGACGACAGTTTGAATACATATTTGGAATAAAAATGAATTAAATTTGTGATGGTAACGAGTGATAATTTTTGGGANATAATAAACAAAAAACAAGGAGGGANAGAACATGAGAAAAATACTAACAGCATCTTTAGTCTCGTTGGGACTATTACTTGCACCCACTTTTATATTAGCTAAAGACAGTAGTAAACCAATAGTAATTCCAACTCATAATTGGTCTAGCCAAGTGGTTATGGCGTACGTGATTGGTGGGATTTTTGAGAGTATGGGAAACACGGTGGANTACGTTCCAGCTGATACTCAAGCAGTTTATGAAGCCATAAGAAACGGGGATGTAACTATCTCGCATGAAGTTTGGCAATCAACCTTTGGAAAGTCTTTTTATGAAGCTATGGCCAAAGGTGGCATTATTGATGCTGGCACACATGAAGCTATGACTTTGGAAGAGGTTGGGGTTCCACAATGGGTGATTGATCAAAATTTATGCCCNGGGTTACCAAACTGGGAAGCGCTTAAGAACTGTAAGGATGTTTTTGCTACAGCAGACTCAGGAGGNAAGGGAAGAATCCTTGAAGGTCCTCAAAGTTGGCACGGTCAAGAATACCCAGACCGTGTAGAGGCTCTTTTAGGGNACGACTGGGTTGTCAAATTTGCTGGAAGTGCTGATGCTCTTTGGGCAGAGCTTGCCGCGGCAAAAAAAGAGGGGCGTGGTACTATAACTTTCAATTGGACNCCTAATTTTACTGATGCTGATGGCTTTGCCTTTATAGAATGGCCACCATACTATCCTGGTTGTCGAAAGCAGGATGGAGGGGATAGTAAGTGTGGATCTCCAAAGGGCTGGTTAAAGAAGGCTGCAAACTACAAAATGCCAAAGACGCACCCAGCTGCTTATACCACTTTTTCGCAGATCTCTTTTAATGCTGGACAAATTGGTCAGATGGCCAAGTTGGTTGATATTGATGGGATGACTCATCAAGATGCTGCAAAAAAATGGTTAGCTGATAATGAGGATGTTTGGAAGCCATTCACTAAACCAGGTATGTGATAAATCAAATNGTAGTACNTGAACCGATCCCCCGCAAAAATNTNTGGGGGATCAGTTATAAAAAATAAGGATATTGAAAAGTATCTTGTTTTAATTTTTTGTTAGCTTACTGGCTTAATGAAAGATTAATCTTTCATAATGGATAGTAGTATGGCCCNATNCTGGGGCTCTTAGAGTTAAGATTGCGAATATGNACCAACCAGTAATAAAGTGTGAATCTGTCTATAAAATTTTTGGAAATAACGCTAAAAAGCTCTTCCAAACAACAAAGGGTGTTATTGATCATGAGTTATTTCAAAATGCTGGCTGTATCGTGGGGGTCAACAATGCAACTTTTGAACTGTTTGAGGGAGAACTGCTGGTAGTTATGGGGTTGTCAGGCTCAGGAAAGTCAACCCTTTTGAGGTGTATTTCTAGATTAACTGAAACTACTTCTGGGCGGATATACGTAAACGGGCATGACTTAGTTCGGATGAAAAATAAAGAATTAATCGAACTTCGTCGTAACAAAATGGGAATGGTTTTTCAGAGTTTTGCTTTATTACCGCATAAGACAGTAATTGAAAACATTGCTTTTCCTTTGCAAATTAAAGGTAATGGTACTCTTGAAAGCATTCAGAGGGCCATGGAAATGGTTGAGTTAGTAGGGCTAACGGGTCGAGAAAATTATTTCCCAAGACAACTTTCAGGTGGCCAACAGCAAAGAGTAGGCATAGCTAGATCTCTTGCTGTTGAGCCGGATATTTGGTTTCTGGATGAGCCATTTTCTGCCCTTGACCCATTAATACGAAAGGAAATGCAAGATGAATTTCTTAGGCTTCAAGGAGTTTTAGGAAAAACTATTTTGTTTGTCACTCATGATTTTGATGAGGCTTTAAGGTTAGCTGATAGAATAGCTATAATGAAAGACGGCATCATCGAACAAATTGATACACCAGCAAATATAGTTCTGAATCCTGCTACTGAATACGTTCGTAAATTTACCCAGGACGTACCCAGAGAAAAAGTGCTTAAAATTGAGGCGATAATGGATCCTTACCAGGAGGCATCGAAAATTGGAAAATTAAGGATATCAAAAGATGCTTTGATAGAAACTGTGGCTGAATCTATATTGAGCCAGGCTGAACTAGCTGGTGTTACAAATGAGGAAGGGAATATAGTCGGGGTAATAGAACGCTTACGGATAATAAAAGTCCTCTTTGGCGATAAAAAAAGCCCAGGTTAATATAATTGATATGAGTGAGTTACAGAAATACATCTCTAAAAATATGAAGTTAACACAGTTTGTTTTTCTTTTGGGAGCTTTTTTCTCACTCTGTTTACTGATAAATCCTTCTGAAAATAATATCCTCTGGCGTTTCCCACCGCTAATAGCAGGACTTCCACTACTCATAAATGACTGTGTCAGCTATTTAATGTATGAATTTATGCCAATAGAAATATATGACCCTGACATAGAAGAGTATGAGGAGCGGCCATTAATTAAAGAGATGACCAGGGCTTTATCCAGTGCTGTGCTTTTCTGTATCCAGGTTATTCGGGAGATATTGTTAGGTGGTGTAAAAACAATAGTTACTTTTACTAGTTGGGATTTTGTGAATGAAACGGGATGGTCTTGGCCCGCATTACCTTGGACCGCCGTTTGTAGTGCAGCTATTTTATTAGGTTACTCCCTAAAAGGTTTGGGCCTTGCTACATTGGCTGGATTAGCCAGTATCTACATTTCAATTTTTGGTCAATGGGAGCCAGCAATGGAGACCCTTTCGCTTGTTCTAATTGCTGCACCTGCATCGTTCATCCTAGGCCTTTTTTTTGGGGTGCTTGCCTATAAGAATAAGAGTGTTGAGGCTTTATTAGCACCATTGTTAAATATAGCACAAACAATGCCTCACTTTTCCTACCTTGTACCCGCAATGGTATTTTTTGGGGTTGGGGATCATGCTGGAGCAATCGCAACTATAATATTTGCTACACCTCCAATGATACGTCTAACTATTCTTGGCTTAAAGAGAGTGCCTCCGGAGGTAACTGAGGCAGCATTAATGAGCGGATGCAATGAAACTCAATTGATGTTTAAGGTTTTAATTCCAACTGCGAGACGGGATATACTTATTGGTGTTAACCAGGTAATAATGCAATGCCTTGCTATGGCTGTAATAAGTTCTTTCATTGGGGCAAAAGGTCTTGGCTTTAATTTGTTACTTGCCCTTAATGGGCTAAGAGTGGGGCAAGCAATAGAGCTAGGAATTTGTATTGTTTTAATAGCTGTTGTTTTGGATAAACTTTCCCTTGCTTGGGCTAACAAACAAGTAGACTATTTTGCCGATCTCAATTTAATGCAGAGGCATAAATATAAGATAATTTTGTCTTTTATAGTCTTGATATGGTCCCTCGTTGCCTATATGGGAACATTTATTTTCAAAGAGGATTTTAACTATCTATATTTAATTCCGCACAATAAGGGAATAACAACCGAAAATTTTTGGCAGGGTGGAGTAGATTGGATTGTTGATACATTTTTTTTCCAACTTAAGGTATTTAACGAATTTTTGATAATATCAGTTTTACTACCAATGAAGCATGCGTATCTAAGTATGCCAGTAGTCGCAACCTTTTTGTTAGTTATGGGTATCGGTTATATAATAGGTGGTCTTAAATCTGCACTTATAGTAGGAGCCTTTTTAACTTTTATAGCACTCACTGAATGGTGGGATAGGGCCCTTATAACTGCCTATATGGCCACCTTTGGGGTTATTGTTTCTGCCCTGATTGGGATTCTTGTTGGATCGCTTTGTGCTCAGACAAAGTTCACTAGCAAAGTGATAATACTGATTTGTGATACATTTCAGACATTTCCATCTTTTATTTACCTGATACCAGTTATTATGCTTTTTGGGGTTACAGATACCTCCGTTCTGATTGCAGTAATCGTTTATGCTACCATCCCGGCCACTAGATACACCGTTGAAGGGTTAAGAAGCGTCCCAGATTCCTTACACGATGCAGGATCAATGTCAGGAGTAAATCGGTTACAACGGTGGATAAAAATAGAATTACCTCTTGCTTTCCCTCACATGATGCTGGGAATTAACCAAACAGTTGTCTTCGCACTTTTCATGGTAATCATTGGAGCAATGATAGGAACGGAGGACTTAGGACAATATATCTTGAAATCCTTATCTGATAAAAACGGTATCGGAAATGGCTTAACTTTAGGATTTTGTGTAGCTTTTATTGGCTTAGCTGTAGATCATTTGATTAGAAAATGGGCTGAAGAAAGAAAAAAGGCTTTAGGCTTATGAACGACCTTGGTAAATTAAGAAAGGTAGCAAATATTCATACCCTTGAATGGGAGATTCTTGACCAACCTGGATTACCAGGTGAGGATGTTTGGTGGTATAATTTAAGCTATGATCCTAAATTGGGTCAGGGTTCATATCTTTATAAAATGGGCCCTGGGGCTAGATCAAACCCTCATGAACACGAGGGTCCAGAGGAATTTTTTATTTTAGATGGAGATTTAGTAGATCATGATGGCCACAGCTATAAGCAAGGTGATTTTGTTTCCTTAAAAGGTGGGTCTCGTCATTACAGTGTCTCGCCTTCGGGCTGTACAATAGTTGTAACCCACCGTGGAAAAGTCATTGATTTAGATAAAGAGGCATTTTGATGGGAATTATGGATTTCATAGAGAAGCCCAAAGTAATTGGGTCAAGTCGTTTTCCTGGTCTTCCTATTCTTCCACATGGTGTTGAACGTCATGTAGTGCCTGGGGGTGGGAGCCGGGGTATAAGTATAGAAAAGGGTGATGAAATAGCAATTATAGATCGAGAAGGCTTGCAACTAGCCGAAATGGTTTTCTTTGACCCATCTGGGAGGTCTGATGCAGCAATGTTAGGAGCTAAAGGTTGTGGAAGAGCAGACTATCTGATCAAATTGTTGTCTTCTGGGGATTATTCAGGACTCAAGGTGTTAGATGCCCTTAGAAAGACAAATTTTGACATAAAAAATGGAAACGCGATTAGGATTTTTACTGAGGGCTCTAGGGCAAATGACTCCGCTGAATTTGTCTCCTCTTCAGATGGTCTTTTAATTATTGCAGCTCCTGGAGATCATATGTTACCTGAAGCCCAAAATGTCCCAACTGAGCTACTAGTATATATCAAACGAGCCATTCCCAAAACACCAAAAGGAGGAGTATTACCACCGGATCCTTTGGCTGACCCTCTCATTGATAAAAATATCCAGCCAGGTGAGGCCAAATCTTACCAAGTAACTGCGGGGGATTACATTCAAATTTTGGATGTACAAGGAAGGGAATGTTCGGATTTCCAGGCCTTCAGTCTTCGTGAATTAGACAAAGGTATTGAGAGGGATATTGATCCAACAACTACCAGAAGTTTAATGGGTTCTCTTTATCCAAGCCCTGGAATTTTTTCAAAATATTGGACTTTAGATCATGAGCCTCTTGTGGAAATTATCCAAGATACTTGCGGCCGGCATGATACCTTCGGTCTGGCTTGTACCGGTCGATATTATGAGGACTTGGGGTATCCTGGTCACATAAATTGTTCTGATAATATGAATATAGATTTAGAGAAGTATGATATAAAACCAAGAGGTGGGTGGCCAGCAATAAACTTTTTTTTCAATACTATGCTTGATGATACTAATGCCTTGGGTATGGATGAACCATGGTCTCGCCCAGGTGATTTCGTATTGTTAAAGGCTCTTACCAACCTAATTTGTATTTCCACGGCCTGTCCGTGCGATGTGGATCCAGCAAATGGGTGGAATCCAACAGATATACAAGTACGAACGTATTCGGAAAAAAATAAATTTAGGCGGTCCATTGGGTGGCGAAAGACAACGGGGGCAGACATGGAAGAAACTAAACAAACAGGTTTTCATACTTCTTTTTCTAATCATACTAGAAATTTTGTTGAATATAGTGGTTACTGGCTTCCTAACGCTATGACTAATTATGGAGCTATCGAAGAGTATTGGGCATGCAGGGAGAAGGCAGCAATTATGGATTTATCTCCTTTACGAAAGTATGAAATTACTGGACCAGATGCAAAAAAACTAATGCAAAAATGTGTTACGAGAAATATGGATAAACTATCGGTGGGGCAAGTAGTTTATACAGCGATGTGTTATGAAAATGGAGGCATGATCGATGATGGTACTGTATTTAGGTTAGGTGAAAATAATTTCCGATGGGTAGGAGGTAATGATTTTAGTGGAGTTTGGTTAAGAGAACAGGCTGAAAAAATGGGTATAAATGCATGGGTGCGAAACTCGACAGGTCATCTTTGCAACATCGCGGTTCAAGGACCAAGAAGCCTAAATATTCTTGAGAAAACTATCTGGACTGCTCCAGTACAGCCTAGTATTAGTGAATTAAAGTGGTTTCGGTTCTCAATAGCTCGACTAAAGGATTTTCATGGTCCTTCCTGTGTCGTCAGTAGAACAGGTTATTCGGGTGAGCTAGGATATGAAGTTTTTTGTCATCCCAAGAATGCAGAAGAAATTTTCAATACCATATGGGACGCTGGGCAGGAATTTGGTTTGGCTCCTTT
>PALK01000011.1 GCA_002710765.1 Rickettsiales bacterium | reverse complement strand
TTGTGGAATTTTTTTTTTATCAATTGTTAATCCAGCAGCCATCTTGTGCCCTCCCCCATCAATTAAAATTCCATTTTCTAATGCTAACTTAATTAGATTTCCGATATCAAAGCCTGAGACAGAACGTGCCGAACCTTTACAAACCTCTCTCCCTTCAGAAATAACAATTGATGGTTTATAAAATTTTTCAGTTAGCCTGCCTGCCACAATTCCTATAACACCTGGATGCCAATCTTTTCCTGATACACATATGATTTTTTTATTTTTTAAAATTTTTTTTATTGCTGATTCTTCAACTTGTTTTTCTATTTTTTTTCTTTCTTCATTAAATTTATTTAACTCATCGGCTATAATCATACAATGTGATAAATTTTCAGACAAAAGTAATTCAACACCTTTTGATGATTTCCCAACTCTTCCTCCAGCATTTATTCTTGGACCTAAAACGTAGCCTAAATGATATTCATTAAGTTCATCAGAAATATTGGACGACTTAATCAAATATTGTAGTCCCAAATTATTGGTCTTATTTAAAACCTTAATTCCTTGTTTAACTAATGCTCTATTAAAAAAATCAAGTTTCACAACATCACATATTGTTCCAAGAGCAACAAAATCTAAATAATTAAAAAGATTAGGTTCTTTTTTGATCTTATAAAAATTTAATTCTTTAAGTTTTCTATTAATTGAAACAATTAAAAGATAAGTAACACCAACTGCTGCAAGATCAATTAAATTTGAATTGTCTGCTTTTTTATTTGGATTAATAACTGAATAAGCATTTGGCAATTCACTGACTTGTTGATGATGATCAACAACTATAATTGTCATATTTTCATCATTGGCTTTTTTTATTACAGAATTAGAAGTTGTTCCACAGTCAACAGTAATAATTAGTTCACATTTTTTTTCTGATAGTCTTCTAAATGCATCAATGTTAGGACCATAACCCTCTTTAATTCTATCTGGAATATAATATTCAAATAAGACATTTATTTCCTTAAAAAATCTTCCAAGAATTGCTGTAGACGTCGCTCCATCAACATCATAATCACCAAAAATTCCAATTTTTTTTTCTTTAATTATTAGTTCTACTATCAATTCTGTTGCCTTATCAAGTCCATCAAGTTTACTAGGATTCGGAAAGCAATTTTTTAACTTAGGCTCAAGAAAATCATTATAATTTTCAATATTAATATCTCTTAACGATAAAATTTTAGCAAAGAATTTATCAATATTAAGTTTATCAACTAATTTAGAAAAAATTTTTTCTTCAGCTTTTCTCTCTCTCCAATAAAAGCCTCTTGCAGATAGAGATTTATTAATAGAATTTTTTAATTTACCATTAACATTTTTCAGTGTAATTTCCATATTTAACTATATGNACTTTTCACAAATAATTAAATAGATGCAAAGAAAAAAAATACTGATAGCCCANGGTGGTGGACCAACAATGGTAATNAATGANTCTTTAGTNGGTATAATANAAGAAGCAAAAAAAAAATCATATCAAGTTTTTGGATCTGAAAATGGNGTTAATGGAATTATTAATTCTAAATTTTATAATCTTTCANGTTTTTCAGATGAAAAATTNAAATTAATTTCTAAATCTCCTGGNGCAGCTTTAGGATCTACGAGAGANAAACCTGATGAAAAATATTGTNATGAAATATTAAAAATAATTCANCTAAGAAAATTTGAAAAGTTTTTTTATATTGGTGGAAACGATTCATCTGATAGCTTAAAAATAATTTCTGAAAAATCAGATAAATTAAATTATNAACTTCAATGTATTCATGTTCCTAAAACAATTGATAATGATTTAGTTTTAAATGATCATACTCCAGGATTTGGTTCAGCTGCTAAATATGTTGCATCTGTTTTTGCAGGAATAAATCTTGATATAAATTCGTTACCTGGCGTTTATATAGGTATCACAATGGGAAGACATGCTGGTTTTTTAACAGCTTCGTCAACTTTATTAAAACAAAATAAAAATGATGGACCACATTTGATATATTTGCCAGAAACAACTTTTAATATAAGTAAATTCTTAAAAGATGTTAAATTAATATACCANAAATATGGAAAATGTATTATTGCTGTATCTGAGGGAATCAAAGATAAAGATAATATACTCTTATCTCAAAAAATTTTAGATTCAAATGAAAAAGATGCGCATGGTAACATACAATTATCTGGTTCTGGAGCATTAGGAGATTTTTTATCAAATGAAATTAAATCAAAGTTAAATATTAAAAGGGTAAGATCAGATACACTTGGTTACACCCAAAGAAGTTTCATTGGATGTAGGTCTGAAGTTGATGAATATGAATCAAAACTAATAGGTAAAAAAGCTTTTACTATGTCATTAAAAGAAAAAAATTCTTTTTCTGTTGCAATCAAAGAGAGAGAAAATTTTAACCTAGCCTACCAAACAAATATTATAAAAAGAAAACTGAAGGATATTGCTGGAAAAACAAAATTAATGCCAAATAATTTTATAAATAATGATTGTAATAATATTACTAATAGTTTTATAAATTATGCTAANCCATTGATTGGTAAAAAAATTACAAAATTCATTACTAAAATTTAAACTTCCTCAATTCTAAAAAAAACNGTTTTACTTTTNACAAAAGATAATGAGTCAATCTTATTCATNGCCTTNAGCATATTTTTTTCAANNCAGTCATGAGTGGTTAAAATAATGGTTGCATAATTTTCTTTATTTAAAAGTGATTCTTCTTGAATTATTGTTCGAATTGAAATTTCTATTTTTTTAAATTCATTGGAAATTGCAGCCATAACTCCTGGTTGGTCTAAGGTTGTAAATCTTATATAATAAGATCCAAATCTATCAGGAATTTTAAAATTAGAAATTTTTTTTTTCTCATAATTTAAATTAAAATTGTTAAACTCAATTTTTTCTGAAATTTCAATAATATCACTCATAGCTGAAGTGGCAGTTGGAAAAGAACCTGCTCCCTCACCCTGTAAAAAAAGTTTATTAGTAAAGTCTGATTCAATGACAACTCCATTATAAACATTATCAACATTAGCAATTATAGATTTTTTATTAATTAAACATGGATAAACAAACTGTGAAATTTTGTTATTTTTTTTCTCAGTAATTCCCACAAGCTTTATTTTATAGTCCAACTTATAAGCAAATTTAATATCAGCTAACTGAATATTTTTAATGCCTTCAATATATACAGAATTAAAGTTTTCAAAGTTCCCAAAACATAAAGACGATAGAATAGTAGTTTTATGTGCTGTATCAGTTCCATCAATATCAAAAGCAGGATTAGATTCCGCATAACCAAGCTTTTGAGCATCTTTTAATATATATTTAAAATCTTTATTAGTTTCTAACATTTTAGATAAAATGAAATTAGAGGTTCCATTTAAAATACCAAAAATTTTTTTGATATTATTTGATACTAAATATTCATTTAAAATTTTTATAACTGGAATTCCTCCTGCAACGGCGGCATCAAATCCAATTAATGATTTATTTTTTTTTGCTAACGTAATTAACTCTAAACCATATTTTGCAATTAGAGCTTTGTTTGCTGTAACAACACTTTTACCAGAGGATAAAGCATCAACTAATATTTCTTTGGCAATACCATCTTCACCTCCGATTAGTTCAACTAGAATATCATAATTTTTATAGTTTAAAAAATCAGAGGCATCTTTGAATATTAAAGTTTCATTAGAAAGTTGAGAAAATGAGATTTTTTTTCTTGAAGCAAGTGCAGTTAATACTATTTTCTTTTTTATTTTTTTTTCAATTAATTTTTTATTTTTTAAAAGCAGACTTACCAAACCGCTTCCAACAGTACCTATACCTGCAACTGCAATTTTAAGGGTTTTCATATTATTTTATTAATAAATTATGTAGATTTCTGTTCTCTGATTTCCATAAGTTCCAGCTGGCATAGATTCATGGAATANAGGTTTTGAATCTGAGACTGCTTCAGTAATTAATTTATTTAAAGGAAATTTATTATCAATGAAGACTTTTGCTACAGCTTGAGAGCGCTTATCAGAAATTGCAAAATTAGCTAGTTTATGTTTAAGCAAAGGCATATCTTTTGTTCTAGTACTTGCGTGTCCAACTATTTTTACTACTGCATTCTTTTCCTTAGCTAAACTCATAACTTTCTTTATCTTTCTGAGGTCTAAACTATTTAAAGTACTTGAACCAGCTGAAAAATTAATAGTAGCTATTCTAAATTGAATCTTATTCTTAATATTTAAAGTATTATTATATAATTCTTGGTCAACTTTTGTTGAAACTATTGGTTTAATTTTTTCTTTATTTAAATTAGAATCATAGGATTTATCTTCTTTCTCTAAAATATTTTTCACTTCTAAATCCTCTGGAGGAACTGCATCCAGAACTTGATCTGACTCAACTAAATTCTGGTTGATTATCTTCTGATTGTCCACTGNGGGTTCTATTTTATTCACTTCCGGTGTTTCTTCTTTTAATTTATTCTCTGGAGGTTTTGCTGAACTAAGATTTTCTGAATCTTTTTTATTATTTATTTCCTCAACATCATCTGAATCATCAGAAAAAACTGAAGTTACAAAATCTATTGTATCTGAACCACCTTGTGCAATTTTGCTAGGGATAGAAGTTATTGTTTCACAAGATTGCAAACAAAATAGTAAAATAACTGGAATAAAAATTTTTAAAGTTTTTGTATTTATTTTATTCATTTGAATGTTATATCACATTTTTTAAAAAACATTATTTATATTAAACTTTAAATCTAAATCTAAAACTATTTTTTTAAAAATTCTTCTCTAAGTAATGAATATGTATCAGGTGTGTTAATTATGAGGTTTTGTTCTTTTTCATTAATCATTCTCTTGAATCTTGCTGGATTTCCTGCCCATAGTTCCTCTTTGCCTATTTGAGTGCCAGGAGNAACTAATGATCCTGCTGCAACAAAGGACATTTCTTCGAGAACTGAACCATCCAAAATAATTGATCCCATCCCAACTAATGAATAATCATTAATAGTNCATGCATGAATCGTTGCATTATGTCCAATAGTTACATTATTACCAATTAATGTTGGACANCCCTTTCCCCCAGTTGCTGAAAAACCAGATGAAGAAACGTGAATGATAGTTCCATCTTGAATATTTGTTTTTTTGCCAATTCTAACATNATTTACATCAGCTCTTATAACACAATTATACCAAACNCTGCTTTCTGANCCAATATANACGTTACCAATAATCTTAGAACCAGCCGCAAGAAAAACATTTTTTTCTAAATCTGGAAATATTCCCTTATAGGGTATTATTTTGTTCTCTGGATACATTTTATGGGAATAAATTATTTATACATAAAGATTCATTCTCATTAAAATCAAACATAATATTCATATTTTGAATTGCTTGACCTGAAGCACCCTTAATTAAATTATCAATACAACTTACTATAATTATATTTTCTTTATGATAATCCTCAAAAACTCCCATAATTAAATTGTTTGTACCCCTCACACTTTTTAAACTGGGATATATATTGTCTGGCATAATTTTTATAAAATATTCATTTTCATAATATTTTTTCAAACAGTATTTAATATCACTATATTTCTCATTTAAATTAGATATATATATAGTTGATAGTATACCTCTTGATATAGGTAATAAATGAGGTGTGAATGTTACGTTAGTATTTTTTTCAAATTTATGAATTTCTTGATTAATCTCCCCTAAATGCCTGTGTTTTTTGACATTATAGGCTCTAAAATCTTCGTTAATTTCTGAGAAGTTTGTATCTTCAGATGCAACCTTACCTGACCCACTCTGACCAGATTTAGAGTCTATTATAATTTTTTCCTTTTCTGAAATTATCTTTTCTTTAAATAAGGGAATCAAAGGTATTAAACAAGAGGTTGGATAACAGCCAGGATTAGCTATATATTTAGCTTTTTTTATTTCATTTCTATTCAGTTCTGATAAACCATATACAAAATTTTTTAAGTACTTTGGTGATTCATGTTTTTGTTCATACCATTCTTTGTATAAATTTCTATCTTTAATTCTAAAGTCTGAAGAAAGATCAATTATTTTACAATTATTAATTTCTTTTATTATTACTTGTGACTTTTTATGAGGTAAACACATAAAAACTAAATCACAATCATCAAAATTATAATCTTTATAAGACGAGATTTTTACATCCGGTAAATTGAATAAATATGGAAATAACTCAGATAGTTTTTTGCCAATAGTTTTTTCACCAAAAACACCTGATATGTTTACATTTTTATGTTTAGTCAAAAGGCTTAAAAGTTGGGAACCTGTATAACCAGAAACTCCAAATATTGTTACATTAATTTTCATAACAATAATATGAAAAATTATCTTTTAGAAAACTGAGGCTTCTTCCTAGCTTTATGTCTGCCGTATTTTTTTCTTTCAACTTTTCTTGCATCTCTGGTTAAAAAACCAAGTTTCTTTAATTTTTCTTTTAGATCCGGTTCAAAGTTAACAAGTGCTCTACTAATACCATGCCTTAGTGCTCCAGCTTGACCAGAAAGGCCACCACCACTTACTGTAGAAAACACTTCGATTTCGGAAAATCTATCAGTTTTCTTAAGAGGCTCTTCAAGTAACATTCTAAGTACAGACCTTGAGAAATATTTATCACTACTTTTTCCATTTACAATAACCTTTCCACTTCCTCTTCTAATCCAAACTCTAGAAACAGATTCTTTTCTTCTACCAGTTGCATAAGCTCTTCCAAGTTTGTCAATTTTAGGAGAATTTTCTGATTTCAATTCTACTGGTTTAGAAGTTATTTCTGTTTTTGCACTCATATTGTTACTTTCTTAAAAATTCTTTCTATTTATTTGTTTGAAATTAATAACNTCGGGTTTCTGAGCTTCAAGATCATGAGTTTCTCCAGAAAAAACCCTTAAGTTTAGTAATTGCTTTCTTGCAAGTTTATTATCTGACAGCATTCTTTTCACAGCTAACTTTACAACTTTTTCAGGATTTTTTCCAGATAATATCTCTTCAGGCGTTTCCTGCTTTATTCCTCCCGGATATCCAGTATGTCTGTAATATATTTTATCTTTTACTTTTTTTCCTTTAAGCTTTATTTTTTCAGCATTAATAACTATTACGTTATCTCCACAATCAAGATGAGGGGTAAAAGTAGGTTTATGCTTTCCTCGGAGGATTTTTGAAATATGAGCAGCAAGCCTACCAAGAACAACCCCATCTGCATTTATTAAAAACCAATTTTTTGTTATTTCTTTTTGTTTTAGAGAAAATGTTTTCATTATCATTAATAGTTTGCTTGAAAATAACTTAAATTATTTTTGTGTCAACCATTGTTGTAAAAAGTTTAAGTAAATAATTATGGTCGGGGCGACTGGATTTGAACCAGCGACCTCCCGCCCCCCAGACGGACGCGCTAAACCAGGCTGCGCTACACCCCGTTATAAATTATTTTTTTTAATTTTTGTTGAATATTTTTAATCTCTATAATTAGAGATGTAATATCATTTGTTTGAGAAGACTTATTTTTTTGAAATAATTTTTGTTGAACACCTTTAATAGAATAGTGATTATCGTAAAGTAATTTTTTTATTTTCAACAAATTTTCTAAGTCTAAGTTAGAATAATATCTTCTTCCATTTTCTTTCTGAATTGGTCTAATATTATTAAATTTTTTTTCCCAAAATCTTAATACATGTTGAGGAACATCTAATATTTTTGAAATTTCACCAATTGTTTTTAGAGCTGCTTCATCTTTCATTTTATGATTTATTGATCTTATTTAATAATGAATTAGATGCTTTAAACTTTAATACATTTCTTGCTGAAATAATTGCTTCTTCTTTAGTCTTTGGNTTTCTTCCTANTCTTGAAGANTTTNNTCTAATAGAAAAACTTCCAAAATTAGCTATTTTAACTTTATTNCCATTTTTTAATGATTCTAAAACTTGTTTAATCATTTCATCCAAAAANAAAGAACATTCATTTCTTGAAAGTCCAACTGAAAGATGAATTTTTTCAATAATTTTTTCTTTTGTTAGATTTTTAGACATAATTACAAATTAAATATTAATAAAGTTAAATACTATACTAAAACATTTTAATATTGTTCAATCATATCTCCACCAGTTGGTCCGGCAGTAGCGCGCTTAATATCAGTTTTTGATTTTTTGCGAAGTTTGTTCATATTCTTTTCTTCTAAATACTTTGCATCTCTGTGCATTGCTGCAATATGAGCTCTATTCAGTATTCTACCAAGCCCAACGAGAGTCGTTCCAAACTGATCAATATAACCCTCAATTATTTCTTGTTGTCTTTTGGTATGATATATCTCAACTTTAACTCCATCTGGTTTTTTATTATCAAAAGGATTTTTTCCAAAGTTGCTATCCAAAAGTTTTACAAAGTCAAAGTGAAATAAGCCTGTTGATTTTATATCAACAGCAAATATTTTTGCTTTCCTCATTAAACTAAAATCTTTTAATTCATTAATATACTCTTCACAATCTTTAGTTAATTTGTTATTCATTTTAAGTAATTCAATTGAAGCTTTATGAACAATTTTATGAATTTCTTCTATATTATTGAACACCGCTATTGCTCTATATTTATAAATTTCATTAGTTCCATAATCTCCATTTAAATATTCATCTATCTTATTTGGTAAGTTTATAAAATTTCTTAATTCTTCTTCACTTTTCCATAGGTTTTCTTCTTCATCTTTTGAGAAATCAGTATAAAAAGAGGAAACAAGTTTATTCTTTTTGACTAATTCATGAATTTTAAAAAGAAAATCAGCTCTTGTAATACCCTGTTGATCTAAAAATTGAAGAAAATCGTAAAATATTCCATTATTATTAAATATTTCAACAGTTAGACTTAATTCTCTNCATTCTCTATAATCAGAATAAGTCATAGTATTGTTTGAAACACAAATTTCCTCAATCTCTGCAGAAGCGAAAGGTTCTCCTCTAAATATATATTTTCCAAAATTCATTGGTTTAATTCTAAATCTTGTTCCATAACCATGTTCTTTTCTCGAATCAATCCCTCCAGCTTCAGTCCCTGCTAAAAGCATAAACTGATAAGTTCGTATAAGAGTAAAACCTGCATCAATTACATCTCTTATTGATTGAAAATGAGCTCTTTTTGAATCTCCTGGCAAACACAAAATAACTTCAGAAAAACTTGCAGCACCNTCAGTCTCNGCNGTTTTAGCAACTTCAACAACAGCNTCCATAGGCAAGTTTGTTCTTTTAATTATTTTCAATACATCGGGATCAGTGCTCTGAACTGCAGCACCAGGAGGAAGAGAGCCGTGAAGTATCTTAGAAATTTCAAGCACACGTTGTTTATGATTTTTAGCTGTAGCAATTGTTACAAATTTTGGCCAATCTTGTTTATCCTGCATTTTAGCCATNTATTTTGAAATTGTAATATCTTCCTCAAACATACCATAATTAAGATCTACTATTATAAAATCTGGCACTTTGACTCTATTTGAAATATAGTCTAACTCGTACTTAGTTCTTTCAATTGAGAATCTTCTAGTTTTATTAAAATATAAAGAACCCTCANGACAGAAAGTACATCTATATGGACAACCTCTAGCAGANTGTATCATTGGAATTAAGTGCTTATCAAANAATTTNTCTGANANACCATTATCATAAACAGAAGGAACNTCGTCTAAATCAACTATTCTTGGTAAAACNTCTCCAGTTATAAGTTCNCCNTCTTGAAGATAAGAAGTATTAGNTATTTTTACTTTATCTTTTTTNATTTTAAGATAATCAAAATTATATTCTTTTAATATTTTGAAGAATTCTACAAAAACAACTTCACCTTCTCCTTCAACAGCAAAATCAACTGAAGACCATTTTTCTAAAAATTCTTTCTTTTCTTGGGGGTGGTTAGGCCAATTTGGTCCTCCAAATAAAGTAACAGTTTTNGGATCAGCGGCTTTAAGTTTTTTTGCATACTCATGAGAAAGATGGTTATTCCAGGCAAATATTGAAAAACATGCGATTTGGGGAGTATTATTATCTAAATAATTACTAAAATCNTCTGGATATTTAAAAACCTCCATATCAATTTCATTACCTAATTTTTTTTTTGCATACGCAGCTACCATTGCTATTCCAAGAGGAAAAGTATTAGCNGAAACTAACTGACCGGTATGAGTTAAATCACAAAAACTTACTTTAGTAGACATATTAATATTTGATTCAAGGTGGTATNATCTTATTATTTATTTCTATAAATGTTAATATACTTTAATATTTTAATAATTAAAGTCTTAAAATGCAACTACCCCATGTTAATCCTCCACCAATCGCACAAAGGGCTAAAAGATTACCCTCATTAATAACTCCTGATTCTATTGATGACGATAATGCTAATGGAATAGATGCAGCTGAAGTATTAGCATGTAAATTTACTGTCGAAATAACTTTGTTACTTGTAATTCCTAATTTTTTTGCAGTTCCATTAATAATCCTTAAATTAGCTTGATGAGGGATTAACCAGTCAATATCCTCTATTGTTTTTTGACAATCTTCTAAAGATTTTAATGTTGATTCAGATAATTTATTTACTGCTTGTTTAAAAATATCCTTACCTTTCATTCTTATTTTTCCTACTTTNTGATTTAATGANGGTCCTCCATCNGCATATAAACTGTCATGCCAGGTTCCATCGGAAAATAAATTAGTTGCCATTACTCCTTCTTTATTTTGTTCTGCATTAAGAATTATAGCACCAGCACCATCCCCGAATAAAACACAAGTTCTTCTATCTGACCAATCAACAATATTGGATAATGTTTCTGCACCAATAACTAATACGTTTTTCGCTTTGTTTGATTTAATCAGTGCATCACCCATTTGAATTGCGTATATAAAACCTGAGCAAACGGCTTGAATATCAAAAGAAGGTATATAACCAATATCTAAATTTTTTTGGACAATGCTGGCTGTAGCAGGAAACGTTTCATCTGGAGTAGTTGTTGCTAAGATTATAAAATCAATATCTGATGACTTTATATTAGCATTTTTAATAGCCTCTTTAGCAGCTGATGTTGCTAAGGCAGAAGTTAACTCACCTTTACTCGCAATATGTCTTTGATTGATTCCTGTTCTAGATGTTATCCATTCTTCTGATGTNTCAACAATTTTTGTTAAATCAGAATTTTTCATTATTTTTTTTGGAAGAAAATGACCAACTCCAATAATTCTTGAATTTACCATATTTAAGTTTTACTAATTATTCTTTATAAATTAAAAGTTTCTTTTTTATTTCTTCATTATAATCATTNTGGATTAAACTTATTGCACTTGAAATTGCATTTAAAAAACCAAAAGAATCGGCTCCGCCGTGACTCTTTACAACTATTCCATTTAATCCTAAAAGTATTGCTCCATTATATTTACGAGGATCAATTCGTGCTTTAAACCTGTTNAGTGCTGTTTTTGAAAGTAAAAATCCTAATTTTGAAATTATTGAGCTTTTAAAAGCATTTTGCAAAAAATTGATAATTAATTCAGCAACACCCTCGGCAGTTTTTAGTGCTATATTTCCAGAAAATCCATCTGTAACAACAACATCAACAACTCCTTTATTAATATCATTTCCCTCTATAAAACCAAAAAAGTTTATTTGCGGTTTCAAAGCCTCCAGATCTTCGAAGGTTTTTTTTACAACTGCATTTCCTTTAATTTCTTCAGAACCCACATTTAATATCCCAATCTTTGGTTTTTCAATACCTAATAAAGATTTAGAAAATATTTCTCCCATAATCGCGAACTGAACTAAATTTATATTAGAACAATCTATATTTGCTCCCAAGTCTAAAATTACAATTTCACCTCTTAACGAAGGCATCAATCCAGCAATAGCCGGTCTATTAATACCAGAAATTGTTTTTAAAACAAATTTAGAAATAGCCATTAAAGCTCCGGTATTTCCGGCAGATACTAATCCATGACTTTTATTTTCACCAACATCATTAACTGCTAATCTTAAACTTGATTTTTTTAATTTTCTTAGAGCATTTACTGGCTCATCGTCTGATTTGATATACTCATCAGTATGGATTATCTCGTAGTTTTTAAAATCAGGTGTTTTTTTCAATTCTTTTTTGGCAAGAACTTCATTACCAAAAAGCTTAAAGAAAACATTAGGAAATATTTTAGAAGCTTGATAAACACCTTCAATTGTTACGGATGGTCCAAAATCTCCACCCATTATATCAACAGCGAGATTTATTTTTTCCAATTATAAGCTCCAATGAAAATTATTCTTCAGTATCAGAAATATCTTCTGACAAAATTACTTCTCTTTTCGAATAAAATCCGCAAGCCAAACAAATTTGATGACTAAGTTTAAGTTCACCACAATTACTACATTCAATCAGATTAGAAAAAGGCAAACTGTCATGAGATCTTCTCATTTTCCTTTTCGAGGGAGTTGTTTTTCTTTTAGGTACAGCCATAAAAATATTTAATAAAAGCTTTCTTATTACAAAATATTAAGAAAATAACAATCTATTTTTAAAAAATTAAATTATTTTATATTCAAACTTTGCATTTTTGATAGTTTTTATTTCAATTTCATTAAAGTAAAAAATGTTTTCACAAATATATTTATTAAGTTTTTCATTAATAGTCTCAGACTGACTCAAAATTTTAAAATTTCTTATTATTTTATTTTGAAGATTTGTTATATTTTTATTATTGAGAAATTTTTCAAATAGATTCGTATAAACTAACAATCTTCCATAAAAATTTTGAGCTAAGACTTTAATTTTTTTACCAACTGATAAATCTGAAACTCCTAGTTCTCTCAGACTATTATCAAGATCTTCAAAAAAAATATTAAATAACTCTTGTGATAAAACTTTATTTTTTTTTTTTTTCAAAGACCACATAATAAGAATTAAATTAAAAGATAATACTTCTAATCTTCCAAAAAAATCATCAGTTATTTTAAGTTCCTTATAAAAAAATGGTTTTCTTGATTGAGTAACTATTTTAGTATAAATAATTAAAGCAACTTCTCTTTTAGAATTTTGAAACATGAATAATCAAATATTTATAATTAAAAAAATTTGTATCATAACACTAATCATCTTGAATATATCTTGTGTAAATAAAAAAGTTATCAATGGTCAATTACCAGATGCTGAAATATTATCAACGCTAAAAATTGGAGTTGATAAAAAAGAAATAATAGAGCAAGTGCTTGGATCTCCATCTTTTAATGGGGATTTGGGAGATAATTCAATGTATTATGTAGCAAGCGTATTTGAAGAAATGGCGTTTCTAGACCCTAATTTAATTGATCAAAAAGTTCTTCAGATAGAGTTTAATGAAAATAATGTTTTAAAAAATATATATTTTTATAAAAAAGATGAGGGCAGAAATATAGTTATGTCTAAAAATTTTACTCAGACAAAGGGAAGAAAAATAGGTTTTTTTGAGCAAATGTTTTCTAATTTTGGACTACCAAGTATTGGCAAGGGACCACTTATTGGGAGTGGTAGGGCTGGAGATTAACTATGATATTATTGCTAACATTAAAATCGATACAATATTGATAATTTTAATCATTGGATTTATTGCTGGACCTGAAGTATCTTTATAAGGATCTCCAACAGTATCTCCAGTAA
>PALK01000010.1 GCA_002710765.1 Rickettsiales bacterium | reverse complement strand
AAAAAGATTTTTGGATTTTTTTTTTTTTAATTTTATTTTTGTTTATTATTCCTTTTTCAATTTCTAACAAACAATTAATTCAAGTTAGCTTTTTTCCTTTTCCATACATTTATGAATTACCATTATATTTGTTAATTTTAATTTTATTTTTTTTTGGACTTTTAATAGGTTATATTCTTTCAAAATTTAAATTTTGGCTCTAAAAATAGTATTAAATTATTATGAAATATAAAGAGTTTATATATTGTGCAATTGACTTTAAAAGAATTTCTGAAGCAAAAAATATTTTGTCAAAAATAAAGAATCACATCGGGGGTATAAAGTTAGGCTTAGAGTTTTTCATTGCAAATGGTCTAAAAGGCATAAAACTAATTAAAAAGTATAATTTACCAATTTTTCTAGATTTAAAACTTCATGATATTCCTATTACTGTATTTAAATCATTAGAAGCTGCTCTAGATGTTGAACCTGAATATATATCCGTCCATATTACTGGTGGATCAAAAATGATAGAACTAATTACCAAAAAAAAGAGATATACAAAGTTAATTGGAATAACAATGCTGACTAGTTTAGAGCAAGATGATATTAAAAGTTTTGGTATAAAAGTTTCACCAAAAAATTATGTAAAAAAGCTAGCTGAAATTGCATACAAGAATGGACTTGATGGTATAGTTAGCTCTCCAAAAGAACTAAAATATCTTCGACAAACTTACTCAAAAAAATTTATAATTATTACTCCCGGAATTAGATTAAATGATGATATAAATGAAGATGATCAAAAAAGAATTCAATCTCCCGGAGAAGCGGTTTTTAATGGTTCAAATATATTAATTATAGGAAGGCCAATTACTAAAGCAAAAGATCCAATTAAATCATTAGAACTAATAGATAAAGATATAAATCAAAGATTAAATAGGTTATAGGAGAATTAATGGTAGAAGTAAAAATATGTGGTATTAATACTCCTGAAGCAATGAAAGCAGCATCTAAAGCTGAATTTATTGGTTTTGTTTTTTATCAAAAATCTGTAAGATTTATTAATGCTGCAATGGCTAAAGAATTGTCAAAACTTTCTCCAAAAAAACAAAAATTAGTTGGTTTATTTGTTAATTCTGAAAATAATGTCATTGAATATATAAATGAATTTGTTGGATTAGATGTTATTCAGCTTCATGGAGAAGAAAGTGTAGAAAAAATAAGATATCTTAAACAAAAATTAAAAAAACCAATAATAAAATCAGTTCCAGTTTCATCTAAAAATGATATAAAAAAATATAAAGATTATATAGGAGTTTGTGATATGTTTTTGTTTGATTCTAATCCAGGAACAAATAAACTTCCGGGAGGAAATGGAAAAATTTTCAATTGGGAAGTTTTAGATGGTTTTACAACCTCAAACAAGTGGATGTTAGCCGGTGGTTTAAATAATAATAACCTTAAAGAAGCCATAAAAATTACAAAGGCACCAATAGTNGATGCTTCTTCTGGNTTNGAGAAAAAAAAAGGTATNAAATGTCCACTAAAAATAAAAGAATTTATTAAACTNGCTCACTCAATTAAACATGAATAGAAANATAAATTTTAATAAATTNCCTGATAGTAAAGGGCACTTTGATGAATTTGGNGGAAGGTTTGTTGCTGAAACATTAATGCCACTAATCATAAATGTAGAAAAAGAATATTTNANAGCAAGAAAAGATTNAAAATTNAAAAAAGAATTCNATTACTATTTAAANAATTATGTTGGNAGACCTAGCCCTTTATATTTTGCAGAAAGNNTTACTAAAAAAATTGGCGGTCCAAAGNTTTATTTTAAANGAGATGAATTAAATCANACTGGCGCTCACAAAATTAATAATTGTGTTGGTCAAATTCTACTTGCTANAAGAATGGGTAAAAAAAGAATTGTAGCAGAAACTGGTGCTGGACAACACGGNCTTGCAACTGCNACTGTTTGTGCATTATTTGATCTTAAATGNATTGTTTATATGGGTGAAGAAGACATTAGAAGACAAGCACCAAATGTTTTTAAAATGAAACTACTTGGTGCCGAAATAATTCCTGTAAAATCTGGAACAGCAACATTAAAGGATGCTATGAATGAAGCTCTTAGAGACTGGGTATCAAATGTTGAAAATACATTTTATGTAATTGGAACAGCTGCAGGTCCACATCCATACCCGATGATGGTTAGAGATTTCCAATCAGTTATTGGAATTGAAGCAAAAAAACAAATCTTAAAGACGGAGGGAAGACTTCCAACAATTTTACTAGCTTGTATTGGAGGAGGTTCCAATGCACTCGGTTTGTTTTATCCTTTTTTAGATAATCTAAAAATAAAAATGATTGGTGTTGAAGCAGGAGGNCATGGAATTTCCACTAAAAAACACGCTGCATCAATTTCAAAAGGCAAACCTGGCTTTCTTCATGGGAATTATACATATTTACTTCAAAATTCTGAAGGACAAGTTATTGATGCACACTCTATATCTGCTGGATTAGATTATCCAGGAATTGGTCCAGAGCATTCTTGGCTTAAAAAAATTGGTAGAGTTAATTATGTCAACGCAACTGACAAAGAAGCACTTGAAGCTTTCCAACTTTGTTCAAAACTTGAAGGTATTATTCCTGCCTTAGAGCCATCCCATGCATTAGCATATTTAATAAGAATGGGAAAAAAATTAAAAAAGAATGATTTAATAATCATGAATATGTGTGGTAGAGGAGATAAAGATATTTTTTCCGTTTCAAAGAAACTAAATTTTAATCTTGATGAGTTTTATGACAAGAATTAGTGAAAAATTTAAGGAATTAAAAAAAAGAAAAAAGAAAGCATTAGTATCATTCATCTCTGCAGGAGATCCGAGTATTAATGTCTCACAAAAAATCTTGGAAATACTCCCTGCCTCTGGTGTTGATATTATTGAACTAGGTATCCCATTTTCTGATCCAATGGCAGATGGACCTATAATCCAAAGATCCAGTCAAAGATCAATTCATTCAGGTTTTACCACTCAAAAAGCATTTGATATGGTCAAATTTTTCAGAAAAAATGACGACAAAACACCTATTATATTCATGGGTTACTTTAACCCTATATTTCAATTTGGACTAAAAAAGTTTTTTAATGAGGCATCAAAAGTAGGCGTAGATGGTATAATAATAGTAGATCTCCCTCCAGAAGAAGAGGAAATATTAGACCCATATATAGAAAAAAAAAAAATTGATATTATTAGATTAATAACTCCAACTACAAATAATAAAAGACTAAACACTATTTTAAAAAAATCTGGAGGATTTTTATACTATGTTTCTATTATGGGGATAACTGGAACAAAAGTTCCTCCATTAGAAAAAGTAAAAAATTCAGTAGAAAAAATAAAACTTAAAAATAATCTCCCTGTTGTGGTAGGCTTTGGAATAAAAACAAAAGAACAAGTTTCTTCAATTTCTAAATTTGCTGACGGATCAGTTGTTGGTTCGTCTTTGGTAAAGATCATTGAAGATTCTATAAGCTCAAGAAATAAAAAAAGCTTGTATATAAATATAAAATCTTTTTTGAAAAAGTTAGAGTTATCGTGCTACTACAAATAGGAAATTAATATGAACTGGATTACTAATTTTGTCAGACCAAAACTTCAAGCAATTGTTGGTAAAAAAGAAGTTCCAGATAATCTTTGGGAAACATGTTCTAACTGTGGACAAATGCTTCTTAAAAAAGAATTAGAAAAAAATTTATATGTATGTACTAGTTGTGGCAACCATTTTAGAATTTCTCCAGAGGAAAGACTAAACCTTTTTTTTGGAGAAAACTTTAATATTATAGAAACACCAAAAGTAAAATCAGATCCTTTGAAGTTTAAAGACAAACAAAAATACTCAGAAAGACTAAAGAATTCACGAAAAAAAAATAATAAACAAGATGCTATTATTGTTGCTTCAGGTTCTTTTGAAGAAAATAAAGTTGTATGTGTAATATTTGATTTTAAATTTATGGGTGGTTCTATGGGAATAGCTGTTGGTGAAGCAATCCTNACTGCTTCTGAATATTCAAAAAAAAATAAATTACCCCTTATCATAGTTTCCTCATCTGGAGGAGCCAGAATGCAGGAAGGTATTTTAGCTTTAATGCAAATGCCAAGGACAATAATTGCAATAAATAATTTGTCTAAACAAAAAATACCATTTATTTCGGTATTAGCAGATCCAACAACTGGCGGAGTTTCTGCTTCATATGCAATGTTAGGGGATATTGTGATTGCAGAAAAAGGAGCTACTATTGGTTTTGCTGGTAGNCGGGTAATAGANGAGACTATNAAAGANAAACTNCCTCAAAACTTNCAAAAATCTGAATACTTACATAGTAAAGGAATGGTNGATATTGTAGTTCATAGAAANNANCTAAATGAAACTATAAAAAATACTTTAAATCTATTAAAAAGTAATAATATTTAATTTTGTGCTTAGATCTGAGAAAATACTCAAAAGACTTGAGTTATTACACCCCAAACAAATTGATCTTTCTCTCAATAGAAGTCTTAAACTTTTAAAAAAGCTAGGAGATCCTCATAAAAAATTACCTCCAACTATTCACGTTGCTGGCACTAATGGGAAAGGATCTACTATCGCATTTTTAAGATCAATCTTTGAAAAAAATTCTCTGAAAGTTCATACTTATACTTCACCACATTTAATAAAATTTAATGAAAGAATCAGAATAAATTCTAAAATAATACAAAATGATCTTTTAATTGAACTACTCGAAGAATGCGAGTTTTATAATAAAAAAAATCCAATCACTTTTTTTGAAATTACTACAGTCGCAGCATATTTGGGTTTTAGTAGAATAAAATCTGATATTTTACTTCTTGAAACTGGTCTTGGTGGAAAGTTTGATGCAACAAATGTTATACCTTCTTCTTTTTGTACTGTGATTACTCCAATTTCAATGGATCATATGAGTTTTCTTGGCAATTCAATTAAATCAATTACAAAAGAAAAAGTAGGTATATTCAAAAAAAACATACCCTCAGTAATCGCACCTCAATCCAGGGAAGCATTAGACATCATTGAAAAGGAATCAAAAAAGAAAAATGTTANACTTTATAGATATAACTCAGAATGGAAAGTTTTCATTAAGAATAAGAAAAATTTTACTCTCAAATTAGGAAATTCTGAATATAATATCCGAACTCCTAAACTTTATGGTATACATCAATTGTATAATGCTGGAACTGCACTGATAGTTTCAAAAGTACAAAATAAATTTAAACTTAAAGATAATTTAATTTCTCATGGTGTCTCTGAAACTTTTTGGCCTGCTCGTATGCAACAAATAAAAAATGGGAAACTAAAAAATATAGTGGGAAATAATTTTGAGATTTGGCTAGATGGTGGTCATAATATTCATGCAGCCGAAATGTTAAAAGATAATTTTGAAAAGTGGCGAGATAAAAAACTATTTATGATATTTGGAATGGTGGGAGGAAAAAAGCCTGAAGAATTTCTTAAAAATTTAGTTCAATATATAACTTTCCTTCAAATAATTCCGATTCAAAACCACAAATCGATATATCAAGAAGAAATTATATCTATTTTTAAAAATAAAAATTTGTCAATCCAAAACACTAAGTGTGTGAATGAAGCTTTAGAAAATATTAAAAAAAAGTATAGCGGAGGGAGAATAATAATTTGCGGATCATTATATTTAGCTGGCGAAATTCTTAAACAAAATGGAACAAAAATTTATTAAGTATTTTTCTCAATCCAAGAAATTAAATCAGGTTTTGATGCTAGTCCAATTTTTGTGTCAACCAATTCACCATCTTTAAAAAGAAGTATAGAAGGAATGCTTCTTATTGAGTATCTCATTGCAAGCTCCTGATTATCATCCAAATTAACTTTCGTGACTAATAATTTACCTTTTAAGTCATTAGAAATTTCTTCTAAAATTGGTGTTAACATTTTACAAGGACCGCACCACTCAGCCCAAAAATCTACAATAACAACAATCTTACTACTTTTGATAGTCTCATCAAAATTTTCTTTATTTAAATCTATTATTTCAGTCATATTTTCCTTTCTTTAGTAAAACAATTTTTTGGATAAATTCTTATCAAATCTAATTATTTCTGGATTTGGATCATTATAATAACTATTTAAGAAATTAATATATATGTTATATTGTTCTAATTGTTCTTTTTCAAAGTCATTTATATTATTTTCCTCCATTTCAATTGATAAATTATCTGCNTCCTCCATTGCAGAGGGTAATGTNGTAAATTTTTTNTCATTTATTGAGTTAAATCTCTCTGAAAATTTTTCATGAACCCTTCTAAAAATATTTTTAGGCAAGAATTCTGGATGATTACGATATAAATGTTTAGCAGCAAAAAATTGTAGTCTTGGATCTTTGAATTTTGAAGCAAACTTCCATTTATCTTCCCAGTTTTCTTTGTGAAAATTTTCCATTATACTTTTATCTTGAAAATTTAAATTTTCAGAATAAATAGTTTGTTCTTCATATTCAGGAAAAGAATCATAATTTTCAGCTTCTGTCACTTGAATTTTATTCATATTTTTCTTAATTTCAGAACTTTCAATTATATTCTTCCTTTTCTGTAATTCTTCTATTTCAATTTTATCATAAGGTTTAAAACTCNTAGCATANTTAAAATCTANTATTGCNGGTTGTTTATTTAATTTTAATTTTCTAAAACATTTAAATTTTTTTCCATTTAGTTTACCTGTATAATATATGTCGCTTAAAGAACGACAATCTAGGTTAATGATTTCTTTTGGATCATAACGTAAGTCATAAGCTAAGTAATTGTTATTATATACTGGATGTTCACCCAAAAGTGTTGCTAAAAATATATTATGAAATCCATAATANCCATAAATTGTAAAAAAATTATTTTCTTTAATCTTTTTAGAAATATTTATTAAATTGGTATTTTCNATAAAATTTGAGAATAATTTAGTAGAGTTNTTTCTTATNATCTCAAAAATTTTTTTAGTTGCNTCAACATCTGCTATTGCTTCATGAGCGTNATNTATGTGAAAGTTATTAATTTTAGATAAGCTTTCTAATTTAAAACTCATTTTTCCATTTTCATTTATATCTACATTAAAAGCATTTTTATCGAATGCATGAGTCATAGTAGCTAAGCTATAAATATCTCCTCTAAAGTTTTTACCTGTAGATGTAAGATAAGGAAAATTAAAGTTTTCCCAAAAAGCTTGTCTTAAAAACTCCTCATCAAAAAATATAGAGTTATATCCTAAAAATATTCCAGGAGTATTTTCTTTAAGAAANTTATTTAAATCTCTCATCATTAAATATGAGCTTTTTTCTTCTTCCAATAAATCTGATAATAAAAGTTTATTGACCCTTAACGCACCAAGTGAAGGAATTGTATCTGGATTAAGTCTAGATTTTAAATTAATTCTATTTATCTCTTTTAATTTTTTATCATAACAGATGAAACCAGCTTGTAATATTTGATCAAATCTAGCTTCTCTTCCTGTAGTCTCAAAGTCATATATTATATAATTCATGGTTTTCTTAATATATTATTAATTTCTCTCAAATTTTTTATTGTACTTATATGAAACCAATCATTTTTATCAACTATCCCATATAATCTATTACTCTTCATCGCTCTGAAATAAATTTCTCTTAATGAAAAACNCTTCTTTTCAAAATTATTCAACAAACCAGGATTTAAAAGTTGTAAACCAGAAAAAACATATCTATTTTGTTTGTCACTTTTATATAATTTTCCAAAATTTACTTTTTTATCTTCTAAAAAATCAAAATCACCATCACCCTCATATCCATACATTAGTTCTTTTTCTTTAAGAACCAACAAAACATCCATTTTGTTAAGATTCCAATTTTCAGAGAGAGTTAAAAAACTTGATTCTTTTTTTTCTATCCAAAAAGTGTCACCATTAATAACAAATAACGGAGATTCTTTACTAATTTTCTTTTCATTTTTAATTGCATTCAAAACTCCACCGCCCGTTTCTAATATTTCTTTTTCATATATAATTTTAACTTTCTTTTTAAATATCTTAAGTGACTCGATAAAAAGTTCTGGAAGATGATGAGTATTAATTAATATATTATCTATTTCTAAAGATACTAATTTTTGAATTATATGATGAATTATTGGTTTATCAATAATAGTAACAAGAGGCTTAGCGATTTTTTTTGTTAATGGCAACATTCTTCTACCAAAGCCTGCAGCTAAAATCATTGCATTATTTGGAACTGATTTCATAAGTAACCCTAACTAATATAAAAACTCTAAGAGGAAATCTCTTAGTTTTCGAAACTCTACGAACTCCAAGTTTTTTTTTAACATATTTAAAACTCTAGGAATATGTATTATATAATCATTTTTTTTATCTCGCTTGTACAATCTTGCGAATATACCTAATACTTTCATATGTCTTTGAACTGCAATAATTCTGAACGATTTAATAAATAGTTCTTTATCTATATTTCTAAAGTTTTCAAGATAATATTGAATCATTTTTATATTTATTTTGTTATTTAAGTCTCTTCTTGCATCTTCTAACAAAGACATTAAGTCATAAACACAAGTTCCTATTAATGCATCCTGATAGTCAATCCATCCACATTTTTGATATGATTTTTTTTTGTTTTTTAAAAAAAACAAATTATCTACATGATAGTCTCTATGAATATATGTATTAGGTAAATTCATTGGTAAAGTTAAAAGTTCATACAAAATATCTTTAAATTTTTTTAGATGCTTAACAGTAAATTTTTTTGAGATTAACGGAAGATACCATTCAAAAAATAAGACTGATTCGTTATAAAATTTTGTCTTTGTATAATTCTCAAAATTTTGTTTAATTTTTTTTTTATGTAAATGTATTAAAGTATCAATCGCATTTTTATATAATTGTTCCTGATTATTTTTATTAATAATTTTACTATACTTTTCATCTCCAAAATCTTCAATAATCAAAAAGCCTTGATCTGAAAAATTTTCAAAAATCTTTGGAACAATAATATCTAAATCTTTAAATACTTTTGTTTTATCAATAAACTCAATAATACTGTTATCATTTTCTTGATTATTCATCAAAACTTTAGTTTTTTCATTTTGTAAAATTTTAAAATACTTTCTATTAGATGCATCTCCAGCTAAAAACTTAATACTTTGAAATTGAATTTTATTTTTATTAAGTTTTTTCTTAACTATTTCTTCAATATTTTTCATTTAAATTTTCTTTTTAATTTAATATTNCCAAAGGTTTTTAAATCAATATATTTATTGAAATTTTTGTCCTCATTAAAGTTTATTTCTATTCTATCATTCGGTAAATAATTTTTAATCCTGTCTGGCCATTCCATNAGAATTATATCGTCTAAAGCCAACTCATAATCTAAGTTAAATATTTCACTTTCTTTTTTGAGCCTATACAAATCAAAATGCCATATATTAAATTTGGAAAACTCATATACTTGGACTAATGGGAAAGTAGGACTTAATACTTTTATTTCTTTTTTAGTAAAAGCGTTAACAAAATATCTTGCAAAAGTTGTTTTACCTACTCCCAGATCTCCTGTAAGTGAAATAAAAGCTTTTTTTTCAACTTCTTTAGATAAATAGTTTGCTAGGTTTCTAGTATCATTTAAGTTACGTAAAAAAAATTTAAATTCATCTTTCATTTTTTTCTTTTAGTTTCTAATATTTATCTTACTTCTTTATTATAATCATTTTGAAATTATTAAATATGAAAAATATAGAAACAGATGTACTAATAATAGGGGCTGGTCCGGTNGGATTATTTAGTGTNTTTGAACTTGGTCAACTCGGTTTAAAATGTTGTTTAGTTGATTCACTCAGTGAAATAGGTGGACAATGTTCAGCTCTTTATCCTGAGAAACCGATATATGATATTCCAGCCTATCCTGAAATCGCTGCTAATGAGCTTATCAACAAACTTAAAGAACAATCAAACCCTTTCAAGCCAATTTTTTTGCTTAATCAAAGAGTTGAAGATTTAGAGGAAATTGATAAAAATTTTAAGATTAAAACTTCGAATAAAAATNTAATAAATGCAAAGTGTATAATTTTAGCTGCTGGTAATGGTGTNTTTGGACCCAATAAACCTCCACTNGATAATATTAATAAATTNGANGGAAAATCAATTTTTTATTCAGTAACTAATAAATCTATATTTGATAACAAAAAAGTAGTTATTGCTGGTGGAGGNGACTCTGCGGCAGACTGGGCTATTGAGTTGGCGAATAAAACTGAAATTATATATTTTGTTCATAGAAGAAGTAAATTAAGAGCAGCTCCAAATAGTGTCAAAAAATTAAATTTACTTGAAAAGAAAAAAAAACTTAAAATGATTATTCCTTATCAGTTAGATTCTATAAAGGGTAATAATGGTAATTTAGAAGAAGTATTGGTAAGAGACATGGAAGGAAACTTAATAAGTCTTCAGACAGATTATTTCCTACCCTTTTTTGGCTTATCTACAAATTTAGGACCAATTAAAAATTGGGAATTAGAAATTGAAAAAAATGAAATAGTTATTAANCAATCNACATGTGAAACTTCAAGAAAAGGAATTTTTGCTATTGGAGATATTTGCAATTATCCTGGAAAATTAAAATTGATATTAACTGGTTTTGCAGAAGCTGCTATTGCTGCACATTCCTGTTACAAAAAAATTTTTCCTAACAAAGTTCTACACTTTGAATATTCAACTACATCAGGAGTTAAAAAATTGTAATAACTTTTAATAAATTTCAATTTTTTTAAAAAATAAAAACTTAATATCTATACTCGTCGTTTTTAAATGGTCCATTAATAGGAACATTAATGTATTTACCTTGCTTTTCAGATAGTTGAGTTAGCATTGCACCAATTTTATCTAAATGAAGTTTAGCAACTTTTTCGTCTAATTTTTTAGGAAGAACGTATACTTTATTTTCATATTTCTTATTATTCTGCCAAAGTTCAATTTGTGCTAAAACTTGATTACTGAAAGAAGCAGACATAACAAAACTTGGATGTCCAGTAGCNCACCCTAAATTAACTAACCTTCCCTCAGCTAAAACAATTATTTTTTTTCCATCAGGAAATTCTATTTCATCAACCTGTGGTTTAATATTATTCCATTTGTGATTTCTTAGAGCATTAATCTGAATTTCAGAATCAAAATGTCCAATATTACATACAATACTTCTATCTTTCATNTCTCTCATATGATCTATNGTAATTACGTCTACATTTCCTGTCGCAGTTACAAAAATATCTGATCTTTTTACTGCATCTTCCATTGTTGTAACTTCATAACCATCCATTGCAGCTTGAAGTGCACAGATTGGATCTACTTCAGTGACTAAAACTCGACAACCCGCACTTCTTAAACTTTCTGAGGAACCTTTGCCAACATCCCCATATCCTGCAACAACTGCAACCTTTCCTGCCATCATTACATCTGTAGCCCTTTTTATTCCATCAACAAGACTTTCTCTACAACCATATTTATTATCAAATTTAGATTTAGTAACAGAATCATTTACATTGATAGCTGGTACTTTTAATGTTTTATTTTTTTCCATTTCTATAAGTCTTAAAACACCGGTTGTTGTTTCTTCAGACAAACCTCTTATGTCGTCCAGATAATCTGGATACTTTTCATGCAAAAGTTTTGTTACATCACCACCATCATCTAAAATTAGATTAGGTTTCCAACCTTCTGGCCCTGAAACTGTTTGCTCAATACACCACCAAAATTCCTCTTCAGTTTCACCCTTCCAAGCAAATACTGCAATGCCCTCCTTGGCCATAGCGGCAGCAGCATGATCCTGAGTAGAATATATATTACACGAACTCCACCTGACAGAGGCACCAAGAGCTATAAGAGTTTCAATCAATACTGCTGTTTGAATTGTCATGTGTAAACAACCAACAATTCTTGCTCCACTTAATGGTTTAGAATCTGAATACTCTTCCCTAAGCTTTATAAGTCCAGGCATTTCGGTTTCAGCAATTTCAATTTCTTTCCTTCCCCAATCAGCCAAGTTTATATCTTTAACTTTATAATCCTGCATATTCATTTTCCTTTTTTTAAGTTTATATTAATTTAAGAGNTTTTCTTTAAATTTCCGTAATAATTTTTTTATTTTTTCATTATTTTTTTCTTTTAAAATTTCGTCAGATAGTTTCTTTGCTTCTTTATATGATATAAAATTTATAAATTGTTTTACCTTTAAAACTCTTGAAGTACTCATTGATAAAACATTTATACCAATCCCAATCAATAAAGCAGTAAAAAAAGTGTCTCCAGCCATTTCTCCACAGATTGATACAGGAATATTCATTCTTTTACCAGAGTCATAGGTCATTTTTATCAATTTTATTACTGATAAATGAGCTGGATCATAAATTTTAGCAACACTTTCGTCTCCTCGATCCATTGCAAGAGTATACATGGTAAGATCATTAGTTCCTATTGCAAGAAAATCACATTTTTCTGCCAAGGAATCTGCTGTTAATGCTGCAGCGGGTGTTTCTATCAAAATACCAATTGGAGGATCCTTATCAGGAATTTTAACTTTATTTTTTATCAAATTTTTTCTTACTTTATTAATAATTTTTTTTGCTTCTTCAAGCTCATTAACATTTGATACCATAGGTAACATCATCCTAATTGGTCCAAAATTACTTGCTCTTAAAATAGCAGAAATTTGTTTTTCAAATATTTTAGGGAAGGCTAAAGTTAACCTAATTGCTCTTAACCCTAAAGCAGGATTCGGTGATGGAGCAACTAATTTATCAATTGACTCAATATGTTTATCATTTCCTATGTCTAATGTTCTAATTGTTAAAGTTCTCCCATTCAGAACTTCTAAAGAATTCTTAATAAATCTAAACTGTTCTTCTTCTGATGGTAATGTTTTTCTATTCATATACAAATATTCACTTCTAAATAGTCCAATACCATCAATACCTTTAGATATTGCATTCTTAATATCATCGGGATTATCTACATTAGCCTCAACAAAAAGTCTCTTATTATCTTTTGTAAAAGGTTTTTTCCCTTTAAAAGAATTTAATTTTAAATTTTCACTTCTTTGTTCATCTATTTTATTTTTATATTTTTGAATAGAAGAAAAGCTTGGATTCTGAATAATTAATCCGTTTTCACCATCTATAATAATTTTTTCACCATCTCTGAAATTTTTCAAGACTGCTTTTACTCCAACAACTGTCGGAATAGAAAAAGATCTTGCAACAATTGCAAAGTGACCTTCAGGTCCTCCATATTGGCTCACAAGACCACCTATCTTTGTATTCTGTAAAGCTAAAAAATCAGCAGCACTTAAATCCTCTGATACAATAATTTCACTTGATGAAAGTTGTTTTACTTTTACTTTTCTTTTACTCTTTTGTAAGTTATTTAGAAGTCTAGTACAAACATCTTTGACATCTTCGAATCTTGCTTTGAGATATTGATTTTTAATTTTTTTAAAAATTGATGCATATTTTTGTAATTCTTCAGTTATTGCTGCTTCAGCATTTATAAGATTCTTTTCAATTTTTTTTCTTGAATCACTTACTAAAGATGATGAATTTAGAATAGATACATGAGCTTGAAGTATAAATTTCATTTCATCTTGACCTAAATAATCCTCAGTTTTTTTCTTTTTTATTAAAAGTTGTAACTCCTTGATTGATAATTTTACTGCTTGATTAAATCTTTTTGTTTCAAGATCCACTTCTGCTTTATTAATATTATATTTTAAAAATTCAAAACCGATTTTTTCTCTTAAACTACAAGTACCTATTACTACTCCTGAAGAAACACCAATTCCTCTGTGTACTTTTTCTTTCAAAATTAAAGTTTTTGTAACTTTTTCTTCTCCAAAATTTTTTCTCACAAGCTCTAAAAGTTGGTTTAAATCTTCATCAGGATTTTTTCCTGAACACCTAATCGTAATCTGAGATCCTTTAGTTGCTGCTAGGGTCATAAGCCCCAATATAGAAGATCCATTTACTGTATTATCTCCTTTCTTTACAACAACTTTTGATTCGATTTTAGAGGTAATTTTTACAAATTTTGCTGCAGCTCTAGCATGAAGTCCAAGTTTATTTGTAATATAAATACTTTTTTCTTGATGTTTTAATATCAATCTTTTTTTTCTCCAAAAAAAGCAGAAGCAACATTAATATATTTTCTTCCTGAGTCTTGTGAAACTTTAACTAATTCATCCAAAGAGATATCTTTTCTTGAGGAAACCATCTTTATCAACATTGGTAAATTCACACCCGCAATTACTTCCGTTTTCCCTTTAATCATTGTAGAAATGGCTAAATTAGATGGTGTGCCTCCAAACATATCAGTTGTAACAATAACACCCTTACCGCTATCGACATTTTTTATTGATTGAATTATCTCAGTTCTTCTTGCATCCATATTATCATCAGGATGAATGCAGATCCCCTCAATATCTTTTTGATTTCCTACTACATGCTCTAGAGCAACAATAAACTCCTTTGCTAAATTTCCATGCGTAACTATTACAATTCCAATCATTTTTTTAAATCTCTATGGTCTAGAAAAACATCCATTTTTTTTCGATTCATTTCTTTATAGAACTTCTCTGCAACCATTACCGACCTATGTATACCACCAGTACAACCAAAAGCAATAGTGAGATATTTTTTACCCTCTTCAAAAAACATAGGCAAAGTATCAACAAATAGACTTGTAAAACTTTTAAAAAATACTTTATATGATTCTTGATCCTCTATATATTGAATAACTTTATTATTTCTTCCATCCAAATTTTTTAATTCCTCTTCATAAAATGGATTTCTTATGAATCTCATATCAAGAACTATATCAGATTCTCGAGGAATTCCATATTTATAACCAAAGGATAATATTCTTAAATTCAACTTAAAAACACCTTCTGATGAATAGTAACTTTCTATCATTTTATTTAGATTTCTTATTGATAAATTAGTCGTATCTATGCTCAAATCAGAAATTTTTTTTAATGGCTAAAGCCATATTCTTTCCTGTTCAATTATCTCAGAAATGGGTATATCAAGTTTTAAAGGGTGTCTTCTTCTACTCTCTTTAAATCTGTCTATCAAAACATCTGTCTTACAATCAAAATAAATTATGTTAATATTTAGAAAATCTTTATTCTTTGCAATAAACTTTGAAATTGTTTTTCCATTAAAATCTCTACTTCTAATATCTATTCCTATTGCAATTTTATTTTTTACACCTTTATTAATTAAAGTACCAAGAATCGAACATGGTAAATTATCTACAGCTTCATAACCAAAATCTTCAAAAATTTTCAAAGCTGTCGTTCTTCCNGCTCCAGAAAGNCCAGTTACAATAACTATTTGATTTTTANTTAGATTCATTTTTTTCAAATAACTTTAATTTTATCTTAGCTGTTGCTGAAACTTCTTTNGGTTGTATNTCAATAATAGGAAAAGAAATACCCATTACTTTTTTTTTTTNTTCTTGAGGCATNCTNTCAATCATTTGATTAGTNAGTTTTACTATCATNTTTANTTTAATATTTTCNACATAAGGCACTTTAATTATACCAATTCCNCTAACTTCTATTAATCCAAATATCTTCTCTGATGAAAACAAAGAAATACTTCCATTAATTTTTCTACAAGTGGTAATATCATCACTAATTAAAGTCGCTCCAGAATCAATCATTCTTAGAGCTAAGTCAGACTTTCCTGATCCAGAAGGACCAATAATTAAAACTCCATTATCTTCAAGTGAAATAGATGATGCATGTAATTTTTTTAAATCCATTTTATTAAAAATCACTGTGATGGTGATTTATATTTTTTTTATTTAAACTTTTATTTAAAATTTTGATTGTTGTTGTTATCGTCTCCTCATTTTCTAGAGAAAAGATCAATTCAAAACTTTCCTGATCTACTAACTTTTTTTTCAACCCCATTAACATAATATGAGTATTTCCTGGTTGTAAGTATAATACATCCTCTGATTTTAAAGTAAGAAAATCTAATTTCTTCATACTAACTATATTATTTTTATAATANGTTTTATGAAACTCAGAAATATTTGCTACATTTGTAGAAACAGATTTAATAACTACATCATTAACAGAATTATTAAAAATGGATAAATAAACCGCTGAGTTTTTTTGCCCGTCATAAGTCTCAAACGTATAACCACCGTGCATAACTATTTGTTTTTTAATTTCTTTGGAAAATAGATTATTTAACAAAATAAAATTAAAAAGAAATAAAATTAAAAAAATTAAAAAAAATTGTGTTCTTTTTGAAAAATTACTCATATCTAGTATCTAGTATTAAATATGAGTATATATTATTTTAGAGGAAATATTTATGGAAAACGAAAAAATAGACCAAGCAACTAGACAGTTAATAAGATCATCATCTAGGGCTTATTTAGCAACTGAATTAAACAAGGAAAATAAGAAAAAGATGATATCAGATAATAAAATATATTTACCATATGTTACTTTTGTTATGGTTGCATTTGACTATGANTGNTCACCNTTACTNTTACTNTCAGACTTATCTGAACANACAAAAAATCTTAAAAATAATAATANTATTTCATTATTATTTTGCGAAGAACAAAGAAATGAAGAANTTTTTCCTAAATTCAATACAACAGATAGNNCAGAAAATGAAAATTATGAAGATCCTATGTCAAGGCCAAGAGTNACTNTCGTTGGTCAAATNGAANNGGTANATTTANCTCATCAAAAAAAAAGATTCNTGTCNNGACACCCGGCTTCAAAACTTTACGCTAATTTCAAAGATATGNGAATTTATCAAGTTAATTTTTCTGGAGGNCATATTACAGGTGGGTTTGCNAAAGTAAAATGGTTTGAGAAAAGTGAACTATATTTTAAAAATTATACAGGTTTTAAAGANGATGAATTTGAAATTATGNANCANATGAANAATCAACATCAAAAAACTATTAATTTAATCACAAAATATTTAATCCCTGAAATTAATGATGATAATAATTGGAAAATTACAGGCATTGATCCGGAAGGGTTTGATCTTAGATTCTCAGATCAATTAAAAAGATATACATTCAAAAGACCCATTAGTGATAGTAATCAATTGAGAAAAGTATTTATAAAACTCCATCATGAGGCAGTCTCGAGATCTAAACTATAATATTAATGAGCTTCTGCCCAGCTTGAACCTATTCCTACTTCAACTTTCAAAGGTATTGACAGTTTATAAACAGGCTCATGTGCTAATTCCATAATTTTTGATAAATTACCTGGAACTTCATTGACCTCATTTAATGGCATCTCAAAAATTAATTCATCATGAACTTGTAACAACATTCTAGTTTTTAATCTTTTTTGATCTAAATATTCTACAACTTTTATCATAGATCTTTTTATTAAGTCAGCTGCACCACCCTGAATTGGTGCATTTATAGCTGACCTTTCTGCATAATTTCTTCTTATTGCTGCCTTATCATTTATATAGGGAATATAAACTCTTCTGCCAAATGGAGTGACAACATAACCATTTTTTTTGCAAAAACTTATTGTTTGATACATATAGTTTTGAATTCCTGGATATTGTTTAAAATATCTTTCTATATAACTTTTAGCTTCAGAGTTACTTATATCTAACTGATTTGCCAGGCCATATGGAGAAATTCCATAAATAATTCCGAAGTTTATTGTTTTTGCCTTTCTCCTTAATTCATCTGTAACTTCTCTTTCAGTTTTTCGAAAAACCTCCATTGCTGTAATGGTATGAATATCATAATTTTTTATAAAACCTGATTGTAATGTTTTTATATTTGCCACATGAGCCAGAATACGTAATTCAATCTGAGAATAATCAATAGAGACAATTTTAAATCCATTTTCAGCAACAAATACTTTTCTAATCTGCTTTCCAGCATTTGAACTGATCGGTATATTTTGTAAATTTGGGTCATTCGAGGATAATCTTCCAGTAGTGGTACTTGCCATACCAAATGAAGTATGTATTCTATTTGTAATTTTATTCTCTCTAGAAATTAAGCCCTCACAATAAGTTGTTTTCAATTTGTTGTACTGCCTCCAATCTAATACCATCTGGGCAATGGAAAATTTATCTTGCTTGAGTTTTTCTAAAACACTTATATCTGTTTGATAATTTCCACTTTTGCCTTTTTTAGCATAAGGTAATTGCATTTTCTCAAATAAAACTTCTCCTAATTGTTTTGGTGAACCAACATTAAAAGTTATTTTAGCCTCTTTAAAAATCAATTCTTCTATTCTAGAAATCTCTTTTTCAAATTTTAAAGCCAGTTCCTTGAGAGTTTTAAAATCTAATTTTATTCCATATATTTCCATCATCATTATTATTTCAATCAAGGGTCTTTCAAAATAAAAATAGAAACCGTATAACTTTTGTGTTTGAAGTTTTATCTTAAGTATTTCCCAAATTCGATATGTAACATCTGCATCTTCAGATGCGTACTCCATTGCAGCTTGAAGTGCTATATAATCAAAGGTTAATTTTTCTTTTCCTTTTAAAGAAACCTGAGAAAAAGGAATTGTTTCATGAGAAAGGTATATTTTAGAGATTTCATCAAGGTTATGTCTATTACTACCACTGGTTAACACATAAGACATAAGCATTGTATCATCAATATTTCTTACGTTAATGCCAATATTCCTTAATATAATTAGATCATATTTAATATTTTGTCCTACTTTAAGAATTGAATCATCTTCTAAAATTGGTTTCACATATTCTAAAAACTCTTTGACACTAATTTGTTT
>PALK01000009.1 GCA_002710765.1 Rickettsiales bacterium | reverse complement strand
AAAAGCAATAGATGACAAGTATGCAAAACAAAATGCCGCAGACCAACAAAAGATTAAAGACTTATCCTCAGATCCAAGAGTTGCTAATAATGTAAAGTCAGACTTTGACAAAGCACTTGACGGTGACGATGATGCATTTGGCGGAAAAAGCACAATAAAAGATCCGTTTGCAGATGACCCAGAAGGCGATTCTGCATTTGATAAAGCCTTAGATGGAGATGATGATTTTGACAAAGCACTTGACAGCGACGATGATATTAATACTAATACTAGCACAAGTAATACTACTAGTAATAGCACTTCAACTTCTAATGTAACGACAACAGGTGGCACTACTACATCTGTCAAACAGTCAGGTGGAGGTAGTACAACTAGATTTGCTTCAAAGTATGCAGACAATGATGAAAGTAATAAACTAAGGGCTCAAGTAAAAGATATTGAACGTAATCAAATGAGTGCGTTTGCTGACAACTACCGAACAAATAACCCAACAGCAAAAAGATTTGACTTTACTCAAGACCCAGGATATAAAAAACTAAAACAACAAGCTAACGATCTTAGAAAACAAGCAAGGGCTGCTATGACATTAGTACATCCAGCAGGTGAAGTAGATGTTAACGGCAAAACAACATACTACGGAAAAGGTGCTAACAAAGATGGATCTTGGGATGGACAGCAATTCCAACCTACTAAGGAAACTAAATTGTATTTTGATATAATGAAAGAGGTTGCAACGATATGAGGTTCCATGAATTTAAAGTAAACGAAAATGTCGTTCAGAAAGTCAAAGATAAAGTTGTCAATGATTTCAAAAGGCGCAAAGAACTTTTTGGTAAAGGTAAAAAACCAAAGAAAAACATAGCTGAAGGCATGGAAGCCCGCATACAGCATCTTGAAGATCTTGTATATTTTGAAGGATCTAAAGGAGCCGCGAGAGCTTTAGAGTCTTTGCGTAGTTTAGAAAAAGGTGGACATGTAGATGCTACAATTAAATGGGACGGCTCGCCTGCTATTATATTTGGAAACAACGAGCGAGGAGAGTTTATTCTAACAGACAAAGGAGGCTTTGTCGCAAAAGGATATGATGGTAAACCTACTTCACCAGAGAAATTAAAAAATATGTTTTTAGATCGCAAAGGTGGAGCTAACCGTAGCGACCCAGGTTATGTAGCATTTGCTAATAACATGAAGAATATTTTTAAAACATACAAAACAGCATTACCTGAAGATTTTGAAGGGTATTACAAAGGTGACTTATTATACTATACTACACCGCCTATTAATGACGATGGCTATTTTGAATTTACACCAAACATTGTAACTTATCAAGTAAAACAAGACTCAGCACTAGGTGCTAAAATTAAAGCATCTACAACAGGTGTTGTTGTTCATAGGGTATTAGATGACAAAGGTACGGAAGTATCTGTAACAGCTGACCTAAATCAAGTATTCCTAGGTGACGATGTATTTGTATTTCCTCCGCAGTCAGTTCAGAAGCCTGCTAAAATAGATGATAGTAAAATTAATAAAATGAAAGAAATGATTTCAAGAGATGGTCCTGCGTTAGATCAACTGTTAGACGAAGCATATCTTACACAAATGCAAATGAAAGATTTACCAAAAATAATATATAAGTATTGCAACGGCAAAGTTGATACAGGATTTAGTAACTTAGGCGAAGACTTTTTTAAATGGTTACCAGGTAGTGGAGTAAGTGGCAAGAAACAGCAGAAGATTTTAGAACATGTTAAGGCTCATACAAAAGGATGGGAAAGTATGTGGGCTATTATGAAAGGGTTAATTGCAGTTAAAGATGATATTATACAACAATTTGATAACCACGATCAAGATGTTATAGCNACAATAGGCAAAGANAGAGGCGGAGAAGGCTATGTGTTAGCAACCAAAGGCGGCGATATGAAACTTGTTAATAGAGGCCCCGGCGGCTTTACAGCGGCAAATAGAGCCGTACAACGATAAGGAGTTAAAATGGAAAACAAAACAGAAGCCCAAAAAATTAGAGAACTGGGCGATAGATTAATGAAAATCCATGAAGGTGATATGGATGACTATGGTCTAGGAGATCATGGTAGAGAACTAGATAGAGATGAACCTGCGTACAATCCAGATGCTAAAGGAGATAAGTTTTCTTTAGTAGATCAGCTTGCAAAAGCAATAGATTCACGTGGTAATCCAAATCCAATAGATACAGTAACAACTAGAGACGGGTCAGAAATTAAGATTACAATGGATCAAGCGGCAAACTTAATGAAGCTATTAAAAAGAGAACCAGCTAATTTTACTGATCGTGAAGAAAAAGATGAGTTTCGTAAGGAAATTGAAACTAAAGTAGGACTAGTCCCGTTCCTAGATATGACTGATGGACAAAGTATGCAAAACTTATATGTGAAGAAATACATGTCTGATACAACTAAAATGGCAATACAAAATAAACGCAGAGGGATGCCTGAGTGATTAAGAATTTAAAAGACTTAATTATTGTAATATTAGTAGCAGGAGTGTTAACATTACTAGGCGTTATTATAATAGGCGATTATTATGTAGCACTACAAGAGAACCGTCCAGTAGATGAAAGTGTTATTACACTAATGAAAATGGCACTTACAGGATTAATAGGTATTATAGCAGGATATATAGGTAGTAGATAAAATGCAAAAGTTTTCAGCAAGTGAATGGGCAACAATGGAGGGAGGACACAGTCTAGATACTCCTAAAGAACAACCATTCTCATTTCTAAAAGAAGAGATTTACGAAGCAAGAATGTTACGTGACGATAACAATGCAAGAGTATTAACATATACTGATTGTTGTCAACGTTTATACTTGATACTCCTTTGCCTTGAATTAATGAGGCATTTTCCAAAGTATAGTGACGTTGTAAAAAGATATGCTGGCAACACAACTAATAGAAATAACTATAATATATTCCGCATGTTTAGTACAGATTTACATAATTTTCTGTATTTTGTAAACGGCGATGACGATGCTATGGATAAATTAAAAGATCCAAAAGCCGCGAAAGACATGCGAGCTAAAACACGTATACCTATAATGGCTATTAACAGATATTTAACACAGCTATCGCATAACTCGCAACCAAGTAGCGTAAGTGAACTTTTTATTAAATTAGAAACATCATTAAACATTAAAAATACAGATTATAAAAATATTAGACGTCTTATTACTAACATGCAAAGTCTAACAAAGATTGAAAGAGAAAACTCTACAACTAAATTATTATTTGCAGTAAGAGCAAAATTAAGAGCAAGTGATATTATATCTGACTTTGAAAAGTTTGTAAAAGACAAAGGACTAGAAACAAGAGATGTTAAAGATAACGAGCCTACCGTAAGCACACCAGACTTAGGTACAGGTAAATCTGCACTACAATATTACAGACTGCTTGTTGGTGCTGGAAATTTAATCCAAGCAAAACGTTTCTTAGATTTAGCACAATCAGGACAATCTATTCCAAATACCTTTTTGAATGGTTACATGCCTATTATTAAAATGGTAGACGATATAGTGTCAGCAGGACCTACATACGTACAAAATCTAAGAGTTTTACATAATAGAGCTAAAAAACAAAGAAAATAAGCCTCTAAACCACCTATTTCTTTCCAATTGTATAAATAATAGTAACAATACTCACTGAGCGTGAGATTGTCCATTTAAGAGAATATAAGGAGATAAAAAATGGCATCAGTAACAAGAGTTAACGGTATACCACCAGTAATTGCAGGTAACACCGTATCAACATCACAAATTGCATTATTCGTAATTGACGCAGGCGGCGATCTACGTACAGAAGACGACGCGGCTAACGAAGCATGTGAATTAATCCTATCAGTAGTACAGCCTTTGGCTTACTGTTTTGTAAACGACAACAGCGGACAACTTTCTGTTGTATGTGACGGACACAGCGTAACAGCTGCTTCTTTACAGGGCAGAATCAGAGAATTAGGCTCTACAGCAGGACCTAANAACTATGACGCTTCAGGCGCAACTGTAACAGCTGCAACTACATTNGNAGTAGCATAATTTAACTTAACAGTTAGATTGTTAAAATTAAGAGCTCACATTTATTGTGGGCTCTTTTTTTATACTGTAAATACAGTATGAATGTTATTTTAACAACTCTGGTAGATATAACTGAAACTAAAGCTCGTAGAGGAGATGATAAGTTTAAGTTAAATCAACAAGCAAATTACATGACAATGTTACAAACTGCAGGCCTTCGGATTAATCCTAATCCAATATCATTAAAAAGTCAAACAAAAGATTTAGACGGAATGGGTTTTGGATCAGCATTCAAAGGTGAGCAACAGTTTTGGACTTTTAAATTTACCTTTGAAACAGAAGCTGGACTAAACACAGAATTACTACAAAAAGACTTTGATTTAGTACCAGTTCTTTCAGGGTTAGGAGAAACAGTAAACTTTAAAAACAATGTGTTTAGAACTACCGACGATACAGAAAAAAATATAATATTTGAGGTTAAAGAATAATATGAATACTTTATGTTTTATCAGAAATATAATAAATAATATTGTTGAAGAAGAACTAACTTTAACTAGGCTATTTTATAACACACATTTAAGGCTAACTCCGAGTTTACTTAATATAAGGAAAGATTTATAAAATGGCAACTGCCCTCGAAAAAAAGAACTTAGAAGCACACGTTGACTTATGTCAAGAAAGATATGAGCAATTAGACGGTCGTCTTACTAAGATAGAAGAAAAAGTAGAACATATACATCACGATATTACACATGGTAATAAAACAATGATTAAAGTGATGTTTGGTGCAACAGCTACGATAATAACTGGTGTATTATCGACTATAATTATTGTAATCAATAATATTCCANGCTAAAAGCACCCTCCCAAATAACACTACATACCCTTTAAATTTAATAAATAAGTACATGCTACTGAGAGAGATCACATCTAACGACCAAACTGATGAAGCTCTTACCTGGGCGAGGAAAGGTAAAGACGTTGTTCGCAAATATAGATGTATGGGCGGTGTTAGGCACGGCCGTATTGTTGCTACTCCAGGGCAATGTTATGCTAGGATAGATCCTAAGAAAAGAGCCAATATTAAACGTATGAAAGCACGTTTAGGTAAAAGGCTTATTAGGAAAACTAAAAGAACAAAAAGAACTAATCCAGCAAGTAGAAGAGTACAGGCTATGAATAAGTCAACTCGTAGGAGAAAGTAAATGTTTTTAAGACAGATTACAGATCAAACTAACGAAGGCATATTCGATATTTTCAAAAGTGAAAAAGAATTAAAAGATAGTCCTGAGTTCAAGGGTTGGTTAAAATTATATCTAAAGAATCCTGACATAGCCGCAATGCATAAAAGGCACGAAGAATTTTTACAGTATTACAATGACAATGTTAAAGAAGGTTTAGTTTGGTCTAGACAAGGCGGCAAGCAAGTTAGAAAATATAGATGCACAAGCGGAGTACGTAAAGGAAGAGTAATGGCTTCACCTGCATCTTGTAACATGCCATTAGATGTTGCTAAAGGACAGACACTTAAAAAAACAAAATCATCTAAACAAGGTAAAGTAAGAATGACTGGAATCAAAACGAGAGCACAAAACGTAAGATCCAGACGTTTACAAGTTATTAACAAACCAACTAACAAAAGACGTGGAGGTAGAATATAATGAAAATTAGAGAAATTACAGAAAATATTATGCCGACCATACAAACAAAAACAATTACCCAAGCAGTTATGCCAGATGGGTCTGTATCGGATTTAGATACTGATGCTGGCAATAAGTCTACTGGTACTTTATTCCAGGATAAAGAAGGAAACATAGGGATAGCTGAACCAGGCAAACCATTAGAGCCTGGACAAGTTCCTGCTGATAGCAACTTAGTTAAAGATCCAAAAAAGTTAAAAATGACTATGGACAAACAACAGAANGCTGCAGAACTNAAAGCAAAACAAGATCAGCAAAAACAGCCACAGGGCACTACCGGAACCACTGGTACAGTATAATGAAAATTTCAGATTTAATTCAAAGTACGTTCACAACTAACGAAGAAGCGGAAATGTTGAAGCAAATTGATGAAGCTAGTCCATTTGAAGGATTTACAGAAAGACAACAAGTCATTATTGAACAATTAGTTCGTAAGAGTCTGGTAAGTAAATTTAAGATGGGCTCAACTGTAATGGTGGTTAAAAATGGCGGCAGTACCGTATAATAATCAAATAATACAAGAACTATCTGACTTAATTAATCGAAGTATAGATATTGCAGATTTTCCTTATAAAAAAGGTAACAGTATCCGTATAGGTGGTTATGCTATAAGAAAGAAGAAGAGCGCCTATATTATTATAGATTGCAGTAGTAACAAGATTGTACAGCAGTTATTTTCCCAAACAGCCGCAATAGCACTTGCTAAGAAACTAGCTAAAGATGACATGCAAAATCACCAGGAAATAGTACGACTTGACCAACAACTGCAAAAAAACTATATAGATTGCATATTTTATTCGCATACTATTGAAAATACCAAGGACGAATTGAAGAAAGCAACTACATTAGACCGTTATGATATAGCAAAATACAGGGTAGAAGACGCCACCTTAGCTCTAGAAAGCCATATCTTTAGATAAATAAATGTAATAAGATAAGTCCATTAAGGAAAGCTACTATGAATTTAAAAGAAATAACTAAACCTATTACAGCACAGAGCTTAAACGAAACTCTTGCTAAAAGATTTGGAAAGAAACTTAATGTTCAAGACTTTACTAACGAGCAATTAGACGATGCACGTAATAAGTTAAGAACACAGCTTTCCGCAATTGAAACTAATGAAAGTTTTGATGATGTACATAAAAGTGATACATACCAAAAGTCAAAATTAATGCTAGACGTGTTAAATGCTGAGATTGCAGAACGTACAGCTATTGCAGAAAAAGACAAGAAGCCAGACAAAGACGGCGATGGTGTTCCAGATTGGGCAGACAAGAAGCCAGGTGAAGATGACCATGCTAAAAAAGATAGCAAAGACGGAAAAGGTCTAAGTGCGAAACAAAAGAAATTACCAAAAGGTTTACAAAAAGCTATTGCTAAGAAAACAAACGAAGGTATTGTTGCTAAAGATAAAAAGACAGGTAAAACTATTAAACCTGGTACACCAGAATGGAAGGCAATGACCGACAAGTACAACATGAAAAAAGATAAAAAAACTAACGAAGAGGCTGAAGAAGGTAAAATGCCTTCCAAAGCACACATTATGAAAATGTGTAAAGATGGCAAAACACAAGCAGAAATTTGTAAAATGCATCCAGACTGCGATCAAGCTAAATTAAAAGCAATGATCAAAGAGTGTGGATCAAAAATGAACGAAGGCAAAGAAGATGAAGCAGAATTAGTTATGGCTTCTAAAGACATGGTAGATAGAGTTACCAGTTGGATGGAAGACACAGCTGAAATGCAAACAGAATCAATGCTAGAACTAGCTGACGCTATCAGAGACGAAATGGGTATGCAACAATCAGATGCATTTGTTGGTACCGTTAAGCCCGCACTAGAGTCAATGTATACAGCAATGGAGGCTACTAGAGCTGCACTAACACAAGGTGTTGGTATGCTTACAGGCGAAGGCGAAGCACCTGAAGAAGATATGGGTGCAGAGTTACCAGCAGAACCAGAAGCTGATGTTGGTGACGAAATGGAACCAACAGTAGATGCTGACGAATTTGCAGCCGCAGAAGCAGGTACAGGCGGCGAAGAAGAAGCTGGTAGAGCTAAACGTGAATCTATTGAAATGTCAAGAAGGCTCGGACAGATTTTGGCAGGTTCAAAAAAAAAGTCCTAGAGGCCGGTGAAGACGGTCCTTCAAAACTAGTACAACTACTTAGAACAATTATTGGTAGCGCCGATGCAGGCGGTACTTCCGTATACCTACCATTTACTAAACCAGATGGAGCAATGAGAGCAGAACTTGCTAAATCACACCCTGGTGCAAAAATACTTGACATAAACAAACTTATGCAGAACATTGGCGGCGAAATGTTTGATTATGGTACTTTTAAAGCTGCATACGATACTGATCCTAGAGTAAAGACTATGGTTGCAAATTTTAGTGAAAAAGGTATTGAGCCAAAAACTAAGAAACCTGCAACAGGTGCTAACAAAGCTGATACTGACAAAGACGATAAGACTGTTTCACAAATGGCCAAATCAGCAACCGACGTTGGCGCAAAATTATAAAATAGAACTTGACTTTTGTTATCTTATATCGTATAATAACGAATAAGGAATAAAAATGCGTTCGAATGACGAAATAATCACACAAATTAAAGAGTTAATTGAAACTAATATTAAACCAGCAGTAGCAGGTCATGGAGGTGTAATTGACTTTGTTGATTATGAGGATGGACATCTTAAGCTGATATTAGGTGGTGCATGTAGCGGATGTGCCAGCAGTACTATTACTCTTAAGTTAGGAGTTGAAAATATGGTTAAGCATTATGTTCCTGAAGTACATACAATTACAGCAGAAGACGATCCTAATTCAACAGTAGACCCGTATTATGGTCGTTATGATTATTAATTAAGAAGATGGTAAAATGAGTTTAATTACTGAGAAGTACGACTACAAAGAAATTAAAAAGAAAAGTGTAGAAGGCAGACGCCTTTATGCTTGTCCAGACGGTAATTCTGTTGCAAGTGTTACAACAATATTAGATTCAACAAAAGATAAAACACATCTAATCGCATGGCGAAAACGTGTTGGTGAACAAAAAGCAAAAGAAATTGTTACAGAAGCTTCAGGTGTTGGAACACGTATGCACAAATACTTAGAAGACTATATAGACCAATGGCCTAACTGGCCTTCACCAGGATCAAATCCGTATGCACAACAAGCACACAAGATGGCTAGTCAAATTAGAGAAAATGTATTAGAAAGCCATGTAACAGAAATATGGGGTAGCGAAGTACAACTGTATCATCCTAAAATATATGCAGGCACTACAGACCTTGTAGGTACATACGATAACAACCCAGCTATTATGGACTTTAAACAAACAAATAAACCTAAAAAATTAGAATGGGTAGACGATTATTTTTTACAATTAACTGCATATGCACTTGCACATAACGAATTATATGGCACAAATATATGCGAAGGACACATTTTTATGTGTTCAAGAGACTTAGAATATCAACAATTTGATCTATGGCCAGATGACTTTAAAAAATGGGAGTCAAAATGGTGGGATAGAGTTTATGAGTATTACGACAAGTTCGCATAAATATAATAAATTAAGGAGTTAACAGTGGCAGTCGTACAGATATCAAAAATCCAAATAAGAAGAGGACAAAAGAATCAAGGTTCTGGTCTTCCACAACTATCAAGTGGCGAATTAGGTTGGGCTATTGATACACAAGAATTATACGTTGGTAACGGTGCTGTATCAGAAGGTGCGCCAAGAGTAGGTAACACTAAAGTATTAACAGAACACGATAACCTTTTTACTTTAATTGACACATATGCATATCGCATAAATGATCCTTATGTTGTAACTGGAGATTCAGCTACAAATCCAATAAAACGTACACTACAAGATAGACTAGATGACATAGTCTCAGGTAGAGCGTTTGGATTAAACGGTATTGAAGGTGCTGACGCAACTGTAAAATTACAAAATGCAATTGATCAGCTATACTTAAATTCATCTTCGTTAGGTACAAGCCAAAGCAGAGTTGTATTACACTTAGAACCAGGTGTGTATAGTTTAAATGGCACAGTTTATCTTCCACCTTATACAACTATTGTAGGCGCAGGTGCAGAAAAAACTATTATTAAAAAAACAACTTCCGGTGATATATTTAAAACTGAAAATCAACTTATTGCTGGTACATCAGGTAAGTCAGTAAGAGGTGATGACAGTGGTTCTAGTTTAATTAACCAAGCAAGAAACATTAGACTTGAAGGTTTAAGTTTACAAACTACACAAGCAAACAGTCAAGGGCTAGTATTACAATCTTGTAAAGATAGTACTTTCAAAGATATTAAAATTGAAGGTCCTTGGGCTTCAGGAGATACTATTCCTACAGATTATTCAACTGACATTGGTATAGAATTAAACAGTCTAAGTGGATCTGTTGAGTCTACTGGAAACTTATTTGAAAGAGTTGAAGTACACGGATTTGGTTACGGCGTAATGAGTAACTGGGATATTAATAATAACAAATGGAACAACTGTAAATTTGACGGACTAGGTTACGGATTTGTATTCGGCGTAGACATGGTGCTAGGAGCTCCTTCAACAGGACAATCCACAGGACCTGTTAATAACTCTATTAGTCATTCAGACTTTAGTAATATTAACTATCACGGCATTTGGATACACAACGGCACATATAATACAAGTTCTAATAATACATTTGTATTAGTAGCAAATGATGGATCATCAGATGCAAATCCAAATACATCTATTATTAAATTTGTTCAAATTGGTAATTCAACAACAGATGATTACTTTGCTAGGACAAAAGAAATGTCTTACACTCCAGCAAACATGACTGGTAAAGTTTATTGGCCTGAAGTAGAAAATTCAGGTACTTGGTCTTGGAAAGAATCACATACAATTACAGTTAGCAGAGGTACAAATGTTAAAGCTATTAGGTTACCTCAATACATACATCAAAGTTTCGAAGTAGATTATATGTTAGTAAGTCCAAGTTATTCATCTACAAGGAACGGTAAATTAAGTATTACTGTTAACAGTACAGACGGGGATATAGAATTCAATGATGAGTATCATTTCACAGGAATTGAAACTTATCTAGAGGCAATTAAATTTAACGTAAACACAACAGATGAAAATGGAGATGCCACGAGTGATACTATTAACATAACTTATACTAGCACAATGCCAGTTGATGACCAAACCAAAATGACTTTCACAGTCAAGAACAAGCAAACTTAATATATGTTGGATGAATGTTTAATCTAAGCTATGAGGAAAGACTTTCTAAATGGCGTGAATTTAGAGAACACTTAGAAAGTTCGTCTAACCCACTTAATGATGTTGTTCAATTCTACAAGTTAGCACCAACCGTTAGTATACATACAGATCCTTTCAATAAAAAGTCCTGGCCAGGGCCTTGGGAATTATTAAATGAAAACCAATATTGTAGTTTTTGTAAAATACTTGGAATGTGTTACACTTTACAGTTAACAGAAAGTTTTAATGGTAAGACTTTTGAGATAATTATAGGGAGAGACATGGAAAATAATGCTAGACTATACTTGCTTTCAATTAACAAAGAAGTAATAGGATTAGATGATAATTATGTACATGTCGACCAACTACCAGAAAGTATAATTATAGAAAGAAATTATTCTATGCCAGAGCTACAGTAATAAATATCAAAGATAACAATATATGAAGAGGAAAAATAATATGTCAAACGGTACTATGATCGTTAAACGAGACGGAAGTAAAGAGAATTTAAACATTGATAAGATCCACGTAGTTGTGGAACATGCATGTAAGGGTTTAGCGGGTGTAAGTAGTAGCCAAATTGAAATGAATGCAAATTTACAGTTTTATGACGGAATGAGTACAACAGAGATTCAAGAAGTATTAATTAGAAGTGCTAACGATCTTATTACTTTAGATGCAGTAAATTATCAATTTGCCGCGGCAAGACTATTAAGCTATAATATTTACAAAGAAGTATTTGGTGAATTTAAAACTCTTCCATTATCAGAATTAATAGACCTTAATATAGAACGTGGTGTATATGATGCTGAAATAAAGAAAAAATATACACAAGAAGAAATAGGAAAGTTAAATGCTTATATCAAACACGACAGAGATGAGAACTTTACCTATGCAGGTTTACGTCAAGTAGTAGACAAGTATCTATGTCAAGATAGAAGCACAGGAGAGTTGTTTGAAACTCCTCAGTATATGTATATGATGATTGCGGCAACATTATTTGCAAATTATCCTAAAGAAGATAGAATGTATTATGTAAGGAAATACTACGATGCGACCTCATTATTTAAAATTAATATCCCAACGCCAGTCATGGCTGGAGTCAGGACCCCTGTTCGTCAGTTTGCGAGTTGTGTTCTCGTTGATAGTAACGACACTCTTGACAGTATCTTTGCTAGTGATATGGCCATTGGACGTTATACGGCGCAAAGGGCTGGCATTGGTATCAATGCTGGTAGAATACGTGCAGTCAATTCTAAAATTAGAGGAGGCGAAGTAGCACATACTGGTATCATTCCGTTTCTAAAAAAATTCGAAGCAACTGTTAGATGTTGTACACAAAATGGAGTACGTGGAGGTAGTGCAACAACACATTTTCCTTTATGGCATTATGAAATAGAAGATATTCTTGTACTAAAAAATAACAAAGGTACAGAAGATAACAGAGTACGTAAGTTAGACTATTCAATTCAACTTAATAAAACTATGTATGAGAGGTTATTATCTAATCAAGATATTAGTCTTTTCTCGCCACATGATGTGCCAGATTTATATGAAGCATACTTTGGTGATCCAGACGAATTCAACGAGTTATATGAAAAATACGAAAGAGCATATTCTATTAGAAAAAAGGTTATTCCGGCAATGGAATTGTTTAGTGCATTAATTAAGGAACGTGCTGAAACAGGACGCATTTATATTATGAATGTTGATCACTGTAATACACATAGTTCATTTAAAGATACAGTATACATGAGTAACTTATGTCAAGAGATTACACTACCAACTAAACCATTAGAACACATTGACGATAATGAAGGTGAAATTGCACTATGTATTCTTTCAGCTATTAATGTCGGACTATTAAAAGAACTAGACGACTTAGAAGACTTGTGTGATTTAGCCGTTAGGTCATTAGAAGAAATTATAGAATACCAAAGATACCCAATTCAAGCGGCGGAGATAAGCACAAAAGCGAGAAGAAGTTTAGGCATTGGTTACATTGGTCTTGCACATTACCTTGCAAAGCACAAAGCAAAATACAACGATAAAGAAGCATGGAAACTTACACATAAATTATCAGAAGCATTTCAGTATTACTTGTTAAAAGCAAGTAATGAATTAGCAAAAGAAAGAGGAGCATGCGAATACTTTAATCGTACTAAATATAGTGAAGGTATCTTACCAATTGATACTTACAAAAAAGAACTTGATGATATAGTCAAGGAGAAATTGCATTATGATTGGAATGATTTACGCAAGAGCATTGGAATTCACGGCCTCAGACACTCCACTTTGTCCGCACAGATGCCATCGGAGAGCAGTTCTGTTGTGTCAAATGCCACAAACGGTATTGAGCCACCTAGAGGATACTTGTCCGTTAAGAAAAGTAAAAAAGGGCCTCTTAAGCAGATTGTTCCGCAGTATTCTGCACTGAAGAATTACTATACATTATTATGGGATATGCCAAACAACGATGGTTATATTAATACTGTTGCTGTTATGCAAAAATTCTTTGATCAAGCTATCAGTGGTAATTGGAGTTACAACCCAACGCACTTTGAAAACAACGAAGTACCAATGAGTGTAATGTTAAAAGATTTATTAACAACTTATAAACTAGGTTGGAAAACTAGCTATTATCAGAATACGTACGATTACAAGACAGACGATGATATCGCATTTGAAGAGCCAGCACATTCTTTAGGCTGGCATGATGAAACTAAGGAAACAACTACACCTAAACGTGAAGACTTTGCTAGTGAAGAAGAATACTGCGAAGCATGTGCAATTTAGGTTGACAAACAAAGAATTATGTATTATACTATATGAGTGTTCGCAGGAAGGAAAAGAGAAACATGGCAAAGACTGTTTTTAACAGAGATAAAGTAGATTTCACCAAACAAAATATGTTTTTTGGTGCTGATCAAAATACACAAAGATATGACGTATTTAAATTCCCTGTGTTTGATAAACTTAATCAAACAATGCTAGGGTATTTTTGGAGACCTGAAGAGGTAAGTTTACAAAAAGATAGAGCAGACTTTCAAAGTTTCAGACCAGAACAAAAACATATTTTTACAAGCAACTTAAAATATCAAACACTATTAGATAGTGTACAAGGACGTGGTCCGTGTTTAGCATTTTTGCCACATGTATCATTACCTGAACTAGAAGGTTGTATTGTTACTTGGGACTTCTTTGAAACAATTCATAGTCGTTCATATACACACATTATGAAAAATGTGTATGCAGATCCTGCAGAAGTTTTTGATACTATTCTTGATGATGATGAAATTATCAAAAGAGCTGTTTCAGTTACAAAAAATTATGATGCATTTACAGAAGCAGCAGATAACTGGAACTTCCATAAAAAAGGTAGTATGCGAGATGTAAAGAAAAAATTATATCTTGCTATGCAAAATGTAAACATCTTGGAAGGATTGCGTTTTTACGTTTCTTTCGCTTGTACATTTGCATTTGGTGAATTAAAACTTATGGAAGGCTCTGCTAAAATTATTAGTTTAATTGCTAGAGATGAAAGTCAGCATTTAGCTCTTAGTACACATATTTTAAAACATTGGACACAAGGTAAAGACGATCCAGACATGGTTAAGATTGCAAAAGAATGTGAAGAAGAAGTTTATGATATGTGGCGTACTTGTGTCGAAGAAGAAAAAGCATGGGCAAAGTATTTGTTTAAAGATGGTTCTATGATTGGTCTTAATGATACACTATTACATCAGTATGTAGAGTATATTGCAAATAGAAGATTAAAAGCTCTTGGACTACAACCTATCTTTGATCAACCTGTTAATACTAATCCTTTACCTTGGACACAACACTGGTTGTCAAGTTCAGGCTTACAAGTTGCACCACAAGAGACTGAAGTTGAAAGTTATATCATTGGTGGTATTAAACAAGATGTTGATAACGATGTATTAAAAGGATTTAAACTGTGATGAATGTTACAATTTATACTAAGGATCTTTGCGGATACTGTGATATGGCAAAGGCAACTTTAGATAGAATGGGCGTAAAATACGAAACCAAAAATCTAGGAACGGATATAACGAGAGAAGAACTTTTGGAAATTTTACCAAATGCCCGTACAATGCCGCAAATAGTAATCAGTAATCAGGTCATTGGTGGCTACCAAGAGCTAATTAAGTATATAGAGAACACAGGTTTTAATGGAACTGGACACTCATTAGGATAATATATGTTAATTGAAAAAAGTATTACCAAAGGCGATGTTGTAAGTTTTAAGTTAGCATCAGGTGAAGAAGTTGTTGCTAAACTTGATGGGTTAGATGAAACAAGATACGTTGTTACTAAACCTTTGATGCTTACCATGTCCGAAAAAGGTCTAGCACTAGCACCTTTTATGTTTACTATTGAGCCGTTAGCTAAAATTACATTTGCCACAAATAATGTTTTGTGTGCAAGTAAAACTGAAAAGCAAATGGCCAGTCAGTACATTGCAACTACAACAGGTTTAGCAATGCCACCACAACCAAGTGTAACAACTAACTAACTTTATAGGAGAAAAAGTATGAGTACACATGAAGAAATTGTTCAAGCATTTAATAATTACCTTGCTGAATCAGAAACATTCGAAGACAAGAGTGTAAAAGCCGCGGCCGCAAGAGCTCGCAAGGCACTAGGCGATTTAGGTAAACTTACTAAAGAACGAAGAAAAGAAATCCAAGAAAAAAAGAATAATATGTAATGAGCGGTCAGCGCCGCTGGCTAAAACTTTGGGCACGGACCGTTGGAATGCCCATTGGAATTACAGACGACGATAAGCCAGAGTTCCTTCCTATACCACAAGATGATGTAAAGAAGGCTTTGGCTTTTCGTACCTTTTGGATTGCCCTCCATATTATAACTTGTTTAATGATTATAGCCGGCAACGGCAAATTATTAGGCTTGTTCTAAATGTCAGATCCTTCGTTCAAAGAAGCCTGCAGGCTATTTTGGATGGTGAAGGGACATTTACACACATCAGATGAAACAATTCTTAGTTCATACAATTCATACTTTAAACGCCTGTGGTATAACGAAGAGGCATATATAAAAGAAGAAGGCTTTGAAGATGCGTTCGCAAAACGAATGAGTGACGATCCTGACGATATAGACAAAGTTGCTATGCGAGGATACGATTAAAGACTTGTAAATAAACTTAGACCAAGTTTACTTTTTATTCCCAACCTATGCCAATTATTAGAACAATGTAATGCAGTACGAGGAAACGTTAAAGGTTTACCTGGTTCCCATTTTAATTTTGCTTCTACAGATAATCCAGTAAAATGTCGGACGTTTAAATGATCGCAATCACTTGCCGCATCTTTATCAATAAAATTATTTGGTTCTAAATTTTCTACTTTGCTATATTCTCTTGTATCTGTATTATACCTAGGACCATCAGTAGATGGTTTAGATCCGTACCGGAAGTTTGTTGCTTCAAGATGCCATCTTTGTTTAAAAATATATAACGAGTTTTCACTAAGACGAGCATTGTCTTCATATTCCCAGTCTAATGGAATAACAATAGTTTGATGATTATGTTCATCTATTGCTGTATCAGTATGTATTCTATAAGGTTGACGAGCTTCAAAGAACGTTCCTTGTGTACATTTCCAATAGTTATGTCCTAGTTCATTACTAACATAATCTTTTAACACAGCCAAAGCAGGTTCAAACTCTGCACCTTTGCGCCAAGCTAACTCTTGCTTTGGCTGACTATTGTAAATGTCTTTCAGTTCATTTAGTTTGTCAGTAGATAGTGGTGTACAATACTTTATCATTAAAAGTACTTATATACACTATGCTGCAAGTTCTTCCTTTATGACAACTGGATTACTAGGATCTAAGTCTAAATACTTACCCCATTCAGCATAGTAATGACGCATACCGACTTCGTCATGTATAGTACTGTTTTCATGACGACCATGTAAAATAGTTCTTGTTTCACTGCCTGGCACCATTGATGCACCTTGTCCAGTAACGCCAAGTAAGTCTTCATGTAAGTTACGACCGAAAGGTCCCCAAATTGTATTATGATGTTTAATACGAGTTGCACGTTCTTGTGGCGTATCTTTTAATAAGCCATATCCGCGGAATTCAATTAGCACACTATTAGGTCCTAATGGAGTAACACTATCACTACGGTAAGCACTACCACGTAAGTTAAAGTTAAAGCCTGGAAATAAGTCTACCATGTACCATTGGTTAGGTGGTAGATTAGGAAAACTAAGTTCTCCTCTATCTCCGTCTTTATCAAACTCTGTATAGTTAACTGTAAAGCTACTAACATTTACGTGTCCATTATCAAAAGGTACGTTTTTACGAGCAAAATATTCATCATTGAATCCTGTTACACGATTGAAGTAGTGCATAAAGTCATGATAGAATTCACTATTAGTATCATGCCATAGTTTATAGTTAGTAGGAATAATTGCTTTGTGGTAATGAAAGATATCTAATTCCTCTGTATCAATAGCATCAGCTATACAATCAAATGCTCCACAAGTCCATTGTTCTACACTCATTGTAGGATTAGTATCTAATGTAGTCCATATCATGCCACCATGTTTTACTTCTGTAGGCAATTCTTTAAAGCCTTCAATTGATTCGCTTTTAAGATTTCCAGCTACTCCTCGTATACCAGGATTGTGATAAACCTGAAATGTATCACTATGATTCACTGCAACTACATTTTGAAATGCAATTTGACTTGTTCTAAAGTCATCTTTGTTTGGTAGTTCACTTTTGTGACACATTGGTATCCAAACTTTTGCAAAAATATTTTTAATTTCTTCTTGGTAAATTTTATAGTCTGAATAAATGCGACTATCAACATATTCAACATTTGTTGGCTTCTTCAACCAATTTCTGTGATTTCTTGCCGGCATGACCGTTCTCCTTCTGCCTGTGCTATATTTATCTGAAAAAATGTAAAGTGCAACTTTTCTGTTGCCAGGTAAGTTGCCAACCCCTACGTGCCTAAATTAGGCCGCTAATGCCATTTCTGGCGCATAATTGTCGTTTGCAATTATAAGTTTTCTTCGCGTTAACCGAGCTTAGATCCGGACAACTCCACTCTTCTACTAATCTGCCTGTCGATCCTATTTCGACCCCATCATAAACACACGACTATTCGCAAGTCTTTTGACCTGCACATTTTTTAGGATAACATTGCATTTGTATACGATAGTATTTGTTAGTATTATGTACTGTCCAAGTTTTTTCTTCATCAGCCATGTACTCACATTGTTGCTGAGTCATGTCTTGATTTAAAACTGATTGGTTTCCAATATACTCCCATTCTGTTCCATTGTGTCCCCACATTGAAACTACTAATACAAAAATTTTAGCATCCATAAAGGTTTCCTCTCATGTGTTTATGGTGGAGTCGCCGGGTACCGCCCCCGGGTCCAGTTCAGTGTTTGAATTGCTTCAACATTGTATTATATTTATACACTCAAATTACTTAAAGGTCAACCTTTAAATTACTTGTATAAATTCTTGTTCTCTATTTAGGAATTTGTAATCTACTTTGGTAGGACTTAGTGGTTGTAAATGTTCTATTACTGTTGCTGGTTCAAAGTCACTACAACTATACACATCAAATTGTATAAGACTAGGACTGTTTTCATCCCATATGTGCATTGCTAAATGACTAGTTTCAATAATAGCAAATGCTGTGATTCCTCTGTTACCCTTCATTTTACAATAACTAGCAACAGGACCGTACATTTCTTTCATTTTAATTTTTTTAATTAGACTTCGTAAGAACTTACGAGCTTTTGATTTGTTTACAATTGGATTATCTACTTCAGCTCGTACTACTAAGTGTTTATGTTTCATAACTAAGGTTATTTAGCATATATTATAAATATACGTATATTATATACTTTACAGGAGAAACATTATGTACGATTATAGAGCAACAATAGTTAAAGTAGTTGACGGTGATACTGTTGACGTTGACATCGATCTAGGATTTGGTGTATGGTTAAAGGACGAACGAGTAAGGCTAGTTGGAGTTGATACTCCAGAATCAAGAACAAGAGATTTAGTTGAAAAGGCATTTGGCTTAGCGGCAAAAGATTTTGTTAAAAATTTTGTAGAAGTCGAAGGTGCTGATATCGTACTAGTAACTGCATCTTATGATTCTAAAGGTAAGTTCGGACGTATTTTAGGCGATATACACGTAGACGGAAAACCACTAACTACAGCATTACTTGACAATCATATGGCAGTTCAGTATAATGCTGAAAATAAAGAACTAGTGCAGGCAGCACACGAAGAAAATAGAAAAATTCTTTTAGAAGCAGGTACTGTAACATTACCTGAGTAGGAATTATTATGAATATATTAATTATAGGGGGTCAAAATGAAGAACCCCTTAGTATTAAAGGTGAGCAAATATTTGTTTAAGTGTTATATCATTTGGAGTATATGTGCTGACTTATTTTTAATAGCAGGAATAATCGCATTATTATTAGGCGATATTAAAATTTCTTTTTAACAATTTTACCAAAAAGGTTGACATAAGGGCCTTTCCAGTGTATATTAGTTTGCAGTTGAGACAAAAACTCACTGAACACTAACAATACACTGGAAAGAAAAATGCTTGAAGTTTTTATGTTACTTTTTAATTTTACTCTTACAACACCTGATGATATACAAAGAGACGAAATTGTAAATGTTTACAGTAAACACTTTGAAACAGAAGTTGAATGCCAAGAGTTTTTAGACTCTTGGACATCTATCATAAAAAGTCGTGGTGTAGACACACTACAAGAAATGCTCAAAGACGGATATAGAGTAGAATTGAATAGCGTCAGTTGTGCAAGACAACAAATACAAGATAGTTAATTTGGTAAAAAAGATCTTGACAGGTACCTTGTATTATAGTATACTTTAGTATAACTGTAACAAATATAGGTTTTACTATGACAATGCACTTGGTGAGGGGAATGACTTCCCTCAATACAAAAAAACGTAAATCAAAATCCAAACTTACATTAGGTAAAATCGCACGGTACGAAGAACAGATGCGAAAGCACAACAAGGAAATGAAACGCCTTGGTTGCCCTAATCTAGTTATGAATATTAAAGAATATATTGATTACTGCCATGGCAATTACAAGCCTAAAAGCAAGCCGGTTGCAGTAAAAACTCCTTGGCACGAGTCTGGTGTATATCGTAAAGAAGAACAACACGTACCTAGTTTGAATAGTGGATCTTCTTTTGCACCTTGTACAAAAAAAGAAGCATTGCAGTATACTGGCAAAAGACGTCTTGTAGGTATTGCTACTATGCACAAAAGTAATATGGTTCCTATCTTTGCAGACGATGACGATAAGACAGGATCAAAACAAGCAACTGAAATTGCAACTATGCGAAGAGGATGACAACTATGGCTATATTGACCCGGACAAGATATCTACTTGCAATACTATTTGGTTTTACTGTAGGAATGGCAACTGTACTTTGGAAAGACGTACCAGCTCCAGAAGTAGAAATTAAAGAAGTAGAAAAAATTGTAGAAAAAATTGTAGAAGTAGAAAAAATTGTAGAAATTGAGGTACCAAAAATTGTTACAGAAATTGAAACAATTGAAGTACCAAAAATTATCAAAGAATTTGAAATAAAAGAAGTGCCTGTGGTTAAAACTAGAATTGTTTATCTACCAGGTACTGTTGATCAAGATAACGAACCTCCAGTAATCGATCCTGATGAGTTATATTGTATGACTCTCAACATCTATAGGGAATCTCATAATCAAAGTATAGCTGGCCAAATTGCTGTCGCCCGAGTTGTTCTTAATAGAGTTCAGGACAGAAGATATCCTGCAAAAGTATGTGATGTTATATATGAAGGACCTATTAAGGAAAGTTGGAAGACTAAAAAGGACCCTGATCTTCCCGAAAACGAACGGGTATATTATCCTGTAAGAAATAAATGCCAATTTAGTTGGTATTGTGATGGCAAAAAAGATGAACTTATAAATTATGAAGATAATATAAAATGGAAAGTTGCCCAAGATATTGCATACCAAATCCTTGCATTTAATAAATGGGCTGGTATGATTGAAGGTGCTACACATTATCATGCAGACTATGTAAGTCCTACATGGAGAAAGCAAATGAGATTAATTGGAAAGATTGATGACCACATATTTTACAGGTGGGATTAAGTTTTGCCAAAAAGTCTTGACAAGTGTAATAAAAGAAGTTATTATAAGACATAATGAAACAAAGGCTCAACATAGGAGGCATTAATGCAAGATACGTTTCTTAACGTAAAAAAGTTTCTTATCCAAGAATGGGATAAGACTGTAGAGTATCAAACCCAATCGTGGGCAGATGCTAAAATTCAATTGGCAACTAATCAAGAACAAGTCGTAGACTTATTTCATAAAGTTGTCGCTCCGTTTGTAAATTGAGGAGGCTGTAATGAAAGGCAAACTTACAAAGGCACTAACTATCGGAACTGCATTGTTGGCTATGACAGCATGTTCTACAATGAAGGAAATAGAAGTTAGAGAAACTAAGGCAAATCCGACCTGGTACATGGATTGTGAACAAATTGGTTCAGAAGGCTGGTTGTTCTGGAAAACGGATTATGCTTATGCATGCGGAATGGGTGAAAGTAGGTTTGAACAAGCTTCTGAATCTCAAGCATATGCATTTGCAGTTAAAGGCTTTGCAGAAAGAATTAACGGTATTGTAAATTCTAATACTACTGTTGATATCAAAGGTAATAACGGTGTTGAAAGTCGTGTAACACAAACTATTGTGCAACACTCGACTAAAAATACTTCAATTACAGAACACGTTGAAGTTGAAAAACATGCATACGAACTTGCTTCGACTGGCAGAGTACACACATATGTACGTATTAAAATGCCACTACAAGTATTTGATAAACTATTAGCTGAGGCGAAAGATGATAGAAATGCGAAACGTGTTGGTGTTATCAAGCATAGCACTAATTAGTCTAGGAGGGTGTTCAGCTACAACGACACCCAAACTAGATACTGCACAATACTGTTATACTGACGAAAAGATTGAAGTTAACAACAACAATAAAGTAGTCAGTAGTAACACAGTAGTTGAATGTTCAGATAAACCTAAAGTACGACATTTTGTTAAAGATGCAGGTATTGCTCGAAAGTGTCGTCCTTATCAAACTGTTGCAAATATTAGAGGAACACAGAAAAATGTACAAGGATTTCTTTGCCAATTTCCGGACGGCACTTGGCAGGCTGTTGACGGTCGCTACCGTTATTAGTTTAACTGCTTGTGGATCTCATAATCCTTATTACGGACAAATGAGTACTGCGTCTAATTATTCATCTCCAGAATCTATTTACTCTGTTGTTTTTAATCTAGGTAAACATAGTGCATACTCTGTACCTAAAGAAGATAGACAAAGACACGAAAGATGTGTATACTTTGCACTAGATACTTTACCACCTGGACAGAGTTGTAAATGGTACGGTAATAGTACTAATGCTAGTGGCGAAGTATTCGTTGCCCGTGTGGATCCGAACACATGCACTACACTTATGAGTACTATATGGTACAAAGGAAGCTCTAAGAACTTTACAGACCGAGCTTGTTTGAAGGGCAATCAATGGAAGTTCTTCCGAAATTAAAATAAATATAACATACAAAAGATTTTGAGGGCACGGTAAAAGAGGGAATATATGGTATTTGGTTTATTAGTTATGTTTACTGCACTTTGTATAAGTGCGGTTGCAATATATTATTCTGTGGCAGGATTAGCGGCTATATTTGCCGCCGCAGTTATTCCTATTATAATAATGGGTGGCGTTTTAGAAGTTTCTAAATTAGTCACGGCAGTATGGTTACATAGGTATTGGTCACAAGCAAAATGGTGGCTAAAGTATTACCTCGCTACTGCGGTTGTAGTACTAATGTTTATTACAAGTATGGGTATCTTTGGGTATCTTTCTAAAGCCCATATAGAACAAACCTCTGCAAGTATTGAATCTGTAGAAAAAATCTCACAACTTGAAACTGAAATTAGTAGATATAAAACTATTATAACTAAAGCAGAAGATAAAATAGAAACTGCTGAAAACAAAGGTGCCAATAAAAATGATACTATTCAGGATCAGATTGATAGAGAACAGAAAAGAATCGATACTGCATATGAAAGAATACAGCCACTTGTTATAGAACAACAAAAAATAATTCAACAAGAAACAGAACGTAGAGATAAGAAAATTGAGCCTTACCTTGCACAAGTTTCTAATATAGATACCGACCTACAAACATTATCTGATTTACTGAATAGACGAGATAGTGAAAGTATTAGGCGCCTTCAAAGTATTGTAGGAACTAGAGTAGATGGAACCTACGGAAGTAGAACTGCTAAACAAGTTGAAAACTATCGCGACGGACTAATAGCTAAACGTGAAAGTATTCTAAAGACTATTGCTCAACTTGAAGAAAAAGAATCTCCAATAATAATATCAGCCAATGAAGAAATAAAACGTCTTCGTGATATAGCACAAAGAGAAATAGAAGATTCAAACAAGGTTATAAACAAACTTAGATCTGAAATTGGAAGTATTACTCCTGACAACAACACAGAGCTTATAGAAGAAAACCTTCTTAAAATTAAAAAAGCTAATACAGAAATTGATACACTAACTGAACAAAAATATGCGATTGAAGCAGAATATAGAAAATTAGAAGCAGAAGTTGGTCCTATCAAATATATTGCGGAATTTATATATGGTGAGGAAGCAGACAGAGATTTATTAGAAGAAGCCGTTAGATGGGTTATCATTTTAATTATTTTTGTGTTTGATCCTCTAGCAGTTTTACTATTAATTGCTAGCCAGTATACGTTCCAGTTCGCCAGGCGACCGAAAGACTATGATTGGAAAGAGTACGAAGACAAAAGGGCTCAACATATTGTAGACTTAATGAATCAGCAGGAAGAAGAACCTAAAGAAGAAGAACCTGAGGATAAAATAGATCCTGAAATTGAAGAAGAGATTAATCGTGATGCAGATATAAACACAATATCTGAAGATGAAGATAAAACTTACGAAAACGAAGTTCCAACAGTATACGAAGACATCGACCAAGAGACACTAGACAAAGAAGTTGAAGATGAAGTAAAAGCAGTAGCAGAAGAATATAAAGAAAAAGAAGTTGCTAGGCCAAGACTAACAGAAGAACAAATTGATGAATTAGATCAACATCCACAGTGGACCGAGGCCAAAAGAAAATGGAAGGATATGAATCCTAACAGAACTATTAAAAGTTTTAAAGAAAAATATTTGGCTGGTGAAATAGACGAATTTCCCTGGGAGTCTTACTTAGACGATGATGATGTTGAAGCAGAACAAGCCAAAGAAGCATTAAAGCAATCTGCAACTGTAGAAGAAGCATTAAAGTTGCCAGAAAGCGAAAGTGTACAAACACCAATTGAAGAATCAGACAGAACAAGACCAGATTTTACAGAGGTGATTGAACCAAGTTCAGATTCGAATCAAACGACCGCTGATTCCGGATATATACAGAACGAAGAGCAAACTGAAGATACTAACTGGAGAAACATAAGAGATAAGAATGAGTGATTTAACGGTCGTTACACCACCTGATACATTATTAACAAATGATATTAGTTTTTTATTAGTATACCCAAGCAGAGATGTAAAAGATGAATTTCAAAACTTAATTGTTAAGTTTGATCAACCATTTACAACATACGTTTACGAAATACCCGAATTAAAACAAGATGTAGAAATTGGAGATACCAAAATTGGTCAAAAAGATCTACAAGACCCCCAATGGTTATTAAACCATTGTCATATAGCTAATTTTGTTATTCTAGATATTGATAACTGTCCACCAAATATAAGAGATTTGGCTTCATATATTATTGCCAATACTAACACTTTCTGGTTGACAAAAGGCCCTGATATGTATTATAATAAGTTAAGTAATAAACGAATATACCATTTAGATTATTTGGTAGAACCGATAGGAGCAAAACTTGCAGAACTACAGAAATAACAACAGACGACCTAGACACTTTAATCAACAGTCACAAGGTCAGAAGAGCGGAATTTATGTTGAAGTCCGTAACGGTGACGTTAATGCGGCATTACGTAAATTTAAAAAGAAAGTTCAAGAGTCTGGTGTATTACAAGAGTATAGAGAACGACAAGAGTATGTGAAGCCTAGCGAAAAAAGAAAACGTGATAAGGCAATGGCAAAAAGACGCCATCAACGTGCTATGCAAAAACGTTTAGACGAACAAGGATACTAAGCTATGAGAATCGAGCAAGATATTAAGCTGGACTATAGCGACGTTTTATTCAAACCTAAGAGAAGTAAGCTAGAAAGTCGTAGAGACGTAGACTTGCTTCGAACATACAAATTTCACAACAGTGGCCAAGAATGGACTGGCGTCCCTATAATGGCTAGCAACATGGACGGTGTTGGTACATTTTCAATGGCAAAGGTTTTCCAAGATCATAAGATGCTTACTGTTATAGGTAAACATAATAGTTTTGAAGATTGGAAAGAAGCAGTTGGCTCTGGAATAAAATTAAAGTATATTAGTGCTTGTACAGGCACAGGCTACATTTGGGATAAAGAAGCCGCAGACTATAACACAATGACTAGAGTGTTAGAATCATATCCAGACATTAAGTTTATTTGTGTAGATGTAGCAAATGCATATCATGAAAACTTTGGTGACTTTATTGAAAAGATAAGAGAGACTTATCCAGATAAAACAATTATTGCTGGTAATGTAGTTACTGGTGAAATGACAGAAGAACTAATAATTCGTGGAGCAGACATCGTAAAAGTAGGAATTGGTCCTGGATCAGTATGTACAACTAGATTACAAACAGGTGTCGGAGTACCGCAGTTATCAGGAGTAATCGAATGTGCAGATGCCGCCAACGGTATCGGTGGTCATGTTATCGCAGATGGTGGTTGTGTACATCCAGGAGATGTAGCTAAGGCATTTGGTGCAGGAGCACATTTTGTAATGCTTGGTGGTATGTTAGCAGGACACGATGAATCAGAAGGCGAAGTTATTGATGGGAAAGTTACATTCTACGGAATGAGTTCAGATGAAGCAATGGCTAGGCACGGACGCAGAAAAGATGGATATCGTGGTGCTGAAGGTAAAGTAGTAACATTGCCACACAGAGGTCCTGTAGACAATACANTAACAGAAATTTTAGGCGGGGTTAGAAGTGCATGTACATATATAGGTGCTAAAAGACTTAAAGATATGTCAAAGTGTACTACGTTTGTACGTGTGAATAACCAAGTCAATCAAGTATTCAGTCAATTTGATAAAAATTGACCGGATTTTATCATTATGGTGTTTTTATAATGATAAATACTAATGTACAGAGAGAAGAGTTCTTTTTGTACTGGGATGCCAAATATTTGGGTCCTAATTATTAATCTTGCTTAATAAAGGAGAAAAAAATGACAAGACTAACAACTCTAAACCTACCCGGTTTCCACAAACAATTTATTGGATTTGATAACCTGTTCGATCAAATGGACAGAGTATTTGAAAACAGTCCAAATAATGGTTCTGGAGGATACCCACCATATAACATAGCAAAACTTAACGACGATGAGTTTATGATCTCAGTAGCAGTCGCTGGCTTTACTATGGATAATCTTTCAATTGAAAAGGACAAAGATGTTCTTAAAATTGAAGGCTCGGCACCAAAAGGTGATGAAGATGTAAACTATCTTCATAGAGGTATTGCAGGAAGAAACTTTGTAAGAGAATTTAACCTTGCAGAGCATGTTGATGTTAAATCAGCAAAACTAGAAAATGGTATGTTAAACATACATCTTTTTAGAGATATTCCTGAGGAAATGAAACCTAAGAAAATTGAGATCAATGCTGGTCCAACTATCGAAGGTTAACTAGGGAAATGTTTAGGGGGATTTATTCCCCCTAAGCAGATAGGAAAATATGATGAACAATGACGTAGAATTCGCACAAGATTTAGATGTAAAAATAGATGAGTTGATAGATCAAAAGATTACTGAACCATCTAAGTACAAAGTTATTTTCTTTAATGATGACGCAACTCCTATGGATTGGGTTATAGAAGTATTAGTAGGCATTTTCAAACATTCAGCTGAGTCAGCTGAAAAAGTTATGGTTCAGATTCACACAGAAGGTAGCGGAACTGTAGGTATATATACATATGAAGTGGCAGAACAAAAAGCAGTTGAAGCAACTACCGCAAGTAGAGAACGAGGATATCCCTTACAAATCAAAGTCGAAGAAGAATAGTCTAGGAGTTTACAATGAGTCTTAAAGACTTAACATGGGAGCATCACAAAGATGCTGAGAGACAAGAATTTGTTAAGGTGTTAATGAGCGGAAAGATAAACCCAGACTTATATGCAACATATCTTTGGAACCAACATAAAAAATACGATTTACTAGAAGCACTAGCTGGTGCTAATGGGCTATTATATGACCTACCAGGTATTAGCCGCAAACAACGNATAGAAAAAGATTACTTAGAACTTTGGAAACATGTTGACCCGCCGGTGTTAACACAAAGTACAAGAGATTATATTATGCATATGAAATATATTATGCATGATAGTAATGCACTAATGGCTCATGTGTATGTACTTCATATGGGCGACCTTAGTGGCGGACAAATGATTGCTAAAAAAGTACCAGGGGCTGGTACAATGTACGAGTTTGATACAGATAAGAAANNACTTAAAGAAGCAATCAGATCAAAAACAAATGATGATATGGCTGAAGAAGCAAAATATGTTTTTACCTCAGCAACTAATTTGTTTAAAGAGTTAATGGAGTTAGAACTTGAGCTATACAGTAATTGAGAATTTTTTACCAAAATCTATACAGGATACAATTGAAGAACAATTTCACTTTAATACACAATGGAATTATGTTTCTTTTACATCAGGCAATGCAAAAGAAATAGAGGGCCATAACGAATCTGTTGTTGATGACAATATAAAAGAATGTCCTCAACTAGTACATATATCACAATGGGGAGGTAAACCTAATCCTGAAACATTCGGACTCACTAGAATGGTATTATCTTTTTTAGAAAATGCAACAGGGTGTACAGTAGGTGATATACACAAAATAAAAACAAATATGAATTTAAAAGATGAATCATTCAAAGGAAAATATCATCCACCACATGCAGATCATAAGTCACCAGAGTATTTTACTTTAATTTATTACATTAAAGATAGCGATGGGCCAACTAGAATTTTTCAAAAATCAACACTTGACCCAATGCCATATAAGGATTTGGAAGTGGTAGGAGAAGTACATCCAAAGAAAGGTAGAGCAATACTACTAAAATCTAATCTAATGCATACTGGCACATGTCCTATTGAAAATGAAAACAGACTTGTAATTAATTTTGTATTCAAAGCAACAAACTTAAAAATTGACTTTGATGTTCCTAATGTACTTTCAGTGAGTAAGCACTAATGCCAAAACAAGTACCAGTTAGAATAGCAGGTGCACAAATTCCTTGTACACCAATTGTCAAAGACAATGTTGAACACATTAAAAAAGCAATAGACTATGCAGTAGAAAACAAGTGTGATTACTTAGTTACACCTGAAGGTGCTTTAAGCGGTTATGACCATGGAGGACTAGCCGCAACTTCTTTTGGTATTGATCCTTTTGACAATTTATCAGAACTAGAGGACGGATTAAAAGCAGTAGAAGCATATGCAAAAGATAAAGTTGGATTGTGCTTAGGTACACTATGGAAAGAAAAAGAAAGATTTGGAGATGTAGGACGAAACCAAATTAGATTTTATGCAAAAGATGGCCAACTAAGAGGAGCAACTAATAAATCGTTCTGTATTAATCCACAAGACTTACCTTTTATGGAACATGATACAGATAAAGATGGATTATTTGCATGGAAATTAGGAGACGAAACATTTCAGTTTAATGTTGTAGGATTAGTATGTAATGATATGTGGGGGCATGGAATGTCCGGACATAAAGCTATATGCTGGCATGCTAAACAGCAATACAACATGGGTGGCAGACAAGACCTACAATTATTTGTACATTCAACAAACGGTTTCAGAGGCAACGGAAAAAAGATGGAAACTCTTTTTAACAACTGGCATCATGCACATTTAACTATGATGTCGTGGTTATCTGACGTTCCTATTATTTCTGTTGATAATTGTTACCATATGGATGGTACAGAATACCACGGACAAACAAGCAGTGAAAGTGGTGTAATAGTTAAAGGAGAATTTGTTACTGAAGTTCCTCGAACGGGAACACAATACTTCTATCACGACTTTTTTGGAGTTACATACGAATGACAATTATAGCAGAAGAAAAACCAACTAAAAGTATATTATGGGAAAAACTTATTTCACTTCAAGAAGAAATTATAAGGATATTTGATGAAAGAGCAGAAGAATTTGAAGAGCCAGGACTATCGCAATTTAATAAAGAAGACGGTTCCTGGATTAATCGCGTATGGCGTAATGATAGCCTTCGTCGTTGTCATATTGACGTTGTAGATGCAAGAGAAACAAAAGGTTTGTGGATGATGCATGTATGCTGTTTTCCTAATCTTAACAACAATGCACCTATTTATGGCTTTGATGTTATAGCAGGTAAAAATAAAATTACAGGAGCTTTTCATGACTTTAGTCCAAGTACAGACTTAGAACATGATATGATAAATGGTTATAACGAGTCTGTTGCAGATTTTATACCTGAAAAGAAAAGAGAACTACCTGATTGGGCTAAAGCTATATTTTCAGACAATATGTTAGCCGCGG
>PALK01000008.1 GCA_002710765.1 Rickettsiales bacterium | reverse complement strand
TATGGACATTTAGTCATAAAGCACATATCACAAAGTGTACAAGCATCTACAACAGGTTTAAAATCTTCACTATTAACTGTATCAAGCTCACCTGATTTAGACTCATCTATTAAATCAAAAAGTTTCGGAAAGCTTTCACATAAATTAAAGCATCTCCGACATCCATGACAAATATCGAATACTCTTCTTAACTCAACATCTATTTCTTTTCGATCTGTGAAGTCTGCTTCCTCCCATTTTAATGGAAATCTTACAGGAGCTCCAAGACCACCTTCTTTGCTTTTCATAAGTTTTTATTAGAAATTTTGGGGACATATTTGTCCCCATAATTATTTTATATCATCAAGTGTTCTTTGGAATTTACCAGCATGAGATTTTTCCGCTTTCGCCAAGGTTTCAAACCAATCAGCGATTTCGTCAAATCCCTCATCTCTTGCTGTTTTTGCCATACCTGGATACATGTCTGTGTATTCATGAGTTTCACCAGCAACAGAGGCCTTAAGATTATCAACTGTATTCCCGATTGGTTCACCAGTTGCAGGATCACCTACTTCTTCAAGAAATTCAAGATGACCATGTGCATGGCCTGTTTCTCCCTCAGCTGTTGATCTGAAGACTGCAGCTACGTCATTATGACCTTCGATATCTGCTTTTTGAGCAAAATATAAATATCTCCTATTGGCCTGTGACTCTCCAGCAAAAGCCGCCTTTAAATTTTCTTCTGTTTTAGTTCCTTTAAGTGACATATTTTCTCCCAATTAAAATTATATGAATATATTAATTTATTTTATAACTTTATAATGTCAAGGTAATTTAGAATAATTCTAATTTAGATAATGATTATCATTCTCAATCAAGCAACAAATTAATTGTTAATCTAAGTTAATTACTACCTCTATAGAATCAAGCTTTCTTCCTTTTGGAACTTTAGGGATCTCGGATATCTTGATCTTCTTTAATTCAATATCTTCCAATTTACCTGATTGTTTATGATAAAAATGATGATGAGGTTTACTATTAGTATCAAAATAAGTTTTATCAGAAGATACTTTGATACCTTTAATTATGCCAATTTTAGTAAACTCCTTTAAAGTATTATAAACAGTAGCTAAAGAAACTTTAAAACCATCTTTAATCACACTTGAATGAATTTGTTCAGCCGTGTAATGACCGTGTCCATCATTAAAAAGAATTTTTAAAATACTTTTCCTTTGTTTTGTAAGCTTCAAATTAGAGCAAGAAACTTTATTAAGCGCTATATTTAAATTTACCATAGCTAAAATTATAATATTTTTTCTTAAAAATTACAATCCCTTACAAATTCTATCAATTAGTTCTTTAACCTTAGGTATAAATCCATTTTTATAGAAAGGATCTTTAGAAAATCTATAAGCTGAATGACCGGCAAACATCAATTCATTTTCCAATGAAGAAATTCCATGACTGATTCTTTGAAGTGTTTTTTGAATACAAAAAGACCTTGGATCTGCTTTTCTTCCTGTTGTACCCTTTTCATTTTGAGACCAATTGCTAAACAAGCAAGATGAAAGACAACCCATACAATCAATTTGATCTTTTAAAATTTGCTTTGCTTTTTTTATTGTAACCCAGATCAAAGTATCATTTGGTGTTGTTAATGGCTTTAGAAAACCACCACTTATCCAATTTTCAATTTTAGATTTATCAGAGTTTTTTACATAATAAGCCCTTTTTCTTGGTCCAATCTCAAGTTTTTCATTAAACTCATTGGTCTGCTCACGTAAATAAGGAGTTTGTCTTTCAGATCTTAATTCTAATTCTTTTAGAAAATCATTTCTTACTGCAGATGAATAAAAGCCTGTAGGACTAAACTTATGAAGACTAACATCACCTTTTTTTATTGTAAGCAATCGTCTTTTCCAATCATCAGGAATTGGACTTTCTTTTGTCAATAAAGGTCTAGTTCCAAATTGGAATGCAATTAAACCTAACTCTTTATTATCTATCCAATCTTGCCATTCATTTAAGCTCCAAACACCTCCAGCCATAATTATTGGAACATGTTCTAATTTAAATTCATTCATTATTTTTCTTAACTCTAAAACTCTTGGATATGGATCTTGAGGCTTCAAAGGATCCTCACTATTAGATAGACCATTATGTCCACCAGCTAACCAAGGATCTTCATAAACAACACCTCCTAAAAATTCAGCAGTCTTTCTGTAAGATCTCTTCCATAAGGCATTAAATGCTCTGGCAGAGGAAACTATTGGATAATAAAAAACATTAAAAGATGCAGCAATTTCAGATAACTTGTACGGCATTCCTGCTCCGCAAGTAACTCCATCTATAATCCCTTTAGAGTTTTCTAATGTTTGAGAAAGTATAGTCTCAGCTGCACCCATTTCCCATAAAATATTAACATGAATTGCAGCATTCTTTCCACCAATATCTCTGGCTATTTTAGCTTGTTCTACAGCTCCGGTAACCGAATATTTCACAAGTTCATGATGTCTACCAGATCTCGTTTTTTCCTTATATTCTTGTGGAATAACTTTGCCATTTACATCATATGAATCAGCATTAACACCAGAGAAAGTGCCTATACCCCCAGCCTTTGCCCATGCACCTGAACTTTGACCACTACTAATGGCAATTCCTTTACCGCCCTCAATTAAGGGAAGCACTTCTTTTCCTGACATTTTTAATGGTTGTAAGTCTATCATATCAATTTTTTACTATTTCTTATTCTGCTTCTACTGCATCCTTAAGGCTTAATTTAACCTTACCCCTATCATCAACACCCAAGACTTTTACTTTTACTATATCGCCTTCGTTAACTACATCAGTTGTTTTTTCAACTCTTTCTGGTCTTAATTGACTTATATGCACCAAACCATCTCTTGATCCCATAAAATTCACAAAGGCACCAAAGTCCATTGTTTTAACAACTTTTCCTTCATATATTTTTCCTACTTCAGGTTCAGCTACAATATCATTAATCATATTAGTTGCCATATCTCCAGACTCTTTATTAGCACAAGAAATAATTATATTGCCATCATCATCAATCTCAACCTTGGCTGTTGACTTCTCACAAATATCCCTAATTATCTTTCCTCCAGAACCTATAACTTCTCTAATTTTTTCTTTGGCAATTTTCATTTTAATAATTTTTGGAGCATTATCTTTTACACTTTCTCTTGAACTTTTTATAGTTTTATCCATTTCAGCCAGTATATGCATTCTTGCATCTTTTGCTTGAGAAAGAGCATCTTTCATTATTTCTTCCGTTATTCCATTGATTTTAATATCCATTTGAAGAGCAGTAATCCCATCTTCACTTCCAGCGACTTTAAAATCCATATCCCCTAAATGATCTTCATCACCAAGAATATCAGTTAAAACAGCAAATTTCTTTTCTTCCATAATTAAACCCATTGCGATTCCAGCAATAGGCTTTTTTATTGGAACACCAGCATCCATCAATGACAATGAAGTTCCACAAACTGTTGCCATTGAAGATGAGCCATTTGACTCTGTTATTTCAGAAACAACTCGAATTGTATATGGAAATTTTTCATGATCAGAAAGTGCTGGTTTTATTGCTCGCCAAGCTAATTTTCCATGCCCAACCTCTCTTCTACCTGTAGATCCAATTCTACCAACTTCATTAACTGAAAAAGGTGGAAAATTATAATGAAGCATAAATTTCTCTGTCATATCTCCATTAAGTGTATCAACTCTTTGCTCATCAGCTCCTGTACCAAGAGTAGTAACTACTAACGCTTGAGTTTCTCCCCTTGTGAAAAGAGCACTACCATGTACATTTTCAAGTATATTAATTTTAGAATCTATATTTCTAACTGTAGTTAAATCTCTACCATCAATTCTATTACCTGTTTCAAGAATAGATGAACGAACTATTTCCTTTTCTATTTTTTTTAAATTTGCAGCGATAATAGAAGATTCAACTTCGTATTTTTCAGAATACTTTTCAAAAATATCATTTTTAAAGACATCTAATTGTTGCGATCTTTTAGATTTTTCTTTTACTTTGTATATTTTTTTTAATTCTGGAGCGGTTTCTTTTTCTAGAGGTTCAAAAAAATCTGGTTTTTTATCTTCCTGAATTTCCCANGACTCCTTAGCAGAATCTTCGGCTAAATCAATTATCTTTTTAATTACAGGCTGAAATTGATCATGCCCAAACTTGACAGCACCCAACATTATTTCCTCAGAAAGTTGATTAGCTTCTGATTCAACCATTAAAACGCCATTTCTAGTTCCTGCCACGACTAAATCTAGCTCAGTTTCCTTCATCTCTTCTACAGTAGGATTTAAAATATAATCACCATTAATATATCCAACTCTTGAGCATCCAACTGGTCCCAAAAAAGGAAGCCCAGAAATTGTCAATGCAGCAGATGCCCCGATTAATGCACAAATTGATGGATCATTTTCAAAATCATAATTTATGACCGTACATATTACTTGAGTTTCATTATTATAATTTTTATGAAAAAGTGGCCTTAAAGGTCTGTCTATAAGTCTTGAATTAAGCGTTTCAATTTCTGAGGGTCTACCTTCTCTTTTAAAAAAACCTCCAGGAATTTTTCCCGCTGAATAAGCTTTTTCAATATAATGGACTGATAACGGAAAAAAATCCTTTGAAGGATCTACTTTTCTCGCTGCTGAAACTGTACATAATACAGATGTTCCTCCCAAAGAAGCTAAAACTGCCCCATCCGCCTGTCTAGCCATTTGACCAGTTTCTAAAGTTAACTTTAAACCTTTCCAATCTAATTCTTTCTTAACAATCTTAAACATATTTCTTTCCTATTTCCTGTCAAATTTATTTATTAATGCCTTAATCCTAATGACTTAATCAAAGCTTGATATTTTTCAGCACTTTTGTTTTTTAAGTAAGATAAAAGTTTTTTTCTTCGACCTACTAGTTTTAAAAGACCTCTTCTTGTGCTTTGATCTTTTTTATTTGACTTCAAATGCTCTGTTAATGAATTAATTCTATGACTCAATATCGCAACCTGAACATCTGTAGAGCCCTTATCATTTTTTTCAGTTGCATATTTTTTAATTACTTCAGTTTTTTTTTCTAATGAAATCGACATTTCCTCTCCTTAATTTTTTCTAATATTTAAATTCATTACTGTTTGTGGATAAAAACTCCCATCGTTTATTTTACCTATTGCGATAATCTTATTTTTATAACTCGCAATAACAAATTTAAAAGGGATATCTTTAGTTATAGTTTCTGATTCAGAATTTACACAAAAGAAGTTGCCATCCAATAATAATTTTGCGTCTGTTTGCTTTATATTAATTTTTTTTACCCCTTCAAATATATAATCTACTGGCTTCAAAACCTTTATTAATTTGTCAATATGCATGAAACTGATCAAAGAATCCAGAGAAATTAGTTTTTTATCAAGTTTCCCAAAACCAATTCTCCTAAGAGAAGTTAAATGCCCTACAGTTCCAAGAATTTTGGCAAAGTCCTCAACTATTGTTCTAACATATGTACCTGAACTACAATTTATTTTAAAAACAGCTTTGCGTTCATTAATAATTTTCTTCAACTTAAACTCCTTGATTTTAATTTTTCTCTTTGGCATATCAAAGTTTTTACCTTGTCTCACAAGCTTGTATGCTCTTTTACCATTAATTTTTATAGAAGAGTATTTTGAAGGTATTTGCTCTAAGTCTCCAATAAATGTTTTTAATTGTTGTTTAATTTCATTCTTAGTTGGAAACTTTTTATGTTTTTCTATTATCGATCCTTCAACATCACCTGTTGAGGTTTTAATTCCCCAATTGATAGTAAATTCATATTCTTTGTTTTCGTTATTGAGATATTTTATTGTTTTGGTTGCCTTACCTATGGCAATAGGTAAGAATCCACTTGCAAGTGGATCTAATGTTCCAACATACCCAGCTTTAGCATTTAGAAACAATTTTTTAATCTTTTGAAGNNCTTTATTAGAACTCATNCCTATTGGCTTATCTATAAAAACCCAACCATGGATATTATTTTTNTTATAAGATTCTTCCGACATTAANTNNTAAAATCAATTTCCTTCNACAAGATCTTGTGCAACCTTTGGATCTTTGAATAAACTATCAATCTTTTGAGATTCTCTATCTAATTTATCAATTTTAAATATCAACTTTGGTGTATACCTAAGGGCTAAATTAGCGCTTAACTTCTTTTTTATTAGATATAAGTCTTTATAAACAAGTTCCAAAGCATCCTGATCATTTAATTCCATACCATTTTGTAAAAATGGTACTATGAAGACATAGGCATTTTTTAAATCAATAGAAATATTAACTTCTGAAATTGTAATTGTAAAAAGACTCTCTTTTTCGTATCCAAAGCTGTGATTCTTTATAATATCTGCTAAATATCTCTTTATTTGTTCAGAAACTTTAAGTTGTCTTGCTGTGTTTTTTTTATTTAACTTTAACATAATTTAACTTCTTAAGTATCTTGTTTAGCTTGCAAAATAAAGCACTCTAAAATATCATTTTCTTCAAAATCACTATAATTCAGAAAACCTATTCCACATTCTTGACCTGCTTTCACTTCTTTAATTTCATTTTTTTCTCTCCTCAAACTAGAAATCTCTGTTTGATGGACAACTTCTTCATTTCTTATNACTCTCACCTTAGCATTATTTGTAATATAACCATCTAAAACNATACATCCGGCTATATTATCAGATTTTGAAACCTTAAAAATCTTCTTAATTTCTAACTTTCCTATTATCTTCTCATCATATTCTGGGTCAAGTTTACCTCTCATTAGTTTTGTTACTTCATCAATAACCTCATAGATAATTGAGTAATAATTTACAATAACACCATCTCTTTTTGCCAAATTTCTTGCTTGAACATTAGTTCTAACATTAAATCCAAGTATTATCGCTTTTGTAGCTATAGCTAATGTTACATCAGACTCATTAATTTCTCCAACACCTGTATGGACTATTTCAATTTTTACATTCCCAACATCAAGTTTTAAGAGACTTTGTTCTATNGCTTCTTTCGACCCATGAACGTCTGCNTTTATTATAATAGGNAATTCCTGCGATACNTCCTCAGATGCNTCNGTAATCATTTGCTCCACTGAAGTTCTCTTCAATGAAGCATTATCTCTTACTCTTTTTATTCTTCCTCTATATTGAGTTACTTCCCTCGCTCTTGCCTCACTTTCAACTACAACAAACTCATCCCCAGCTTCAGGAGCCCCAGAAAGTCCAATTATCTCAACAGGAAAACTTGGAAATGCTTCATTTAATCTTTTATTCTCATCATCAGTTAGAGCTCTTACCTTTCCCCATTCTTTTCCAGCTATGACTATATCACCAACTCTTAAAGTACCCTTTTGAACCAAAACTGAAATAACAGGTCCTCTTCCTTTTTCAATCTTAGACTCGATTACAGTACCTTCAGCATTTCTTTTTGAATTTGCCTTTAATTCGAGTATTTCTGATTGAAGAAGGATAGCATCGATTAAATCATCTATTCCAATTTTATTCTTTGCTGAAACTTCAATAAGTACTGTATCGCCGCCCATTTTTTCACTGACAATTTCATGTGATAATAAATCAGATTCTACTTTTTGAGGGTTTGCAGCTGGTAAATCAATTTTNTTNATAGCAACTATTATAGGACATTTAGAAGCTTTCGCATGGCTAATTGCTTCTATNGTTTGATCATTNACACTATCATCAGCAGCAACAACTAANATAACTATATCCGTGACGTTAGAACCTCTCGCACGCATTTGTGTAAAAGCTGCATGCCCTGGTGTATCTAAAAAAGTAATTTTACCTTTTGGAGTGTCGATCATATAAGCTCCAATATGCTGGGTTATTCCTCCAGCCTCAGTTTGAGTTACTTTTTTTTCTCTAATTACATCTAATAAAGANGTTTTACCATGATCAACATGACCCATTATAGTNACAACTGGTGACCTNGGATTTAATTGTTNTTCCTCATCTAAGTTTCCGGATAAACCAATTTCAACATCTGCTTCACTTACTCTTTTTGGAGTATGTCCTAACTCAATAACTACTAACTCTGCAGTATCCCCATCAATTGTTTGATTGATTGTTGCCATAACCCCTAACTTCATTAATACTTTTATTAGGTCTGAGGTTTTTTCTGCAAGCCTAGTTCCTAACTCATTTACTGCGATAAAATCAGGAATTACAACTTCCCTCTTTTTTTTTTCTTTGACTTGAATATTAGTTTCAATATTTTGAGTTAATCTCAATTTTGCTTTTTCCCTGGCTCTTTTTATCGCAGCTAATGACCTAACTCTTTCATTATTGTTATCATCAAGAGCCTCGGAAATTGTAAGCTTGCCTTTTCTTCTTTCCTCCTGTTTTTTGGGAACTTTTATTAACTTTAAGCTTTTTAACTTTGCTGCTTTTTCTTCACTTTGAATACTAGTTTTTTTTTGTTCTTGAATTGAATTACTTGCGTCTTTTTTAACTTCTTTTGTATCTTTAAATACATTTTTAGTCTGTTGTTCTTTTATAAATTCTTTTTTTTGAGTTTTATTTTCTATTATATCTTTTTCTTTTTTAGCATCTGAAGCAGGGTTTTTTTCCTCAAAAAGTTCTTCTTTTTCTAAAGGTTTATCTTTTTCAGTTATAATTTCATTTATTTGTGCTTTACTCTCACTATTTTCTTTACTCTCTTTAAAAGCTTTTTCAAGATTAGGTGATTTTGGACCAAATGATCTCTTTTTCTTTACTTCAACTGATACTGACCTTGAACGTCCATGGGAAAAACTTTGCTTTATCTTTCCAGCATCAAATGTTTTTTTTAATTCAAGTTTTGTAGATAAAGTTAAATTTTTCTTTTCTTCTGACATAATTCCTTACTCTTTTTCAAACCAATGTTTTCTTGCATTCATAATAATTTCATTTGCTTTCTTTTCACTTATTGATTCATTGCTCAGAATTTCTATCAGCTCATCACTTGATAAATCAGCTAAATTATCTCTGGTTTTTATATTATTTGATGATAACTCAATTAATTGTTTAGCATTAAAACCTGACTCTTTGCTCATGTAATCATCAATTCCTGAAGCAACAACTTTTTCCATATCTTCTTTTTCTATTTTTTTTAAGTATAAAGCTGCTCTAGATTTTAATTCTTTTACTAAATTATCATCAAAACCTTCAATTGAGGATAATTCCTCAGCAGTAACCATTGAAACATCTTCCACAGAACTGAATCCTTCCGTTACTAGTAAGTGAGCTATTACCTCATCAACATCCAGGCTAGATATAAACAATTGTGAAAGCCTCTTAAACTCTTCATTTCTTCTATCGGATTCCTGACTAACTGTAAGAATATCTATGTCCCAACCTGTAACTGCACTTGCGAGTCTAACATTTTGACCTCTTCTGCCTATAGCCAAGCTCAACTGTTCATCAGGAACAATAATATCAACTTTTTTTAATTCTTCTTCAATTATTACTTTATCTACTTCTGCAGGGCCAAGAGCATTAACGACAAACGTTGCAATATCTTCTGACCACAGAACAATATCAATTTTTTCTCCTTGGAGCTCATTTACAACTGCTTGNACTCTACTACCTCTCATTCCAACACAAGCCCCAACAGGATCGATACTTTTTTCTTTAGAAAAAACAGCTATTTTAGCTCTACTTCCCGGATCGCGGGCAACTGATTTAACTTCTATAATTCCATCATATATTTCGGGAACTTCTTGTGTAAATAATTTCACTAAAAATTGATTGTGGGAACGAGATAGAAAAATTTGTGGTCCTTTTAATTCTTCTCTTACATCCATTATATAAGCTCTAATCCTATCAGAACGACGAAAGGTTTCACGATTTAATAATTCTTCTCTTTTCATTAATGCTTCTGCTCTTCCCAAATCCACTACAACATTTCCGTATTCTACTCTTTTAACGATTCCATTAACAATTTCTCCAATTTTATCTTTAAATTGAGCATATTGCATTGATCTTTCAGCTTCTTTAACTTTTTGGACAATAACTTGTTTCGCTGTCTGAACTGCAATTCTTCCAAAGTCTATTTGGGGTAGTTTATCCATAACATATTCCCCAACTTTCAGTTCTTTATTTGTTTTGATAGCATCCGAGAGTTGAATTTTATTCACTTTTTCTTCATCTGGTTGTTCATCTAAAGAATCAACAATTTCAAGATATCTATATAATCCTATTTGTCCTGAGTCTCTGTCAACATGAGCTCTAATATCAAACTCATGACCATACTTACTTCTCCCTGCTTTAGCTATTGCAGTTTCCATTGCTTCTAATACTTCTTCAGAATCAATACCTTTTTCTTTTGCTAAATTCTTTGCAATATCTAATAGATCGACTGGAAATATATTATCTTGTTTATCATTTATTGGTGATTTATTCATTTGTCAACTTCCAATATTTTATAAAAAATTTATTAATTAAAGACTAAATTACTTTTTTTACCTATTTAATAGCAATACTTTTAGTAAACTTAAATAATTTAATTAAATTTTATACGATTTCACTTTTCTAATCAAAACACAATATATTAAGCTTCACTAAGTATTCTTAAACTCTATTAAGTTAATTGAAAGGAGTTAAAGTAGGTTTTTTTTTTTTCTTCTAGAGCTTTTTGAGAATATTTAGTTTTAAAAATATTTAAATTATTTGTAGATTTATAATTTAATTTACTAGGAAAAGAAAATTTTTTATTTGAAGAAAATACCGAGATTATTTGATCCCAATATTCTTTGTCATCAGTAACAACATTTACTTTTCCACCTTTTTCTAATATTTGTGATAATAGATTAGTCATTCTATAATTTATTAGTCTTCTTTTGTTATGTCTTCTTTTTTTCCAAGGATCAGGGAAAAAAATAAAAACATCCAAAAACTTAACATTATCTAGAAAAGTTAAAAGATTTTCAAAGTCTAGATTAGTAATTAAAAGATTTTTAAGAAAATAATTCTTCGAAGATTTAACAATATACANATTCCCATTTATNAAAGGATCACANCCTATAATCCCTTCATTCGGTTTATNTTTAGCGTGAGAAACTAAATAATGNCCCATACCAAAACCAATTTCTAAACTAATTTTTTTATATTTACTTCTAAACTTAATGATTTTATTTTTTGCAGATTCAGCATCAAAATAAATTAAATCATTTTTAATTTGAGACACAAAGGACTTACTCGCACCCTTTGTACATCTTCTTCCATAGAAACTTTTCATTCAATTTAAATTAATATGACTCAAGAAGTTTACTAACAAAATCTAACTTTTCCCATGAAAAACATCCAGTTTTTTCACAATAAATTCTACCAAAATGTCCATAAGATGCCGTTTTTGAATATATGGGCCTATCTAACTTTAAATATTCTCTAATACCTGATGGAGATAAATCTATATTTTCATTTAGGATTCTAGTTAATTTTTGTGTATCAACATCTGAAGCTTTATCTGTCTTAATATACAAAGAAACAGGTTTTGAAACACCAATAGCATATGAAAGTTGAATCAAGCATTTTTCTGATATTTTACTGGCAACTATATTTTTTGCTAAATATCTTGCCATATATGCAGCTGACCTATCAACTTTTGTTTGATCTTTACCTGAAAATGCTCCTCCTCCATGAGGAGCTGCCCCACCATAAGTGTCTACAACAATTTTTCGTCCGGTGAGCCCGGTGTCACCATCAGGCCCCCCTATTACAAATCTACCAGTTGGATTTATATATAAATTTTTATCATCAGGCATCCANCCATCAGGAATAGACATATTAATAATTTCTTTAACTTTTCTTTTTATCTCATCATTTTTCGCATCTTCATTATGTTGAGTTGATACAACTACAGATGAGATGCCAATTGGTTTATTGTTATTATATATTATGCTAACTTGACTTTTCGAGTCCGGCCCAAAGAAGGATTCATTGTTATGTCTAAAATCAGCTAGATTTAATAATATCTTATGAGAATACTCTATTGGTGCAGGCATTAAATTTTCTGTTTCAGAGCATGCAAATCCAAACATTATACCCTGATCTCCAGCCCCTTGATCTTTAACATTCTCAACTTCATCTACACCAATTGCTATGTCCTTAGATTGCTCATGTATGTGATTATCAATTTTTATATTTTCCCAATGAAAACCTTCTTGTTCATAGCCAATTTCCTTGACTTTTTTTCTAATTACTTCTTCAATTCTATAATTATCAATCCTATCTTTATTTTTTTTTATATTTACCTCTCCAGATACAATTACTCTATTTGTTGTTGCAAGTGTCTCACATGCAACTCTTGCAGTATTATCTTCAGAAAGATAAAGATCTAATATTTCATCAGAAATTTGATCACAAACCTTATCAGGATGGCCCTCTGAGACTGACTCACTTGTAAAAATATATTGTTCAGATTTTTTCATATTAAGAATAACTATTATTTATATTTTTTATAAAAAATTTTTCAACTTCTTTTTTAATAAAAAAANNTCCAANGATAAGCAGAAAAGAAAAAGAAAAATTATCAAGTAAACTAATGAGTACAAACCAAATTTAGANTAAAATGTTTCNCCACTCCCTAATCTNANCTCTATTTCCTTGTANCCTTCTTCATTTANGGNTAAATTTGNCATTATTTTTCCATTGATATCAATTATATTAGAAATNCCCGAATTTGAAACTCTTACTAATGGNAGNCCTCTTTCAATNGCTCTAAACATATTTGCTATNTGATGNTGCTTCGGCCCAGTTGTNCTTCCNAACCANGCATCATTGGTAATATTTATNAGTAAATTTGGATTTAAAAAGGNTANTTTTTTCTCTGGAAAAATTCCTTCNTAACATATTGATGGTTCAAAGCTAATTATTCTTTCTTTGAAATCTTTTATAAATAATTCTTTTCTTCCAGTTCCTGAGCTAAAATCTTTTCGACCTTCAGTTAATTTTTTTAATTTTAAAATTTCCTTAAAAGGCATAAATTCACCAAAAGGAACTAATCTAACTTTATCATAGTAAGAAACTATCTCATTTTGCTTTAGCATATATAAACTATTAAAAATTTTATAATCATTTCCAACTTTTTCATATCTTAATGCTCCGGTAATAAGGTAAGTTTTTAATGGTATATTTTCTAATATGTACTTTTTTAAGTCTTCCTCCTTATTTAAAAAAAATGGTATTGCCACCTCAGGCCAAACTATAATATTTGGAGGATTTGAAGTATCAAGATCTTTGACCGAATATTTCTTTAATTTCATCAAATTTTCTTTCATATGTTCTTTTGACCACTTAATTTTTTGGGAAATATTTGGTTGTACCAAACGTATTTTAATTTTTTTGTTTAAGGGTTCATCAGAAAATAAATTACCAAACAGGTATAGTGAAATTGGGAATATCAAAAAAATAATAAGAAGTTCTCGATAGTTCTTTTTCGAAAAAAAGTTAGATAATATAACGATCCACCAAATTGTTAAAAAAGAAAGACCATAACTACCTATATATTTACTGATAATAACTAGATTATTATTAAAACCCCATACATGTGAAGATAGGTTCCAAGGGAAGCCTCCAAATATATTTGATCTTACAAACTCAAAAAAAAAAAAAATTAAGGNNATAACAAAAGAATTNAAAAAATAANATTGATTAAATTTCCTNATTTTTNNCAAATAAANAGATGNAATAATTGCTNCCCCTCCATAAAAAAAACTCAAGAAAAGTGGGAAAAAAANAAGNGCAAAAGGNATAAATACATAATAATTTTTATCNACCATTAATGGNAATACAATCCAGTGCATACCNACTAAAAAATATCCAAANCCAAAAGNAAGTCCAATTTTAAATGAGTCTTTATAATCCTTTGATTGCTTTATTTCANTAATAAATAAAATTAAGCCTANNACTANAATGGGAAAGAAAAAAAAGTAAGGTAAAGCTAATGCAGAAAATGATCCTATTAAAAAAATGGATAAATATTTTTTATTTATCATAATTTTATTTAATATGGACCATAAGTTTTTTAATTCTTATTGTGTCAGCTTCTAAAACATTAAACTCAAATCCACTAGAATGAACAATGACTTCTCCTCTTTCCGGAACTCTCTCAGCTATTGAAAATACCAGACCTCCAACAGTATCAATTTTATCTTTTTCATAGTTTTTTACAAACTTTCCTACTTTTTTCTCAAATTCTTCAATTGGCATTCTCGCTGAAACCTCAAAATTTCCTTTTGCAGTTTTCTTAAAAAATTCTTGTTGAACTAAATCATGTTCATCTTCTATTTCCCCTACAATTTCCTCAACTAAATCCTCAATCGTGACTAAACCGTCGGTGCCTCCATACTCGTCAACAACAATTGCCATATGAATCTTTTCAGATCTCATTTTTAATAGTAAATCTAAAATTTTCATAGAGTGAACAGTATAGAGTATCTTTCTTGAAATTTGTTTTGCGTTTTTTTCTTGATTTTGAATTTTTCCATTATTTTGAGTAAAGTTTAAAAGATCTCTTATATGTGTCATACCTGTTATATTATCTAAATTTTCGTTAAAAACTGGCACTCTAGAATGCTTGGAATTACTCATTAATGCCGAAAGATCTGAAAGAGAAGAAAGTTCTGAAATAGCAATTATATTTGCTCTTGGGACCATTACATCTTCAACACACTTGTTATGTATATCTATAACATTGCTAAAGATTTTCTTGGTACCATCATCAATTTTTTTATCTGAAATATCTTGCTGATCAATTAAATCTTCAATAACTTCTCTATAATTGTCTTTTTTCTCTTTAGAAAAAAATTGTACTATCTTTTTTATTATATTCATTTTAATTTAAATTTTAATTAATCATATAAGGATTTTTTATCATCAATTTTGATAAAATTTTAGTTTCTTTTTCTTCCATCAACTTTGCTCCGATCTGATCCTCGTGATTAAAGCCTAAGAGATGCATAAATCCATGAAGTACTAAATGTGAAAAATGATCTTCAAAAGTTTTTGAATATAACTTAGATTCTTGTCTTATTTTTTCCAAAGACAATACAATATCTCCTAATAAAATTAATTTATGACTGGGTTTCGTTAAGGTTAAATCAACCTGAGGAAAAGATAAAACATTAGTTTCTTTTTTAATTTTTCTAAATTTTTCATTTAAAACTTTAATATTTTGATTATCAGTAATCAATATACTTAATTCATATCTAGATTTTTCATTTAACTTTAATTCTCTTGATGCCTGACTAATTACCTTTTTAATTAGAACACTAATCACTTCTTTATCAAAATCATTAAGTTTTTCATATTTAATTTTAATCTTCATTTGATGCTTTTGAAAGATACTCATATCCAATACCCTCACTTTTTTCATAATTTTCATAATTTGAAACAATTTTTGAAACAAGCGAATTTCTTACAACGTCTTTGTCATCAAATTTTATGAATCCAATATCCTTAATATTTTTTAAAATTTTAATTGCTTCCCTCAAACCTGATTTTGTTCCTGAAGGAAGATCTACTTGAGAAAGATCTCCATTAATAATCATTTTTGAATTTTCTCCTAATCTTGTCAAAAACATTTTCATTTGAACAGAAGTTGTATTTTGAGATTCATCTAAAATTACAAACGAATTTGATAAAGTTCTACCTCTCATAAATGCTATCGGCGCAATTTCAATTTGACCAGATTCTATTTTTTTCATAACCTCAGACAATGGAAGCATTTCATTAAGAGCATCATAAATTGGTCTTAAAAATGGATCAATTTTCTCTTTTAAGTCACCAGGAAGAAAACCTAGCCTTTCTCCTGCTTCTACAGCTGGCCTTGATAAAATAATTTTATCTACCTGACCAGATTTTAACATTGAAACAGCAAATGCTACTGCTAAATATGTTTTTCCTGTCCCTGCAGGACCACAACAAAAAACAATTTGTTTTTTTCTGACTAGCTCAAAATAGTCAATTTGTTTTTTAGATCTTGGCTTTAATAACTTTTTTCCTGCCTTAACAAAGATAGACTCAACTATATTTTCTTTTTTACCATTCAGTTTTTCTTCAATAACCATATTTATTGATCCTTTTAACTCACCATAATCAATTACAGTATTATTTAAAGCAGTAGTGTACAAAGATTTTAAAACAGATACTGCATTCCTAACACTTTCTAAACTTCCATTTAAGGTTAATATATTGCCTCTAGGAATAATTTCTACTCCAATCTCCTTTTCTATAAATTTTAGGTTATTATCTAATTCACCACAGACAGAGGAAAATAAAGAATTATCTTCAAAAGAAATAGTTTCAGAATAAAAATTTTTTCTTTTTTTAAATTGATTTTTTTTGTTACTCAAATTTATACTTTTTAATTAATTTTTCCATGCAANGAATATGCAGTAATNGATTCAATTTTAACATCAACTATTTTACTCACTAAAGAGTCNTTAGATATNAAATGTATTGGCTGAAGATATTCNCTTCTTCCGACATATTGGTTTTTCTTTTTTCCTACTTTTTCTATTAAAACTGATAGTTTTTTTCCGANAAAAGANTTATTNAAGTCTTTTTGTTGTTTTGNGAGTTCNGTTTGNATAATTTTTAATCTTTTATCAGNAACTCTNTCATCTACTGTGTTTNTAATTANTGACGCNGGAGTTCCTGGTCTTGGAGAATATTTAAANGAATATGAACCTGCAAAACCAAGAAGTTTAATTACGTCCATAGTATCATCAAAATCTTTTTCAGATTCTCCTGGAAAGCCAACAATAAAATCCGATGTTAAGGCAATATCAGGTCTGGCTATCTTTAAATTTTCTATAATTTTTATATATTCTTCCCTAGTATAGTTTCTATTCATTTCTTTTAAGATTTTATTAGAACCTGATTGGATTGGCAAGTGAAGATAGGGCATTAATTTTTTATTTAATTTATGTTCTAATATTTGCTTTTCAGACATATCTGATGGATGTGATGTTATATATCTAATTCTCTTGAGCTTTGCATTTTTTGATAATTCTCTACATAAATCACTTAGATCAAAAACTTTTTCTTTTTCTTGGTTGCTAAAATAACCATGATAAGCATTAACATTTTGTCCTAATAGGGTTACTTCTTTAACTCCAAGAGAAGTAAGTTTTTCTACTTCCATTTTAATTTCAAGAACTGATCTTGAATATTCAGCTCCACGAGTGTAAGGAACTACACAAAAAGTGCAAAATTTATCACAGCCCTCTTGAATTGAGACAAAGGCAGAAACACCATTAAAAGTTGGATCAAGTAAATAATCAAATTTACTTTCTTTGGGAAAATTATTCTCAATATACTGCTCAGATTTATGCTTTTCTTTTAAAATTTTTGGTAAAAGATGATAGTTTTGAGGCCCTAAAACTATATCGACGTCTTTATTTCTTTTAATTATTTCTTTTCCTTCAGCTTGTGCAACACATCCACAAATCGCAATAGTCATATTTTTACCCAAAGCTATTTGATTCTTTTTATAATTTGCTAAACGACCAATATCTGAATACATTTTATCAGAAGCCTTTTCACGAATATGACATGTATTAAGAATTGCAAGTTCACAGTCTTCTGGACTTTCAGAATGCATGTAATTTAATGGTTTTAATAAATCTTTTATTTTCTCAGAATCATAAAAGTTCATCTGACAACCATAAGTTTTTATATAAAAATTTTTTTTCACTAATCTTTTAAATACTAAGTTAGTTTTAATATACTAATTTTTATTTATAAGTATTTATAATTATAAAGATTTATTAGATTCTCTCTAGTATTGGCATTTAAATCTTTAGATACCTGACTTGAAATTAGTTCAAAACAATATTTACATGCCTCTTTTCTAGAAAAAAACTCATTAAAAGCTTTGGGGGCATGATATTTTACTTCAATCTCACAATTTCCCATTCCTAAAAGTTTCCATACATGTGGAACTAAATCCATATTTCCATACCATGCAAAATAATGTTTAAAGAATCTACTAAGTGGCACACCATCAAAACCTGTATAAGATAATGAAATAGGCTGTATAAAATAATTTTTATCCCTATTTAACTCGGTTATTGCAAACAAAGAACTTTTAAATGGTAAAACTTTATTTCCATCGTTAGATGTTCCCTCAGGAAATAATATAATATTAAAACCATCAACAAGAAATTTATTAATCGTTGCAATTTGATTTTTGGTGTTACTTTTTTTATTTCTATTTATAAATATAGTTTTAGCTAACTTGCATATTTTATTAATTATCGGCCAATTTGCTATTTCTGATTTGGCGACAAATAGACCATCTAATTTAGAACCCAATATAAATATATCTAAATATGATGAATGATTTGAAATATAAATAACATTTTCCTTCTTTGGAACTCCCTTAAATCTTATATCAATCCCAAAAATAAATATGAGCCCCTTGAAATAAAGTTTTGGCGTTAAAAAAAATATATTCTTAGGAGTTAACAATAAAAGAAATTGAATACTTGAACAAATTAATGTCCAGACAAAAAATATGATTATTTTTAATAGGGAAAGAAATGGTGAGTAATACATTTTATTAATTTTTAACTGCTAAATTAAGATACTTATTTAAAATATTTTTGGATTTTAAAATTATACACACATCAATAGTTTTAAATTTCTTATCTAAAACAGCTCCAGATCCAACCCAAGCACCAACCCTCAAATAAGCCTTTATTAATGGAGGTAAAAGTTTAAAAGATGAAAGTTTATTTATTTTCTTTTTTTCCTTAAGTCGAAAAGTTACTTTTTTATCTGCAATTGGAATTGAATCATATTTTTTTGGAGCCAAGTGATAATAATGTAAATAAGATAATTCTGTTCTAAAATCTTTTACCTTCATTCCTGAAAAGCTTGCACAACCAATTATAAAATCAACTTTTTTAAGCTTTATATAACTAGCTAACCCTTTCCATAAAAGTCTTATTATTCTGCCATCTCTATAATTTGGATGTACACATGAACGTCCAGCTTCTAAAATACGCCCTTTTTGTTTTTTTAATTTTTCCAAATCAAACTCTGTTGAGGTGTATAGTTCAGACTTCGAATTAAATGGTGTATTTAGTAATAATCTATATGTGCCAACTACATAGCTTTCAGAAACAGAGGTATCAATTACTAACAAATGGTCACAAAATTTATCAAATTCATCTGATTCAATTTTGCTCACTTTTTTATTAGTTTTTTTATCATTAAAAAAGTTTTGATACCTGAGTTTTTGAGCATTACGAATTAAACTATTGTCACTTTTAATGACTAAAACTCTGAATTCATCAGCTTTAAAATCTATATCTATTTTTTCAGGATAAGCTAATAATACTGGATCTTTATTAGAGGTTTTTAAAACCTTATTTGAAGAAAAGTTTTTAATGTATATAACATTTTTAGCAATATAACTTGCTTTTAAAAGAAATTTTTTAAGAGAATTCCCTCTATAAATTTTAATTTTCTTTTTTATTGGGTACTGCATATAATTCAAGTCTATGGTCGATAAGTTTATAACCTAATTGTTCAGCAACTTTCATTTGTAGCTTTTCAATTTCATCATTTTGAAACTCAATTACTTTTCCGCTCTTAATATCTATAAGATGATCATGATGTATATCAGTAACCTCTTCATACCTAAATCTGCCATCCCCAAATTCATGTTTTTCAATAATTTTTTTCTCTTCAAACAATCTTATAGTCCTATAAACAGTTGCTATACTTATTCTGTTATCAATTTCTGATGCTCTTTGGTATACAAGTTCCACATCAGGGTGATCTTTCGAGTTCGACAAAACCTCGATTATAACCTTTCTCTGTTCGGTCATCTTTAATCCAAGTTTATTACATTTTTTTAATAATCTATTCATAATATTGTATTCTTATGTCTATAATATTAAATTTATATGACAATTTTAAATTAATATTTTAACTCAAAATTTCAAAAATATTAGTTTAAATTATAACTCGTTTAATAAATTATGTAGAGCTAAAAGTGAAAAAAAAAAAATACTTAGATTTAACTAGTTATAACTGTCCAATGGCTTTTGTTAAAACAAAAATTTTTATTGAAAATAATCCCAAAAATTTAGAGAAAAAAGTTTTAGTCAAAGGCAATGATAATTTTTTGAGTATTAAGGAATCTCTCATTGAACTTAATTTAAAAGTAAAAACAAAAAAATTAGATAACAAAATATTTGAAATATCTATAAAAAACTAAATGTTTAAGACCATCAATAATGCGTCGAATTCTTCTCCATTCACATTATAATAATTTTTTCTTATTCCAAGATTAGTAAATTTTAATTTTTTATAAAAAGAAATTGCACTGCTATTATTAATATTTACTTCTATCAAAATTTCATTTAAGAATTTTTTTTTGCAAAAATTAATGCCATTTAGTATTAAATCTCTGCCAATCCCTAATCTCCTATGCTTAGGACTAACAAATATAATATATAATTCTAAATGCTCATCTATTTTTTTAAAAATTGAAAAACCAATCACCTTTTTATTTATTAAACAAATTTCAGAAAAAATTTGTTTTTGTGATATCAACATTTTCAATTCATTATATGTCCAAATATTATTAAGCTCATCTTTAAATCTTAATTGTAAAAGCTCGACATCTTTGTAAAATTTTTTTGTTAAAGATTGATACCTAATTCTTTTTTCCATAATGCTTCTGATGATAAACAGGTCTGACAGTATTTTTACCGTAACCACTAATAATTGCCTGAGAAATACTATCTGCATTAATTTCCAACTCTATTAATCTCTTATTTGACAAACAATCAAATTCAAAATTAAACTTATCAGTAATAATATTGATTTTATGTTCAGTTTTTGTGTCACAATAATTTTTAATTTTTAGTTCAATTTTCTTAAAATTCCCGCAAAATATATTAGAATCTTTAATCCATAACCCTTTTTTGTTCTTAAAAAATTGGAAATAATAATCTTTTCTACTGTCCTTGAATAAGACTAGAATATTGCCGGTTATCTTTTCCTTAAGAGCCGAAATAAAAGCCTCAAATATTGTTACTGTTTGAATTCTTGCTTCTCCTGCAATAGCAAGTCCTTGTGAAATAGAAATAAGAGCTCTTATAGCTGTAAATCCGCCCGGCCCTCTAGAGAAGTAAATATGTGTTATAGAATTAAATGGTTCTTTTTTAAGAGCTTTTTGTATCAATAAAATTAATTCATCTGATTTTTTAATATCTTGATTTTTTTTTTCTAAAAATAATAATTTTTCTTTATTTCTATATATTGAAACTGAAACTGACTGACTTGAAGAATAAAGTGATAGTGATAACATTAAGATAACTTTTTTATTTATTAATAATTATAAAATGACACAAAAACTGATTAAATTAAATGATAAAGAGCTTAATATTTTGATAGATTTAAAATATGCAACTGATGACAACTTTACTGGTAAAAAAATTTATTGTAGAAATGATTGCTATTTAAATGAGGTTGCATTTGAACATCTAACGATTTCATGCGAAATAGCAGAAAAGCTAGGTTTAAAACTTAAAATTTTTGATGGGTTTAGACCTATTGACTCGCAAAAAAAACTTTGGGAATACCTACCTAATCCAGATTTTATTGCACCTCCAGATAAAGGTTCTCCTCATTCAAGAGGAGCTGCAGTTGATTTAACCTTATTAGATGAGAAAGATAATGAGCTTGATATGGGAACAGGTTTTGATGAGTTTTCAAGTTTATCTTTTCATGGAACAAAATATATTTCCAAAACGGCAACAAAAAATAGGCTAATACTTTTGGGAATAATGACCTGTTCAGGTTGGGATTTTTTTAGAAATGAATGGTGGCACTATCAGCTTTTTAATTCAAAAAAATATCCACTACTTGGTGATGAAGATTTAAAAAAACCTTTAACCTTAAAATAAATTTATGAAAATAACTAAAAGAAAGGAGGTAAATTAGACCTCCTTTCTTTAATTCTAATATTAAACTCTAAATGTTAGAATTTAATATGCAATCTAGTTTGCAAGGAAAATGGAGTATATTCAGCAGGATAATTATTAGCAATACCTGCATTTGGATTTCCATTTCTATAGAAACCTTTCGCTCCATCAAACATTAATCTTACGTTAGAATTAAAATAATGATTTACACCAAAATGAGCAATATGCCCTGCAGTAGCTAAAGCTGTAGTAGCTTCACTATGGGTTGTATCAATTTTTTCATACATTAATTTTAATGCTGTACATCCATATACAGCCTTACACTTAACACCGCCTATTTTACCTTTTTTAGAACTAATTTTTACATTAGCATTTCCATTTATAAAATAATGACCAAAGACTGTTCCGCCCTCAAACTTTGCATCACCATAAAGAGCTCCTGCATCATCATCTCTTGAAGCTCTCATCCAGTAATACTCGCCAGCTACAAACAAAGGTCCGTCGGTGTATGCAAATTGAGGACCACCATAACTATAAGAATCTAAATCTACAAGATCAGAATCAATAATTTTGTCTCCTAATGTGTGGACACCTTGAGCTCTTGCTTCAAACTTTCTTGATACTAACCCAGCACCAACAAAAGTTTCATGGGTAAATGATCCACCAATCATTACTTGATTTTTCTTAGCAAGTTTGGCGGTATAATGGGTCGCAACAGAGAAATTATAATCATTATCTTGTGCAGCAGCACCAGCATTTTCTTGCTCTTGTCTCCACGCGCCTTCATCACCCCAAGTTAATCCAGCAGCTAAATGAAGATTTTTTCCTAATGACCCTCCAGTATCATAGTGAACACCCATTCTATGAGCTAGGTTTGCAACCTCGTTATACATTGGTCTTTCCATCCATAAAAGGCTGTTTGAACTTGTATTTTCCCACATACCCCCGGCCGTTTTAGCATTACCAAATTTGAAAGATCCAATACCTTTAATTTTTTTTGAAATAAATGCATCTTTTACATCAACACCTTTACCTCCTGTATTTGAGTTATCTGCAATTGTCTCTGCAAAATCCGGTTGAAAAGCAAAGCCCCAACCATCTCCAACTCCCACCTTAATTGAGAAGCGTAATCTTCTAAATTCAGAACCCAGAGATTGTGTATCAGCCACAGAATCAATTCTATCTGAATTAGTTATGTAGGATAAATCGTACATAGCTCTTCCTTTAATTTGGAAAGAATATTTCCCATCAGTACTCTTAATACTTAAACCCTTTCCTTTTTTAAAATAAGCTTTACTTTTATCTGAAGCCATTGCTTGCTTCATTTTAAGAAGCTCATTCTGCAAAGCGTCTATTTGAGCATCATATTCTCCAGCAGCTATTGCTTGATTACCGATAAATATAAAAGGTAATATTAACAATTTTAGTATGTTTTTCATTTTTTTAACCCTAATCTAAATTAATATTTTAAAAATTGAGTTTTAAAAATTAGTTAAGTTATATTGCAATTTGATGACATTTTTTTTTTTAATAATTCTAGTTGCTAAAATACAACAAAGATGTCTAACACTTTCTTAAAAATACACTAAATTCTGAACCTTTATTAGGAATGGAGTTTATTATTAATCTACCATTATGATGATTAAGAATATGTTTTACGATTGATAATCCTAAACCTGTACTTTCACTATTTCTGGATCTTGATTCATCTACTCTATAAAATCTGTTTGTTAACATTGGAATATGTTCTTTATCTATTCCTTTTCCGAAGTCCTTAATTGCAACCTTCACCTCATCTTTTAAATCTGACAAAGTTACCTTTATTGGCTTTTCTGATTTTCCATGTTTAACAGCATTCTCAATTATATTAATAAAAACTTGCTTAAGTTCATTATAATCACCGTAAACTTCTAAGACTTTTCTTGATAAAAAAAAATTAATAATTACTTTGTTTTTCTTGTATAAATTTAATGTCAGTTCTTTTATTTCTTTTAATAAAAATGAAATGTCTACTATTTCTTTTGGGTTTGCATGTTCAATTCTCTCAATTCTTGATAAAGATAATAAGTCTCCCACTAGAGAGCTCATTCTTGATGCTTCTTTCTTAATTACTTTTAAAAATTTATCATGTACATTTTTGTCATTCTTTGCGCTAGTCAAAAGAGTTTCACAATATCCACTAATTGATGCTATTGGGGTTCTTAATTCATGACTAACATTGGCTATAAATTCTGATTGCAGGGATTGAATTTTTTTTTCTTCAGTAGAGTCAAATAGTCTAATAAAAATAAGTTTACTATCTATAACTTTTCTTCTTTGTGAGACCCAAATATTATAGACTCTTTCACTTGGATAAACCAACTTTACAAAAGCCGTAGATGGTTTTTTTGTTTTTTGAGTTTTGTGAATTAAATCTTTAAGTTCTGAAATTCGGAGTACAGAAAATATATTTTTTTTAAAAGCTTCATTGCCCAATAATTCTACAGCTTTTCTATTTAATTCAACAACCTGAAAATCTTGGTTAATAATTATTATTGGATCAGGGAATGAGGCATAGAATTTTTCAAAAAATTTAATTCTCACCTTGCTTACCATTATTCTTTTATTAAATCGTTTTGTTATTCTATTTAAATTATAAATCACCTCTTCAAACTGTTGATAAAATAAAAAAATAGATGAACTGTACTCTTTCCCTTTGTGTGTTCTAATTATTTTTTTTAATTTTGAAAAGTCTAAATAAAATCTAATAGCTAAAATAACTAAAACGAAAAAAAATAACAAAAATACATAAATAATTTCTTTGTTAATATACATGAAGATGTTTAAATATTATGTGCCATAATTAGATTTTTTTATTATAAAATAATGCAACTAAAACAGCAAAGTTTAATTGATTTACCAAAAAAAAAGGAAAAAATGAATTCCAAACCTACTCCAATGATGTCGCAATATCTCGAAGTAAAAAGAAGACATCAAAATTATCTTTTATTCTATAGAATGGGTGATTTTTACGAGCTTTTTTTTGATGATGCAAAGATAGCTTCCCAGCAATTAGGTATTGCATTAACCAAAAGAGGAAAACTAAATAATAAAGATATACCTATGTGTGGGGTTCCCGCTCATTCTGCACAAACATATTTATCAAGATTAATAAAATTAGGGTTTAAAGTCGCCATAGCAGAACAACTAGAAAAAAAAAGTGAATCAATAAAAAATCAAAAAAAAAATCAAAAAATTTTTGAAAGAGATGTAGTCAGAATTATAACTCCTGGAACTATACTTGAAGAACCATTATTAGACTCTAAAAAATACAATTTTTTGACAAGTATTTATATTAAAAATGGTGAAGGGAGTGTTTCTTGGTGTGATATGACAATTGGTATTTTTAAAACAAAAAATTTAAAAAATAGTTCACTAAGACAGGACCTAAGTGAATTATTATACAAAATTGATCCTGGAGAAATAATTACCTCAGAAGAAATAATTAATAATTTACTTATTAAAGAAGAACTAAAGAATTGGAAAAATAAAATTACCCTAATTCACTCAACATCTTTTGATCTAAAAAATAATAATACAAAAATTCAAAATTTTTTTAAAGTCTCTAACACCAGATCTCTGGGAGATTTAGAAGACTCTGATATTTGTTCTGCAGGTGCTCTGATTGATTATCTTTATTTAACCCAAAAAGATAATGTACCAAATATCTTGAACATCAACATCATTAAAGATGAAGAATTTATGGAGGTAGATAAAATTTCAAGCCAAAGCTTAGAAATTTTTTCTAGAATAAATGGGGAAAGAAAAGGAAGCTTAATTGATGTTTTAGATAAAACAATTTCTGCGTGTGGAGCAAGAATGCTTAAAGAACAAATTAAAAATCCTCTATTAAGTATAAGTGAAATTCAAAAAAGACAAAATTTTGTTGAACATCTAATTAACGAAAATTCACTAATTGAAAAAATAAGAGAATTAATAAAAGGTATACCAGATGTTGAAAGATCATTGTCTCGAGTAAGTGCTAAATTACGTAATCCAAGAGATCTAATTAATGTTTTAAATTTTATAAAAAAAAGTATTAAAGTCTTCACAGTTATTGAATTTTCAAAAAATTTAACTTTAAAAAAACTATTACCCTCTAAGAAAAATATTGATGAATTATCTTCTCTTCAAAAATTAATAGAAAAAAATATAGAGACTGAACCACCAATTTCCCTTCAAGAAGGGAATGTAATAAGATCAAATGTTAATTTACATCTAGATGAATTAAGAAATATAAAAGATATTCAAAAGAAAAAAATTTTAAATCTGCAAATTGATTATTCAACATTATCAAACCTAAATAGTCTTAAAATAAAATTCAATAATTTTCATGGATACTTTATTGAGGTTACAAATAAAAATTCAGATAAACTTTTAAACTGTTCAGAAAAAAAATTTTATTTAATCCAGAATACTCTTCATGCTGCACGTTTTCAAACTGATGAATTAAAAAAAATATCCCTTGAAATAGAACAATCAGAAATTAAAGCAATAGAATTAGAAAAAGAAATATACTTTAAAATTTGTAAAAAAATTCTTGAAAATAATGCTCTTATAAATCGAACAAGTAATAATATTGCATATATTGATGTAATGAATAATTATGCATTCATTTCTAGACAAAGAAATTATATTAGACCCACTTTTTCTGGAGGAAAAAAGCTTTCAATTAAACAAGGTAGACACCCAGTTGTGGAGGAAAGTCTAATACTTGAAGAAAAGCAATTTACACCAAATGATTGTGAAATAGAAATAGATAAAGAAACTTGGCTAATGACTGGTCCTAATATGGCTGGCAAAAGTACGTTTCTTAGACAAGTTGCAATAATTTGTATAATGAGTCAAATAGGTTGTTACGTTCCAGCTAAATCTGTGGATATAAAAATTATCGACAAAGTATTTACGCGGGTGGGTGCCTCAGATGACTTATCTAAAGGTCTTTCTACTTTCATGACAGAAATGGTAGAAACTGCAAGAATTTTAAATGGAGCAACAACAAACTCTCTGATTATTTTAGACGAATTAGGAAGAGGAACATCAACAAATGATGGATTATCTATAGCATGGGCAATATTAGAATTTATTATTTTAAAGAAAAAATGTTTAACTTTTTTTGCAACACATTACAAAGAGTTAACATATTTGAAAAAAAGATTCCCAAGTATAAGTTTAAAAACTATGCAAATAGATGAGTGGCAAGGGAATATTATTTTTTTATACAAGGTTATTGATGGTATTTCTAAAAGTTCATTTGGACTTCATGTTGCTAAATTAGCAGGAATTCAGGATTCAATAATCAAAAGAGCTTCGGAAGTACTCAAAAATTTATCTGAAAAAACTTTTCAAAAAAAGGATGTAAAAAACAAAGATGAATATTTTGAATTTGAAGATGATGAAAACGCTCATAAAAAACAGGAGATATTTAGATTACTCAAAAAAATTAATCCTGATGAGATTAATCCGAAGGAAGCTCTCGAGCTTCTCTATAGTTTAAAAAAAAAATTGTCAAATAAATAAATCAAGGCTTAAGATTGAATACTAATAAAACTTTGAATATTCAAAAATTTAAAAACTTAAATGTTTACAAAAAACGATTTGATGAAATACAAATACAAATCAAATCGAATTTTCTAAAAAATAATAATGGTTTTGAAACTTGTAAACACATTTCAGATTCAACTGATGATTTAGTCTCTGCTATATTTAGAGTACAAATAAATAAAAAAGCTCTAAAGAAAAGTGATCTATTAATATGCGCTATTGGAGGTTATGGTAGAAGACAATTAGCGCCTTATTCAGATTTAGATATTTTATTTGTTCCAGCAAAGCAGTCAAAAACACCTTATAAAAAAATTGAAAATTCTATCAAAGAAATACTTTATGCTTTATGGGACATGGGTTTTAAAGTTGGTCATATCATTAAAGATATTATTGATTTTAAGAATATTAGTAGTGATGATCATGTAACCCAAACATCTATTCTCGACTACAGAAAAATATATGGAGATGAAGCATTATTTAAAGTAGTAAGAAATGAAATTGATAGTTACTTTAAAAGTGACACAAAAAATAATTTTATCAAAATAAAAAGTTTGGAAAGACAAAAAAGATTAATTAATAAAAGGAATAATTCATATTTACTTGAACCAAATATTAAAGAATGTATCGGAGGACTTAGAGATATTAATATATTATTTTGGATATTTAAGACTAAGAAAAATACAAACGAACTTTCAAAGATAAGTAAGAAAAAATTTATTTCAAAATCTGAGTCTTATAAAATTAAAAAATCTTTAGATTTCATTTTAACAATCCGTTGTTACCTTCATTATCTAAGCAAAAGACCAAATGAAAGGCTTACTTTTGAACTTCAAAAGATTATCTCTGAAAAAATGAATTATAAGACTAGAAATTCTACTCTTGGTGTAGAAAGGCTTATGAAACATTACTTCCTACAAATTAAAAATATTAAAAATCTAGCTAATTTCATTGTAGCAGCAAGTATATTAAGTGATAAAGATCCTAATTATTTAAAAAAAGATTTTATAACAGCAGGTATTTCTATTGAAAATAGTTATATTGTAATCGAAAAAAAAAAAATTTTCTTAAATAATTATGAAAACTTTTTTAAAATATTTCATGACTCTTATAAGTATAAAGTTCCTTTACATCCAAATACAAAAAGATTCATTTTTGATTGGTCTAAAAAGATAAAAATAAACTTATCACCGGAAAGTAGGTTAAATAAATTATTTATTGAAATTCTTACTGATTCAAATGATAAATTTACTCTTGAGATGCTTAATGATATTGGTATTTTATCTAAAATTATACCAGAGTTTAAAAATATCTTATCTCAGTCTCAATTTGATCGTTATCATGTTTATACTGTTGACCAACACACGCTTAGAGCAATTTACTTTTTAAAAAAAATAAAAACAGAAAAGAATATTCAAAAAAACTTAGTTTTTGCAAAATCATTACTTAATCTAATTTCAAATAAAGTTCCTCTTTTTTTTGCAGTTCTTTTACACGACATAGGAAAAGGGCTTGGGGGAAATCATGAAAAAAAAGGAACTAGAATAGCTGAAAAAATATCAAAAAGAATGGGTCTAGAAGATAAGGATGAAATTATTTGGTTGGTAAATAATCACTCAATATATAGTGAATTTGCTTTTAATAAAGATATTGAAGATATTTCTGTCATTAAGAAATTTGTTCAGAAGGTTAATACTATTGATAGACTGAAGTTTTTATATCTTTTAACAGTTGTAGATATTCACGCAGTAAATGATGATATATGGAATGACTGGAAATCAATTCTTCTTCAAAAGTTATATAAGAAATGTGAAAAAGAAATTATAACGCCTGATACAAACAGCCAACTTAATAAAAAGATAAATACAATTAAAAAAGAGGTAATGCAAAATCTGATCACTCATTCTGAGGTATCATATAAAAAATTTTGTTCTATTACTTATCCAAGTTTTTGGTTACTTCAAACACCAAAAAAAATTGCATCACAAATTGATAACTTTTTTAAAGGTAGTGAAAAAATTAAGGACATAGACTTTTCAATAAGTTTTCAGAACTCTGGATTATTTGATTTAACAATAGTAGCTAATGATAGAAGAAATTTTTTACTTGATGTCATAGCCGCAGTTATTTCATCAGATATGAATGTTCTTGAGGCAAGAATTTTCACTCTAGAGAATAATACAGTAGTTGATACATTTAAGTTATCTGTAAAAGAAAACCTAAAGCTTAATATAAATGATCTTGAAAAGAAAAAAAAGATTTTGGGGGAGAAATTAAAAACACTCAACACTAAAAATTTCAAAAAAAATTTAGCCGACAAACAGAGACAAAATAATTTAAAAATTTTTGATAGAAAAACAACTATTACAATTGATAATAATTCATCCAAAACATACACTATTATAAAAGTTTCTACTAATGATAGAGATTTTTTACTATACGATATACTGATGGTTTTATTGGAAAAAGAAATTGTTGTGTCAACAGCTAAAATATCAACTTTTGTGGATTATATTGAAGATACATTTTATGTTAGAAATATTTTTGGTTTTAAAATTATTAAGTCAGAAGAAATTAAAATAATTAAAAGATCAATTAGAAAACAAATTTTAAGTGGGAACTAAATTGTTTTTAAAAATTATATCAACTATTGGTTCTCTAACTTTTCTAAGTAGAATTCTTGGTTATTTCAGAGATCTTTTAATTGCAAGATTGCTAGGGGCTAGTTTTATATCTGATGCCTTTTTTGTTTCTTTTAAACTTCCCAATCTTTTCAGGAGACTTTTTGCTGAAGGAGCAATGAATTCAGCTTTTATTCCAGTTATTTCCGGAATAAAAGTAAAATATGGTATTAGTAAATCTAATCAATTTTTATCACAAGTATTATCAATTATCTTTTCAATCTTATTACCCTTTTTGATAATCTTTGAAATCTTTATGCCTTTTATAATTTCTATGGTTGCACCAGGCTTCGAAGAAAACTTTCAAAAATTTCAGTTAACTGTTGAATTATCAAGAATAACCTTTCCATTTCTATTATTTATTTGTTTGTCTTCCTTAATTGGTGGGTATCTGAATACAATGAGTAAATTTGCTGCAATGGCATTTATTCCAGTAATTTTAAATCTTTCAATGTTAACTGCGTTATTAAGTAGCGATTTTTTTAGTTCTAATCAAGAAACTATTTCTATGCATTTAGCTTTTTCAATTTCGTTTGCAGGTTTAGTTCAATTAATATGGTTGATTTATAATCTTAAAAAAAACAATGTTAAACTAAAATTAAATGATTTTACGTTTTTCAATTTTTCAAATTTAAGTGAAGATGCAAAAAAACTACTTTATTTGTTTATTCCTGCTGCATTAGGAAACGGAGTATATCAACTTAATCTTTTGATTGATATGATTTTAGCATCAACCCTACCTGATGGTTCAATTTCATACCTATATTTTGCAGATAGAGTAAATCAATTACCGCTGGGAGTAATTGGCATTGCACTTAGTACCGCATTACTGCCTATTTTATCCAAACAAATAAAAGAAAAAGCTTTTGATGAGGCGAGTAAAAGTAGTAACTATTGTCTCCAAATAGGAATAATTTTTTCAATACCCGCTTCAATAGGATTAATCTTTTTATCAGATTTAATAACTAATGTTTTATTCGTAAGGGGGGAATTTACAATAAATAATGCAAAGCTAACTAGTGATGCACTTAAGGCCTTTTGCATAGGTTTGCCTGCTTTTATATTTGTAAAAATTCTTGCTGTATCATTCTTTAGTAGGGAAGATCCTAAAACACCTGTTTATGTTGCGATAATCGCTATGATAATTAACCTTACTCTAAATCTAATACTTATAAAAAGTTATTTGCATGTCGGTTTAGCTATTGCCACTTCAATCTCTTCATGGTTTAATTTTTTGATTTTGTTATTTTTATCAAATAAAAAAAAATTTATCACTTTGCATGCAGAAACATTTAAAGTTTTATTAAAAAGTATTTTAGCATCTGGAATTATGGGATTTATAATTTATTATATTTTGAGTAATTATTTTTTAGAAGCACAAATTAACAACCATTTTAATGAACAAATCCTTTTGGTTTTAGGTCTTATTATTTTTGGTTCCTTTATATATCTAATTTTATTATATTTTCTTAAAGCTTTTTATTTATTTAATTTTAGATTAGGAGAGAAAAATCAAACCAAATGAACTAATTTTTTCAGGTGTTCAGCCAACAGGTAATCTTCATTTAGGTAATTATCTTGGAGCAATTAAAAACTGGATAAAGTTACAAGAGAAGTCTGATTGTATTTTTTGTATAGTTGATCTTCATGCTCTTACCGTTCCTGAAAACTGCAAACAAATAAAAGACAATTCCTTAGATATTGCTGCAGCTTATATTGCTTCTGGTATAAATCCTAAAAAAAGTATAATTTTTAATCAATCATCTGTGTCCGGTCATAGTGAATTAGCATGGCTTTTGAGTTGTCACACGCCAATAGGCTGGTTAAACAGAATGACTCAATTTAAAGATAAGGCTGGAAAAAATAAGGAAAAAGCACCTCTTGGCCTTTATTCATATCCAATCCTTATGGCAGCTGATATTTTACTCTATAAATCAACAAATGTTCCTGTTGGAGATGATCAAAAACAACACCTTGAATTATGCAGAAATATTGCACAAAGTTTTAATAGACACTATAAAGTAAATTTTTTTCCTATTCCTGATCCAATAATTACCGGCAATGCAACTCGAGTAATGAGCTTAAGAAATGGAGAGAATAAGATGAGTAAGTCTGATCCTTCAGACTTTTCAAGAATAAATTTAACTGACTCGTCTGATACTATTTTGAAGAAAATTCAAAAAGCAAAAACTGATTCCTTACCTTTCCCAAACAATCTTNACNAATTAGAGACTAGATCAGAAGTCTCAAATTTAATCAATATATTTTCTTCCATCTCAGGATTATCTAAGGAAAATATAATAAAAGATTATGAAAATAAAAATTTCTCAGTTTTTAAAAATGATCTCGGTGAAATTTTAATAGAAGAAATTTCAAAAATTTCTATAAAAATTAAACAATTAAAAGATGATAGAAATTTTTTAGAATCAGTTTTATCAGATGGTAAAAAAAAGGCACAGAAATTAGCAGAAAGTAATATGAAATCAATTAAAGATATTATTGGGTTTTTTTGATGTATTATTTTCTTCCAATAGCAGAAGTTGATATCAATTTAATGGTAATTCTTTTTTGTGGTTTTTTCGTAGGTTTTTTATCTGGGCTATTTGGAGTAGGTGGTGGTTTTCTAATGACACCAATTTTAATTTTTTTAGGCATTCCCCCAGGAACAGCCGTAGCAACTGAAGCAAATCAAATTTTAGGTTCATCAGTATCTGGTGCAATTGCACATAATAGGAAAAAAAATATAGACTTTGAAATTGGGTATTTCCTGTTGATAGGTGGAATATTTGGTTCTACGCTGGGTGTAGTTTTTTTTAAATTTATGCGTGATGCAGGAAATCTAGATCTAACAATTAGTTTATTGTATATTGTTTTTTTGGCAGTCATTGGNAGTTTAATGTTCGTTGAAAGTACGNTNGCTATCTTCAAAAAAAAAAATTCNTCTTTTAAGATTCGNAAATCAAAAAGAAATTTCTTAGATNNACTGCCACTTAAATATAAGTTTAGAAGATCAAGAAAGTATATTTCTATTCTAGTTCCTGTTTTTATTGGATGTTTTGTAGGAATTTTGTCGGCACTCATGGGAGTCGGAGGTGGGTTCATTATGGTGCCAGCAATGATTTATATATTAGGAATGTCTACAGTTACTGCAATTGGAACATCATTATTTCAGATTGTTTTTGTTACTACTAATGTAACTATTCTTCAGGCAACTTATAATCAATCTGTTGACCTAATCTTAGCAGTCTTTTTACTCATCGGAGGAGTTATTGGAGCACAGTTTGGTTCACGTTATACTTCAAAGTTCAAAGGAGAACACTTAAGAATTTTACTCGCATCTGTAGTAATTCTAGTATGCTTCAAAATGTCTTTTGATCTTGTCACAGAACCGTCATTCAGCTCAAGAATAATTTTACAGGATCGTTTACAATGAAAATATTAAGTATCTTCATAATTCTCCTTACTTTTTCTCTAAAATTGGATGCAAAGAACTTCAGTTTTGACGTACCCAACAAAAAAGTTTCAATCAATAATAATGAAAACGAACCATCTCTGGTAGTATTTGTTAATAATAGTAATAAGGGATTATTAATTTTAAAATTAATTGGACCAAAACAAAAGGTAATCTTACAAGAAAAAACTAAATTTTTGAGTATGTGGACTTGGAAAAAAACAGGTGAATTTTCCTATCCTTCAGTTTTCCATTTTTATACTAATAAGAAAAAAAATGAAATAGATTTTCAAATTAAAAAAGAATTAGTTGATAATATTAAATTATTTGGAAAGGATGATGACAATCTTAAAAAAGACTTAATTAAAAAACAGATAAAAATCGGATTATTTTCTATAAAAAATAATGCTTTCAAATCTATTGAAAAAGAAAATAAAACGTTTTTTAAAGTGCCTATTAATCTTCCTATTAATTCTCCTCCTGGAAAATATACATTGGTAATGGAGTCCTATGAAAATAACAAAAAAATTTCAAAAAAACCTATAAATTTAGTTGTTAAAAAACCTGGTTTTAACTCATTCATATTTGAGTTTGCTTATAAGTTTTCATTTTTATATGGTCTAATTTCTGCTATAATAGCTATTCTTCTTGGTATAGGTGCGGGTTATTTTTTTAGGAAATAGAATATGAAAAAAGAACTTAACTTCTTAGTTATACTTGACGAATCTGATGAAATGTTTGATGCTTTAAGGTATGCAAGCCTCAGGGCAGCCAGAGTAAGTGGCAAAGTAGTTTTACTCTATACTTTTGATAAAATAGATTTTAGTCATTGGAAGGCTGTTGAAAATATTGCTGAGAAAGAATCTCGAGAAGAAGCTGAAGAGAAAATTAAAGAATATGAAAACTTTGTTATGTCTTTAAGTAATAATAAACCAAAAAAATATATAATGAAGGGAGATAGGATTAGCTGTATACTTGAATTTTTAAATTCAAATAAATTTGTTTCGAATTTAATTCTTGCTTCTTCTTCTAGTCCAGTAGGTCCTGGTCCACTTATTTCAGGCTTTACTGGCAAATATAAAACTGAGTTAAAAGTCCCTCTAACAATTATTCCTGCTAATTTGTCCGAAGAAGAAATTGACAATTTATTTTAATTCTCTATTTTGTAAGTATGTTTATACAAACCGAACAAACACCAAATCCATCTACGTTAAAATTTATGCCAGAAAGCAAAGTTTTAAAAGAAGGAACAATGGAATTTAAAAATAAAGAAGAAGCACAAAACTCTTTATTAGCAACAAAGTTGTTTGAAAATGATTCTGTTAAAAGTATTTTTTTAGGTACAGATTTTATAACAGTCACAAAAGCAGATTCTTATGAATGGGAAGCTATTAAACCAGATATACTCTCTAAAATAATGGATTTTTTCACTTCTGGTCTACCAGTGATTAATTCCATAAAGAAAGAAAAAAANATAAAATCAAATTATAATAAAAAAGATACNAAGATAATTGAACAAATTGAAAATTTATTAGAAGAAAAAATTAAACCTGCAGTTGCNCAAGANGGTGGNGATATTAGNTTTATCAAATTTACNGAAGGTATTGTCTATTTAGAAATGAGAGGTTCCTGTGCAGGNTGTCCAAGCTCATCCTTAACACTNAAGTCAGGTGTTGAAAATATGCTAAAATANTACATNCCNGAAATAGTATCTGTTGAAGCAGTAAATTAGAATTTAATGGCACAAAGTCCTAGACTCCANGTCTTTTTTATTTCCTTATTATCTTTTTTTATAATTTCTAGTTACTTAATNGTATTTATTAAATATTATTTTTTTGATCATAANGTTATAAAATATAATCCTATTAATTATAATGTTATTAATACCTCTGNTGATACAAATATANCAAAAACAGATACAAATATTAAAAAAATAAAGTCTGATTTTATAAATATTTCTTCAGAAATGGATGAAATTTTTAAAGAAAATAATTTCAACAGGCAAAGTTTTTTAGATAAAAGNTACTCTAATTTAGTCATTTTTTCTTCTCTTCCAGATGATTTTTCAGAACTTGAAACTATAAAGAAAAAGGACTTATTTATTTTAGTACTATTATCCGTAATATTTATTGAGAATGAAAAAATTTTAGATGAAAGAAAAAAAATATTACAATGGTGGACTGANACAGAAGGAGAATTAATTGATAGAGATTTTTGGCCAGATTGGCTCAAAGAAATTAGTGCCAAATATAATTTTAAGGAAAAAAATATTGGTAATTTATTAATGAGTGTTGATATTGTCCCTCCATCACTTGCGCTTGCTCAGGCAGCTGTAGAGAGTGGTTGGGGTTCATCTAGATATGCAACTTCTGGCAATGCTGTATTTGGACAGCGTACATTTGACNAAGAGTCGGGGATTATACCAAAAAAAAGAGAAGAAAATGAAATATTTCTTGTTAAAAAGTTTTCAAGTATTTCAGAATCGGCTTCCTCTTATATTAAAAATTTAAATACTCATGTTGCTTATGAAGAGTTTAGAGAGGCAAGAAAAAAAATTCGTATGAATGGTGAAAACTTTGAAGGTCTATTTTTAGTCAATTTTTTAAAAAACTACTCAGAAAGAAGGCAAGAATATATTAAAGATATAAAAGAAATAATAAATACTAATAATTTTCAAGATTTAGATAACATTTATGACTCTAAATCATTAATTAATCAAAAGCTTTCCAAACCAAAGTAATTCATTTTTATTATTTCTAGAAGTGCAGTTAATTCTGTTTCTCCCTTTTTTTATTGGTTCAAGGAACCTTATCTCAAGTCTATTGGGAGGTATTCTGAAAGTTTCTAATTTTACTGAATTGGAGTGAAAACAATTAATACTATTTAATTTATGGTTTGTTGAAAAGCCCATTCCTATAAAACTAGAATTTATAATTGTATCTTTAGGGATTACGTCATAAACAGCTAANGCCTTAGACTCTAGTATCATTTTAAATCTGTCTAATTTTCCAAACTCTTCATTGAAAGAGAACCTTGGTAATCTCATGATATTTTCACCTCTATAAATATGGCTTGAATGCTGAGAAAAAGCTATCCTGAAACCAAGACTTTTNACTATTTTNTCATTTTCTAAATTGCTTTCTCCATATGGATAAGAAAAAATATCTGAATTAAAATTTAGATTTTTTTGTATCGATTTATTTGCTTTTTTTATTTTATAAATAATCTCGTTATTTGATAATTTATTTAAATTAGAATGATCAGAGGTATGATTATGAATTACGCCTTTATGATCTTTAATTTCAGATAACATATCCCAACTCATGAAACTTGAAGATTTGTCTGAAGACACATTATCTGTTGAAATAAAAATTGTAAAAGGGAAGTTAAATTCTTTTAATAATGGGAATGCGTTGTTATAAAAACTTCTATATCCATCATCTATAGTTATAAAGACAGCCTTTTCAGGAAGATTCTTACTATTTTCTAAAAAATCAACTAATTCTGATAATGGGAGAACATTAAATTTCTTTTCTTTTAAAAAAGATAGATGGTTCCTAAAAGTGTCAATCTGAATACTAGTACTGGGAAAAGAGCTTTCACCAAATTTATGATACATTAAAACTGTCCCAAAATTANTTTCTTGAGAAAGAAGTACGTTACTATTAAAAGAAAGAATCATTAAACAAATAAGTAATACTTTGATTTCTTTAAATCTTTCAATATTTCTTGGTATTTTAGATTTGATACTTTTCATAATTACAAAAGACGTTTTGTTTGTAGTCGTTGTTTTTGTTTAATTTTATAGTTTTTTTTCAGTNACTGAACAACAAACTAATTCAACACCATTTTTTATAGTTGGCGGCCTAATGGCTATTTGGGTTATCTTTTANGGTATTGTCCAAGCTATGGGACCATCGATAATAAATTTAAAAACAAGATCTGAACAATCATTAGTAAATGAATCAAAAAAATGGTGTAAATTTTTATTTATAACATTGTTAATATTCACTTTTTTAATTTACTTAGTCAGCAAATCTGAACAAATACAATTAATAATTACTATTATTCTATTGATTACTTTTGGATTTTTCTTTGCCGTAAATTCGTCTTTACATTCATATTTAATTTTAAAATTTACGAAAAAAGATAGAGTTGCCCTAGATGTAGGTTTTTATTATATGGCAAATGCATTTGGAAGATTCTTTGGAACTCTATTTTCTGGAATTTCATATCAATTTGGAGGCATAATTTTTTGCTTAGCAACTTCAACAATAATGATGATGATTAATATCTTCTTTACAAATAAATTGAGTGCGAATAACAAAGAGATTTTTTAGAATTTAGTTAAGAATGTTAGAAAAAAGAGATGTCATAAAACTGTAACAATTCTGTAATATTTATATCTTCTGTTATGTTTAGTTTTATGGTTTAACTTTTAACATAATAAGGAAAAATAATGAAAAAAACTTTGTTAGCTGCAACTGCTTTAGCCATTGGCTTATCTAGTCAGGTCATCGCACGTGATCAAATAAAAATCGTTGGGTCTTCAACAGTATATCCTTTTGCAACTGTAGTTGCTGAAAGATTTGGAAAATCAAGTGGTTTTAAAACCCCCGTTATTGAGTCAACCGGCTCAGGAGGAGGATTAAAACTTTTTTGCGCTGGTTTAGGTACACAGCATCCAGATATAACTAATGCTTCTAGAAGAATAAAAATGAAAGAAGTAAAGAAATGTTCTAAAAATGGTGTTACTGACATTACTGAAATTAAAGTTGGTTTTGATGGCATTGCATTAGCTAATGCAAAGTCAGGACCAGAGCTAGAATTGTCACTTAAGGATATTTATCTTGCTATAGCCAAAGATGTCCCAGCTGATGTAAATGGAGATACTGTTAAACCTAATCCATATAAAACTTGGAAAGAAGTAAATCCCTCTTTGCCGGACGCTCCTATAGTTGTAATTGGCCCACCACCAACCTCTGGAACAAGAGATGCATTTAATGAGCTTGCTGTTGAAAGAGGATGTAAAAAATTCCCTGGAAGAAAAGCATTAAAAAAGAAAGATAAAAAATTGTATAAAGCTCAGTGTAGATCAATCAGAGAGGACGGTCCATACGTTGAAGCTGGTGAGAATGACAATCTTATAATCGAAAAGCTAGTTGCCGATCCTGGAGCTGTTGGAGTTTTTGGCTATTCATTCTTAGATCAGAACAGAGATAAAGTTAAAGCATCAAAAGTAGATGGTGTTTTTCCAGAATTTGAAGCGATCTCATCTGGAAATTATCCAGTTTCTCGTTCACTCTTCTTCTATATCAAGAATGCACATGCTGCTGTAATTCCGGGTATTAAGGAGTATGTAAAAGAGTTTACTTCTGAAAAAGCTATTGGTCCAGATGGGTATTTAAACTCTAAAGGTCTGATTCCTCTTCCAGAAAAAGAAAGAGCTCAATTTCAAGAAAATGGAACCAAACTTGTAAAGTTTGATTCTAAAGTTTTAAAAAAATAACTTCTTAATGGGTATATAATTTCATGGGCCTATGGTCATTCGGTGTCTTCATATTAATATTTTCTATTCTAAGTTTTTGGTATGGAAACACCAAAGCCCTAAGAATTAACTCAAAGCTAAATAAAGGGCTCAAACTACCCTCCTTACCTCGATATTACGGAATTTATTCTTTGTTGTGGTTAATATTGCCTGCTCTAGTTTTTCTAATAAGCTGGGCATTTATTAAAGGACCAATAATTGATAATTTAATTCTTGCAAAGCTTCCAGAAATAGTTATCGATGAATTTCCTGGAGATTCTTCTATGCTTGTAGATAGAATAAAATCAATAAATATTATTAACCCATTCCCAGGCACGGATCCGAATCTAATCGAAAGTGCAGCTTATTATAACAAGATTAAAATGAGTTCTGACTCATTAGTACTTTTTGGGATTATTTTAGTTTGTATTTTTTTAAGTTTTTTGGCACTAAAAAAAATAAAACCTGGCTTTCGTTCTCGTCAAAAAGTTGAAAATTACACCGTTATAATTTTAATTCTATGTTCAGTAGTAGCTATAATAACTACCATAGGAATTGTATTTTCACTTATTTTTGAAGCATTAAGATTTTTTAATCAAGTATCTGTTTTTGATTTTCTATTTGGTCTATCTTGGAGTCCACAAACGGCAATAAGAGAAGATCAAGTTGCAAGCCAAGGTTCTTTTGGAGCGATACCCGTTTTTGCTGGAACACTCTTAATAACAATTACTGCTATGATTGTAGCTATCCCCGTTGGTCTATCTTCTGCCATTTATCTTTCTGAATATTCAAACCCCTTTATTAAATCAATAGTAAAACCTTTATTAGAGATTCTGGCAGGTGTGCCAACTGTTGTATATGGTTTTTTTGCAGCTATTACTGTTGGACCTTTTTTAAAAGAATTAGGAAACTTCTTTAGTTTTAATATTGCTTCCGAAAGCGCATTAGCGGCAGGGGGGGTGATGGGTATAATGATTATTCCTTTTATATCCTCTTTATCAGATGATGTTATTTCTGCAGTCCCAAAATCTCTAAAAGATGGTTCATATGCTCTTGGGGCAACAAAATCAGAAACAGTTAAAAAAGTTGTTCTCCCAGCTGCACTTCCTGGAATTGTCGGGGCAGTTTTATTAGCAATATCAAGAGCTATCGGAGAAACAATGATCGTAGTAATGGCAGCTGGAATTGCAGCCAGACTAACCGCTAATCCATTTGAAGCAGTTACAACCGTTACAGTTCAAATTGTTACATTGTTAATTGGTGATCAAGAATTTGATAGCGCAAAAACATTGGCAGCTTTTGCATTAGGAATAACTTTGTTTATCACAACATTGATACTTAATGTGTTCGCTTTAAAAATAGTAAAAAAATACAGGGAACAATATGACTAAAAATGTAGACCTAATCAGAGATTCGCTGAAAAAAAGAAATCGTTCTGAAAAAAACTTCAAATTAATGGGAGTTTTAGGAATATTTACCTCACTACTTTTCCTCTCAGTAATACTTTTTTCTATTTTCAATGAAGGAAAAAACGCATTTTATTCTACAAAGTTACAATTAGAAGTCTTTTTTGATGAAAAAATTATAGATCCACAGGCAACAAGAGATATCGGGGAGATAAGATATGCAAACTTTAAAAAAATAATCACTAATTCCTTAAAAATCGCTTTTCCAGAAATTAAAGACAAAGCAGAATTAAAAAAAATAAGTAATTTCATCTCTAGTTCAGAAGAAGAGAGACTCTTTAAAATGATTGAGAATGATATTTCTTTAATTAACCAAAAAAAAAATTTATGGCTACTTGTTTCCTCAACTTTGGATGTAATACATAAAAACCCTGAAATGGCTAATATTGTTGAAGAAGATAGACTTATTTCAAATCAAGAACTTTTATGGTTTAATAATCTCAAAGAGAATGGAAAAATTAAATTTAGTTTCAACAATAATTTCTTTACTTCTGCTGACTCAACAGAGCCTGAACAAGCAGGAATATGGGGGTCATTAATGGGTTCCTATTTTACATTAATTATTACACTTATCCTATCTTTTCCTCTTGCAGTTGCCGCTGGGGTATTTTTAGAGGAATTAGCTCCCAAGAATAAATTTACTGATTTTTTAGAAGTCAATATTAATAATTTAGCAGCTGTTCCGTCTATTATTTTTGGGTTGTTAGGCTTAGCAATTTTTTTAAATGTAATGCACTTACCTAGATCAGCACCTCTTGTCGGAGGCTTAGTATTAGCGTTAATGACTTTACCTACAATAATTATAGCAACTCGAGCATCACTAAAAGCTGTTCCGCCATCGATTCGCGAAGCAGCAATTGGATTAGGAGCAACAAAAATTCAAACAGTTACACATCATGTTTTACCCTTATCAACACCAGGCATACTTACAGGAACTATTCTTGGTATGTCTCAAGCTCTTGGGGAATCAGCGCCACTTTTAATGATTGGTATGGTTGCATTTATTGTTGATGTTCCTGGTTCTTTTTTAGACTCTTCTACTGTTTTACCAGTTCAAATATATCTCTGGAAAAGTACCGCAGCAAGAGGATTTGTTGAATTGACAGCAGCAGGTGTATTAGTATTATTAACTTTTTTGATTTTAATGAACGGATTTGCAATAGTTATTAGAAATAAATTTCAAAAAAAGTGGTAAAAATGGGATCATCAAATTTAAAAATTTCATGCAAAAATGTAAATGTTTTTTACGGAGAAAAAAAAGCTTTAGATAAAGTTTCGTTAGATATATATGAAAATGAAGTTACCTCTTTAATTGGTCCAAGTGGTTGTGGAAAATCAACTTTTTTAAGATGCCTTAACAGAATGAACGATACAATCGAAATATGCAGGGTTGAAGGAAAAATTCTTGTAGATAAAGAAGATATTTATAAAAAAGATATCGATCCGGTTTTATTAAGAGCTAAAATTGGTATGGTTTTTCAGAAACCAAATCCATTTCCTAAGTCTATATTTGAAAACGTTGCATATGGTCCTAAAATTCATGGCTTAGCAACAAGTGATACTGAAACTGAACAAATAGATATTAAAAGTCTTCAAAAAGCGGGCCTTTATAATGAGGTTAAGGATAGACTTAAAGAATCAGGAACGTCCTTATCAGGAGGGCAACAACAAAGACTTTGTATAGCAAGAGCAATAGCAATTAGTCCCGAAGTAATATTAATGGATGAACCATGCTCAGCTTTAGACCCAATTGCTACTGCAGTTATAGAGGAATTAATTGATGAACTTGCAGAAAATTATACAATTGTAATTGTAACACATTCAATGCAACAAGCCGCAAGAGTTTCTCATAGAACAGCTTTTTTTCATATGGGTAGTTTAATTGAAGTTGGGGCTACAGAAAAAATATTCTCAACCCCGGCTCAAGAACGAACACAAGATTACATTACTGGTAAAATAGGATAAAAAATGAAGGATAAACAACACATAGTTTCAAATTATGATAATGACCTTAATGACCTAAAAAATATGGTTATTGAAATGGGAGTATTAGTTGAAAAGCAATTATTCAATGCAGTTGAGTTTATTAAAACCTTTGATGAAGATAAGGTATCTGATTTTGAAGGCAATGAAAAAAATATTAATAAGTATGAAACTAGGATTCGCGAACACGGTACAAAAACTTTATCAAAACGGCAACCTCTAGCAGACGATTTAAGATTAATCATCATTGGAATTAAACTATCTAGTACACTAGAAAGAATAGGCGATCACTCTCATAACATTGTTAGAAGAGTTCTTTCAGAAAAAATTAATCCTAACAATTATGAAACTGACACAGTTTATAGATTAGGAAGTAATGTTTTAAAGAATGTCTCTCAAGCTTTAACTGCATATGATTTGTTTTCGCAAGAAATAGCATTAACTATTCCCGAAGAAGACAAAAAAATTGATCTTTTCTATGAAAACTGTTTCAGAGAACACTTAAATATTATGATGAAGAACCCAAAAAATATAGGTTTTATCACACAAAGACTTTTTATAGCCAAGGAATTAGAAAGAATTGGTGATCTTGGGAAAAATATCTCTAAAGAAGTTCTATATTATACATCGGGAAAATTACTATAAAATGAGGAAAGAAATTCTTATCATAGAAGATGATGAAACTTTACTTTCTATGATTTCATATAATATTAAAAATAATAATTTTGATGTTAGAGAGGCAAAAAATGGAGAAGATGCATTATTATTCTTAAAAGAAAAAACTCCTGATCTAGTTCTTATTGATTGGATGATTCCCGCTCCTAGTGGAATTGAAATATGTAAGTCAATAAGAAGAAATAAAAATACAAAAGATTTACCGATAATAATTTTAACAGCCAGAGGGGAAGAAGAAGATAAGGTAAAAGGATTAGAATCTGGAGCTGATGACTATATAGTGAAACCATTTAGCCCAATTGAGTTAATAGCACGAATTAATGCTTTATTAAGAAGATATAATAAATCATTTCTAGAATCTTCCCTGGAATACAGTGATATAGTTATGGATTTAAGACAGCAAAAAGTTTATAGATCAAAAAAAAAGATTCATCTTGGCCCAACTGAATTTAAGCTTTTAAAACACTTTTTAGAAAATCCCCAGCGTGTTTTTCAAAGAGAACAATTGCTAGATAATGTATGGGGTCATGGTATCTATGTTGAATTGCGAACTGTTGATACACACATTAGAAGATTAAGAAAAGCTATTAATATTGGCAAATTACCGAATATTATTAGAACTGTTAGGTCTTTTGGCTATTCATTAGATTCTAATCAATAATCAAAAAAGTTTCTTGTTAAAATTTTTAATATTACTTAAATTGTAACATGATTTTAAAAAATGGAGTAAGTTTTATTGTTACAATATATAACAAAGAAAAATTTATTTCTAATACTCTTCAGTCTATAATCCCTCAAGTTAAAAAAAACTGTCAGCTTATCATAGTTGATGATGGATCTTCCGACTCTTCTTTAAAAATTACTAAAAAAATTCTAAAATCACACGCAAAACTAGATAGTATTTTAATAATTCAAAAAAACACTGGGCCAAGTATAGCTATAAATAATGCACTAGAAAAAGTAAAATATTCTCATATTAAACTTGTCGATGGGGACGATATCATTGCACCAGATTCTGCTGATTATATGATTAAGGAAATGAAGGATTTAGATCTTGATTTGCTTTATGGAGATTGGATTTGGAAAAAAAATCCATCTTCATATTCATTTACTCAAAAATATTTTAAAGCAACATATTTTAAGAATGCTTTTAACAAAATTTTTCTATCAGGATGGGGTGGCTCAAGTAATTTAATGATTAAAACTGAGGCTCTACAAAAGATAAATGGATGCGATCCAAAAATATTCATTCAAGATTATTCCATGCCATTAAGAGTTTCTGGATACCACTTTAAGAGTCAGGGTTTAAAGCCTCACAGAATTGGTATTTCTAAAAAAATAATTTGTGTTGGACCAGAATTTATTGAAGATAGGATTATTACTAACCAAGGACAAACATTACATGACTTATCACACGCGGCAATTAATTTTATAGAAGAACATCCAAATATAGAAAAAAGATTAGTTAAAAGTTGCTTAAAAAAAATATATAGAAGATGCTTAAAATGGCAAAGAAAAAAAGACAAAGAAACTATTCTTAGTTTAAACTATATGAGATTTTTATTTTCATATATTTATTTTAATAAAAATACAAAAAAAGTAAGATATGAAGTTTTCAAAACCTGGAAAGATGATGAAAATATTCGAAAAGTTGATTTAGAATCTTTATGGAATGTAAAAAAAATATTTATATATGTTGGTTTAGATTTGCTTGGTGACGCATTAATTAAACTACCTTTTATTAGAAATCTTAAATCAATATTTCCTAAAAGTGAAATCACATGGTTTGCAGGAAAAGGTAAATCAGAATTTAAAAAAAAATTAAACCCTTTAGTTATAAGCTTAATTGATAAAATTAAAGATAATGCTAATTATGGTTCTAAAGTATTGGAATTATTCTCAAAACCAAAAATAACTGAAAAATATGATATAGTCTTTGATACCCAAAAAAGATTGCTAACTACATTGATTTTAAAAAAAATTAAAACTGATCTTTTCATATCCTCAACAAGCAATTTTCTTTTTTCTTCTATAAGAATTTCTTTTAATAAAGAAAAAAATCTCGCTAAACAATTATTTTCCTTAAGCAATATATTCAATTTTAGTCAGCAAAATAAAATACCTAATTTACCTGTTAAAACAACTCAATATAAATTTGCTAAAAAATTTTATGAAAAATATTTAAATAAAAAAAAAGTAGCTATTTGTCCTGGAGCCTCAGTTTCATGGAAATGCTGGCCAATTAAAAATTACATTGAAGTTTCAAATTATTTGTTAAAAAATAATTGCCTTCCTGTTTTTTTTCTTGGACCTAAAGAAATAAATTATTACAAATACCTGCAAAAAGAACTACCAAACGCTCTTTTCCCACTTCAACAAATTAAAGATCTTTCACCAATTTCCACAATAATTTTTGCAAAATTTTGTAATTTAGGCATTTCAAATGATACAGGTTGTGGCCATTTATTAGCGACTGCAGATATTCCCATGATATCTCTCTTCGGACCAACCAATGCTCAAAAATTCAAGCCTTTTACAAACTCGAAAAATATTGTTTTAAATGCTTCTAAGTATGACAATGATAATAAAATTGAGGCTATACCTCTTGAAGATGTAATTAAAGAAATAAAGGAATTTATTTGAATGTTTCAGACGAAGGCCTAGCCCCATATTGAGATAATATCTTTGAAGCAACTTCACATCCAAAGTTAACACACTTTTCAATTTCAATGCCTTCATTATATTTTGATAAAAAACCTGCCGCAAACATATCGCCCGCACCTGTTGAATCTATAATATTTTTATTCAGAAAAGCTGAAGATTTTTTATATGTTTCATTGTAAAAAAGGATAGCACCTTTATCACCATTGGTCATAACTGAGATACTTACCATTTCATTTAAAAACAAAGATAAATCTTTTAAATCCTTAATTCCTGATAATGAAAAAAATTCCCACTCGTTTCCAATTAATATATCAACATCAGATTTAATAAAGTTTAGGAAATCTTGTTTAAATGCATTAACTAATCCCGAATCGGATAACGAAAAGATTACTAAAACATTATTTTTCTTCGCAAGACTAACAGCTTTTTTTATTGCTTTCCTTGCGGACTCTGAACTCCATAAATAGCCCTCAATATAAAGCATTCCTGCGTCTTTAAAAAAATCTTCTTTAATATCTTTTTCACCTAAATGAATACTAGCTCCTAAAAAAGTTTGCATAGTTCTTTCGCCATCTTTAGTTACAAATACTAAGCATCTTGCCGTTGGAGAACCTTCTTTACTTGGCTCACACAAATACTTAACCCCGCTTTTTTTTATATTGTTAATAAATTCAGTACCAAGTAAATCAGACTTAACTTTTCCACAAAATGATGCATTACCCCCTAAAATTGCAATACCTGCCATAGTATTGGCCACTGAACCGCCTGAACTCTTTTTAATAGGCTGGACTGATTTTAATATATTATCTGATTCACTTTGATCTACGATTGTCATACGACCTTTTTTCAAATTATTTGTTTTTAATAAAGCTTCGTCACAAGAAACTATAACATCAAGAACAGCATTACCCATTCCTATAATTTGTTTTCTTGTTTTTTTTAAAATTTTCATTAAATATTTTGTATACTATTTTTTTATTTTAACTGACCAGACATTAATTAATATAATGACAAATTCAACATTTCTCAACCTTACAATATATCCTCATAGGAGTCTTTCCAGAAACGGGTTTATAATTTTAATGTTTATTTTTGGATCTATTTGCCTAATTGGAGGAACAATATTTTGGTTTTTGGGTGCTTGGCCAGTTTTTGGTTTTTTTGGACTCGATGTTTTACTAGTTTATCTTGCTTTTAAATTGAACTATAAAAGTGGCAGGATTTATGAAAAAATTCTTATTGCTTCAAAAAAACTTATTATTTCTAGAGGATTCCCATCAGGGAAGCTTCAGCAATGGAGTCTTGACCCCTATTGGACTAAGGTTGAACTTGTAAATCAAAACAATAATACTCAACTTATTGTCTCATCAGGAAAAAAGACCGTATCTATTGGTTCATTCTTAAATAAATTTGATAAAAAAAAACTTGAGACAAAGTTAAACGATTCAATTACTAATTACAAAAAAACACTAAATATATAGAATTTGAAGTGTTATTCTAATTCTATTAATTCTGGTTTTTCACCCACATCATATTCTTTGTGTTCTGTAATGGGTTTAACCTCGCCTTTAGGATTATATATTGCTTTTACTACTGTTTGAAAATTTACTCTTGCCTTATCAACAGATGCTTCAGCAAAACTTACAGAACCACCCAGCCAAGCTTGATCTTCTAACATATTAATAGCTGCTATTAACAGCTCTGAAGACTCAACTATAGAATTATGAAATTTCTTAATTGGTTTTGAGTTAGGAATATCTAATTCCTTCAATTCACTTGGAATTCCTAATTTAGTCAAATGAATCTTAATTAACTCCTCAGCTTCCTTAAAATGGTTTTCATCTGCTGTAGCGTTATTTTGATTGTAAGCATCTAAAAGTCTTCCTTGCATAATCAATGCATTTCCTAGATGACCTAATCTTACATCCATAACTTGTTTATAACTTTCAATATCTTCTTTATTTAGCTTTTGCTCACAAGCAATTGTCGAAAATAAGGTTATAAAAATTATAAATAAATAAATTTTTTTAAATAACATAATCTCACATTTAAATTTTTCAAAACTCTATCATATCTTGCATATTATACAATCCTGGCTTTTGGTTTTTTATCCAAAGAGCAGCATTTAAGGATCCTCTTGAAAAAATTTCTCTTTCTGTTGCTTTATGAGTAAGCTCTAGTCTCTCACCATTCATAAAAAATATAACACTATGCTCACCTACGACATCTCCTCCACGAATTGAAGAGAATCCAATTTCTCCTTTTTTCCTCTCTTGATTAAAATTCAATCCTCGATAAACAAATGTATTTTTTTCATAATTCTTTCTTCCTTTTTTCACAGCCTCACCCAACGAAATAGCTGTTCCTGAAGGCGAATCTTTTTTTAATTTATGATGTGATTCTATGATTTCTATATCAACACTTTTTCCAATTTTAGATGAAACGATATTTGATATTCTTGTAAGCAAACAAATTCCCATACTCATATTTGAGGCTCTCAAAACTTTTAATCCTTGCGCAAGTTGATAAAATTTTTTTTCTTCATTTTTAGAAAAACCCGTTGTACCAGTAACCAATGCCGTACTTGATTGTTTTTGCAAGTCTTTAAGTAAATTTATTGTAGCCTTAGGTTGACTAAAATCAATAATTACGTCGCAACTGGAAATAAACTGTTGAGTGCTATCTAAAACCTCAATTCCATCAATCTGTGAACCAACCTTTGGATGACCTTTTTGCTCACAAAATGCTGAAATTGAAATTTTATTAAAATTTCTTGCTTCTGAAATTATGCTTTTTCCCATTCTCCCTAAAGGGCCCATTATTCCAAGTTTCATCTTTTCCATTAATTTAGTATATACTTATTTTTTTAAATCATCCCAAAAATCTCTAACTTTAGAAAAAAATCCGCTACTTTCTGGATTATTGTTTTGTATTGATTCTTCTTGAAAAGATTGTAAAAGTTGTTTTTGTGACTCAGATAGATTAGTTGGCGTTTCAACTATTAAAGAAATTATCATATCACCAAATGAAACGGATCTTAAGGCTGGCATTCCTTTTCCACTTAATCTTAACTGATCTCCACTTTGAGTGCCTGCTGGAATTTTTACTTTTGCTCTACCTCCAGATACTGTTGGTACTTCAACAGAACCTCCAAGAGAGGCTTCAACCATTGAAACGGGAACATTACAATAAATATTAGTTCCATCTCTTTCAAACAATGGGTGATTTTCAATATTTACAAATAAGTAAAGATCTCCAGATGCAGAACTATTTTTTCCAGCAGCGCCCTCACCAGAAAGTCTAATTCTACTTCCATCATCAACTCCAGTAGGGATACTAACTTCTATTTTTCTATTCTTTCTTTTTCTACCCTCTCCGTTACACGATGAACATGGATCTGTTATAACCTGCCCAGTTCCATTACAAGCAGGACAAGTCCTCTCTACAGTAAAAAACCCTTGAGAAGACCTTACCTTTCCTGCTCCCCTGCAAGTCCCACAACTGCTAATACCCTCTGACTTTTCTGAACCACTACCCTTACAAACATCACAAACAACAAGAGTATCAAATGATATTTCCTTCTTCATACCTAAGTATGCATCCATTAAAGTTATATCCATTTCATACTTTAAGTCTTGTCCTCTTTCTTGTCTTTGTCGAGGACTTCTAGAACCTGTTTCACCAAAAAAATCTTCAAAAATATCTGAAAAACTTCCAAATCCACTTGAAAAATCTTGAGAAAAACCTCCACCGGATCCTCCACTAAAAGCATCATGTCCATATTGATCATATGCAGCTTTTTTCTCTGGATCTGAAAGAACTTCGTATGCTTCAGATATTTCTTTAAATTTTTTTTCTGAAGAGGAATCACCCGGGTTTTTATCCGGGTGATATTGCATAGCTAATTTTCTATAAGCACTTTTTAAGGAACCTCCATCAACATTTCTGTCAACGCCTAATACGTCATAATAATCTTCTTTGGACATACCTTAAATTGACGTTCCTGTTGATTGATCGTTATCTTTTTTACTTTTTGGTTCTTTAGTTTTTTCAGTAACATCTTCAAAATCTGCATCCACTACTTTTGGATCTTTTTCTTTAGACTTTGATTTTGTTTTTCCTTTAGTTTCTTTTCCTTTAGTTTTTTGTTCAGAACTAGCTTTCTCTTTTTCAGCTTTTTCTTGAGCTTCTTTATAAAGGATTTCACCTAATTTCATTGAATCTTGAACCAATGCATCAGTTTTCTCTTTTAGAGTTTTAGCTAAAACTTTCTCATCTTTTAAGGTGTTTTTTAACTCTTCAAGAGATTTCTCTATTTTGATTTTTTCTTCTTTAGGAAGTTTTTCTCCATGCTCTTTAAGATTTTTTTCAGTACTTGCAATCATTGAATCTGCATTGTTTTTTGCTTCAATAGTTTCCAATTTTTGCTTGTCCGATTCCGCATTAGCTTCAGCATCTTTTACCATCTTCTCAATTTCTTCATCAGATAATCCACCAGAAGCTTTTATTTGTATTTGATGTTCTTTTCCAGTAGCCTTATCTTTTGCAGAAACCTTGACTATTCCATTGGCATCTATATCAAACGTTACTTCTATTTGAGGAGTGCCCCTTTGAGAAGGAGGTATTCCAACTAAATCAAACTGACCTAAAAGTTTGTTATCAGCAGCAATTTGTCTTTCACCTTGGAAGACTCTAATTGTTACCGCCGCCTGATTATCTTCAGCTGTAGAAAAAATTTGACTTTTATTCGTAGGTACTGTGGTATTTTTTTCAATTAACTTTGTAAATACACCACCCAGTGTCTCTATACCTAATGATAAAGGTGTAACATCAAGTAAAAGTACATCTTTAACATCTCCAGAAAGTACACCACCTTGAACTGCAGCTCCTAATGCAACAACCTCATCTGGGTTAACACTTCTATTAGGATCTCTGCCAAAAAAATTTTTCACTTTTTCAATTACTTTTGGCATTCTAGTCATTCCACCAACTAAAATAA
>PALK01000007.1 GCA_002710765.1 Rickettsiales bacterium | reverse complement strand
TCAAGTTGGGTTGAAGATGAGTGGACAAAGAGAGGTTTTAGGTCAGTTCCAGGAAGTATTATTCGATATTCTGCTTATATAGCCTCAAATGTTGTATTAATGCCTAGTTTTATAAATCTTGGAGCATACGTTGATTCAGGAACAATGATAGATACTTGGGCAACTGTAGGTTCATGTGCACAAATTGGAAAAAATGTTCATATCTCTGGTGGAGCAGGTATAGGAGGAGTTCTTGAACCACTCCAAGCTAACCCAGTTATAATTGAAGATAATTGTTTTATTGGAGCTAGATCAGAGATTGCTGAAGGAGTAATTGTTAAAACAGGTAGTGTAATTTCTATGGGAGTATTTATCGGTGCTTCTACAAAAATAGTTGACAGAAGCACTGGGGAAATATTTACGGGTAAAGTGCCACCTTATTCCGTCGTTGTTCCAGGAACACTTCAAGGAAAGAAATTACCGAATGGTGAAATGGGACCAAATCTTTATTGTGCTGTTATTGTAAAAACAGTTGATGAAAAAACTAGATCAAAAACCTCAATTAATGAATTATTAAGATCATAACAAATGGACGCATTAGAAATTACAACTAAACTTGTCTCTTTTAAAAGTGTTACACCAAAAGATGATGGAGCAATATTTTTCCTGGCTAAAATTTTAAAAGAATATGGTTTTAAATGTAAAATATTAGAATTTGGAGAAAAAAATAATAAAGTTAACAATCTCTATGCATATCTAAAAGGAGGTAAAGGACCTAATCTATGTTTTGCTGGACATACTGATGTTGTTCCTCCAGGAGACTTGGACAAGTGGAAGACTAACCCATTTAAAGCTTCAATAAAAAATAATACCCTTTATGGCAGAGGAGCGAACGATATGAAAGGAGCGATAGGATCATATGTTTCCGCAGCAATTAATTATATAAAAAATTGTAAAATGAATTTTGAGGGTACTATTAGTTTCTTGATTACTGGAGACGAAGAAGGGGATGCTGATTTTGGAACAAAAAAAGTAGTACAGTGGTTAAAAACAAATAAAATTAAAATAGATTACTGTCTGGTTGGTGAGCCTACTAATCCAGATTTTTTGGGTCAAATGGCAAAAACTGGTAGACGAGGAAGTATGAATTGCAAGTTAAAAATAATTGGAACTCAAGGTCACGTAGCCTACCCAGAAAAAGCAAATAATCCAATATCTAGTCTACCATCTTTTTGTACTAAGTTAATGGAACCTCTTGATAAAGGTAACGAGGTATTTCAACCATCTAATTTAGAAATAACTTCAATTGATGTTGGTAATAAAATAACAAATCTTATTCCAAACGAGGTTAACTTAGTTTTTAATATCAGATTTAACAATAATTTTACATCAAAAACCTTAAAAGAATTAATAAATAAAAGATTAAAATCTCTTGATAATAAATTTTCTCTAAAGACAAAAGTATCGGGTGAGCCTTTTTTTAATTTTTCCAAAAAATTACATGACTGTTTAGCTCAATCTATTTACAAGGTATCAGGAAAAAAACCAACAATGAGCACAAGTGGAGGGACATCTGATGCTCGTTTTATATCTAAGATTTGTCCTGTTATTGAATTTGGACTAGTTGGTAAAACAATGCATAAAGTCAATGAAAGCGTATCCATAAAGGATATTAAAGAATTAACTGCCATTTATAATGAATTCATAAAAACTATTTTTTCTAAGTAAAGCTAATATTTTATTTTTTCTAAATAAAGTCCTTCTGCAGGAGCAGTAGGTCCTGCTGCGCTTCTTTTTTTTATTTCAATTATTTCTTTAATTTTTTTAGCATCCCAATAACCTCTTCCAACATTAATTAAACTACCTATTATTATTCTTACTTGGTTGTGTAAGAAAGATCTTGCTGAAATACTGAAGAAAATTATATCTTTTTTTTTTTTAATATTTAAATTATCTATAGACCTTATTGAATTCTTTGCTTGACAGTTTTGAGATCTAAAAGAATTTAAATCATTTTTGCCAATGAAAAACTCTGAAGCATCTTTCATTTTATCTAAATCTAATTTGTAAGGTATCCACCATGTCTTATTTTGGAGAATTGGTGATGGACTTTTTCTGTTTAGGATTTTATACAAATAAGTTCTTTTTTTTGCCGAAAACCTGGAATGAAATGAATTAGAAACTTTTTTAGAATTAATTATAGAAATTGAGTTTTTGGAAGATTTTAAATAATAATTTAAACCTGAACTAATTTTTTTCGGTTCAATTTTTTCTATAGTATCAAAGTGTGCAACCTGTTCGAAAGCATGCACACCCGAATCTGTTCTTCCAGCAACGTATATAGATATTTTATCCTTTAAAAGTTTTTTTAAACATTTTTCTATTTCCTCTTGAACTGAGATACCATTTTTTTGTTTTTGCCAACCAACATAATTAGTTCCATCATACTCAATAGTTAATTTGATTCTCATATTTAATCAAGTAGACAAGATTCGGGCTTGTAACCATTAATAAACTCTGAACTAGTCATTGGTTTTTTCCCCTCTTTTTGGATTTTTTTAATTTGAATTAATTTATCATTACATTTTACCAACAATGAGTCACTACAAAACCCTGGTTTTGCATTTTTAAAATCACTAGAACTCATCTCGACAATTTCACTTTCAAGTATTTTAATTCTAAATCTTTTTTTCTGATTCATATAGGTCCAAGCTCCTGGCCATGGATTAAAGGCTCTAATAATTTTGTGATTATAATCTGCAGAATTTTCCCAGTTAATTTTAGTTTCGATTTTTTTTATTTTTTTTGCATAAGTAACTTTTGAACTGTCTTGATTTTCACAACTATATTTCCCACTACATATTTTTTTAATAGCATTAATAAGTAAATGTGCACCAAGATTTGAAAGTTTATCGTGAATTTTTCCAGAATTATCATTACTTAAAATTCTAACCTTTCTTTTCAAAATTACTGGTCCAGCATCTAATTCTTTATCTACTTTCATTATTGAAACTCCAGTTATTTGGTCTCCATTAATTATTGATCTTTGAATAGGGGCAGCACCTCTCCATCTTGGAAGCAAGGATGCATGAACATTTAAACTCATATATTTTGGTAAATTAAGAATCTTTTCACTCAACAAAGATCCATAAGCAACAACTATAATAAAATCTAATTTCTTTTGTTCAATTCTAGAAAAGAAATCTCTCTCCTGCATATTTTGTGGAATAATAACATTAATATTATTTTTTTTGACCACTTATGAACCACTGAAAAATTAACTTTTTGACCTCTTCCAGATGGTTTAGGGGATTGAGTTGCAACAAAATCAATTTGGGCAAGGCTATCCTTAAGTACCTTTAAAGATTCCAAAGCAAAATCTGGGGTCCCAAAAAAACCAATTCTTATTCCTCTCAAATCATCCATTTTTAATTTTAGAAACTTCTCTAATAGTTTTTTTTTTTAATTTAGTTAATCTTTCTATTGCTAGTTTCCTTTTTAAATTGGATAGATGGTCAATAAATAAAATGCCGTCAAGATGATCTATTTCATGCTGAATACATACTGATAAAAGTCCTACTGATTGTGATTTTTTTTTTATTCCATCCACGTCATACCATTCATATTCAATCTTTTGAGATCTTTCTACCTCAGCAAAGTACTCAGGAACAGACAAACAACCTTCTTCATTGATAAATTTTTCCTCAGATTTCTTGGTAATCTTTGGATTAATTAAAGTTATTGGTTTTGACTTATTATCTTCCTTTAAATCTATAATAACAATTCTTTTTTTTACTCCTATTTGAGGTGCTGCTAGACCTATTCCGTTTCCAGTTCCATAAAGAGTGTCATACATATCTTTAACTAAAACTTTTAAATCTTTGTCAAAACTTTTAACTTCTGAAGATTTGTGTTTCAATCTAGGGTCAGGTATTGTTAGAATTTTAAGTATTGTCATAAATCATTTTTCTTATTAATAATAATAATATATCAATGACCGAGAATTTTGAATCAATAATTTTANTAGCTNTTTTAATAACCCTNATAGTTTTTTTTGNTTTCTTTATTTTTTCAGGTAGCTCTAAAAATAAAGAAAGACTTAANATTTTACTTGAGAGACAAGACAATTTACAAANAAATATTATAGAAATTATTGAAAATAATATTANNAAAATTGANTCNAAAGTNGANAAATCNAGCTTAGAACAAACCTCAAACCTCAATTNTATAAGAGAAAAAATTAGTCTTATTGATAGAGCTCAAGAGAATATNTCAAANTTATCTGAGAATGTATTNAATCTTAAAAATATACTTTCAAATACTANTAAAAGAGGNAGGTTTGGAGAAATGATGTTAGAAAATTTAGTTAAAGATCAATTGCCAAGTAATAATTTTGAGTTTCAAAANACACTGTCTAATAATACACGAGTAGATTGTATAATNAAATCTCCTGGACCATTAGGNAANCTTTGNATTGATGCAAAATTTCCANGNGAAGGTTATGAAAAAATTCTNAACTCAAANACAAAATCNGANAAAGATACTTCAATAAAAATTTTTAAAAATGATATCTTAAAACATATTAATGATGTAAGTGACAAATATATAATACCTGGAGAAACTTCTGAGATTGCTTTAATTTTTATTCCGAGTGAATCAATATATCTTGAAATTTTTAAATTTTTTCCAGAAATTTCAAGAACTTTTTATGAAAAGAAGTCTTTTTTAATTTCCCCAACAACACTTTGGGTTATATTAAGTTCGATTGAAAGTATGCTAAGAGATAGAAAAATTAAAGAAAATGCAGGACTTATCCAAAGCCAACTTCAACAATTAAGTAACGAATTGATAAGACTAGAAACAAGGGTTAAAAAACTTGATAGTCACTTTTCTGGTGCGCAGAAAGATCTCGATGATGTAATTACAACTACAAAGAAAATTACTGGAAAAACAAAAAAGATATTAGGCATAAGCCTAAAAGAGTAATTACTTGAAATCATTCCTAGAATTAAAAGCTGTAGACAGAGTTCCTTGATCAATATAGTCAAGTTCACTTCCTAGTGGCATACCTTGAGCAAGTCTTGTTACTAATATATTTGTTCCAATGAACTGTTCAGCTATAAATTGAGCAGTAAGTTGGCCTTCTACAGTAGCGTTTGTGGCAAGAATAATTTCTTCTACTAAATTCTTATTACACTTTTCAATTAAATCTTTAATATTAAGTTGTTCGGGACCAATACCATCAATAGCGGACAAAAACCCACCCAGAACATGATACTTTCCATTAAANGACTTACTTCTTTCTATTGCCCATAAATCTGNAATACTTTCTACNACACAAATTTTNTTGGTTATTCTTTTGANATCACTNCAAATATTACATGGGNTTTGAATATCTACATTNCCACAATCAGAGCAATCCATAAGNTCTTCCTTNACCTTTGATAAAGTATTACTTAATTGTGGNATAANCTTTTCTTTATTTNTNAGTAAATAAAANACAAGTCTTCTTGCTGATCTTGGACCNAGACCAGGTAACTTTTCAAAAATGTTAATTAANTCTTCTAAAGAAGAAGACATCTTTTTTTCAAAATGGGAGCTTCATACCAGGAGGTAAGTTAAGTCCACCTGATAATGAGCCTAATTCACTGCTCATATTTTCAGAAACCTTTTTTGTTGCATCATTAATGGCTGCCACAATTAAATCTTCAAGTACATCTATTTCATTACTATTTATTAGCGATGGATCTATTTGAACTTTACTTGCATTATGCTTACCATTAATTAAGACCTTTACAAGCCCTCCGCCTGCAGATCCCTCAACCTCTGTTTTCTCAACTTTTTGTTGTAACTCAGCCATTTTATCTTGCATTTCTTTTGCTTGCTTCATTAATTGTGAAATATTGGTCATAAAAATTTCCTATATTATTTAATTTTAGGTTTTTCTTTAATCTTCTCAATAGAGACTATTTCAGAACTAGGAATAATTTCAAGTAATTTTTTAATTCGTTCTTTTTTTGATAGTCGTAAGATTTTATCTCTCTTTCTCTGATTAAAAACTTCAGCTAGAGTTTGATATATTTCCTTATTTGAAAGTGATACAATCCATCTTGAACCAGTTATTTCTTTTAATATTTGCGATACTTTCCATAAAAAATTTTTATCTGCCCTATTTTTTTCAATATCTTTTAATTCCAATATTCCTGTGTCAGATTTATTTTTTGGTAATTTTATAGATACTAATTTAAAATTATTAACTAAATGATGATAAGTAAAAAGTTCTTTTTTCTTTTCTATCTTAATTACTAGTAGTTCATAATCTTCCAACATTGAGTTTATGAATGTATTGTTTGTTTTTTTTGAAGATTCATTGTTTATTTCTTTTCTTTTCTCTAAAGCTGTATTGTCATTTGTAAAATAATTTACTTCAGGATTTCCTGACTCCTCTGTTTTAGGTTTAATACTCTCAGAGAGTAACTCTTTTTTTATATTTCCTTTATTATTTTTTTCATTTATTGCTTCAAAAGGTGTTGGCATTAAAGACACATAGCACAATCTAATAATAATCATTTCAAAACTTTGTTTTTGATTAAAAGAATTTATAAGTTCTTCCAAATACTTATTTGTTAATTCCCACAATCTAACTAAAACATCCATATCTATTGTTTTGGAATAGTTTTTATAAGTATTTATCTCATACTCATTCAGACCGGCTTCGCTTATATCTATGTAAGACTTAAATCTAGTTATTAAATAAATAATATTAATTAAGTCTTTTGTAGTTTTTTCAAAAGAAGCCCCATTTTGGTATAATAAATCAACGAGTTTTAAAGATTTAACCACATCNCCTTTGCAGATTAAATCAAAAAGTTCTAAAACCTTTGTCAAATCTGAAAGTCCAAGAACTTCATTGATAGTTTCCTTTTTTATATCTTTCCCAATTGCAATTACATTATCTAGGATTGATAACGCATCTCTTACTGAACCCTCAGAACTCCTAGAAATTATTTCAGCTGAGCTTTGATCTAAATTTATTCCTTCTATTTTAGAAATTTTAACTAAATGTCTTGATAAGATTTTATTCTCAATTCTTTTAAGATTAAAATGTTGACATCTCGAGACTATAGTTACTGGAATTTTTTCAGTTTCAGTTGTAGCAAGAAGAAATAAAACATCACTAGGTGGTTCTTCTAGCGTTTTCAATAAAGCATTAAATGCCGCTTTTGAAAGCATATGCACTTCATCAATAATGTATATTTTTTTTTTTGCAGAAACTGGCTTATAATTAATATTTTCAATAATTTCTCTAACATCGTTTACTCCAGTTCTACTTGCAGCATCTAACTCAATAACATCTATATTACTTCCATTATCAATAGATTTACAATTTTCACATTTTCCACAAGGATCTCCAAATGATTGTTTGTTCAATAATAAACAGTTTACAACTTTAGCTAAAATTCTTGCTAATGTTGTTTTTCCTACCCCTCTTGTGCCTGAAAATAAATATGCATGAGCTAATCTACCAAAGGTTAGTGCACCCTCAAGAATTGCACAGATCTCTTCTTGTCCTATTAAATCTGATAATTTTAAAGGCCTATATTTTCTTGCTAAAACTAAATATTCTTTTTTTTCTTGCATAAATTTTCTGAAAAACAAGGAGTTGAAACCAACCCAATAATNATTCGTTACGGCTGCTACCTTTCAGTCCTGACCGAATTGGCGAAGTTACTGCCTAGAATCAACTCCCAAAATAAATTAACATTTTCTGCAAAAATTTTAAAATTAATTTTTTTATATTCTATAACTTGATGCCTTATAAAAACCTACAATTTTAACTTTGGATGAATAATGTTCAAGTTCTTTTAAAGCATTAACAAAAGCTTTTTTCTTTGGATGACATTCCACATCGATAAGGAATGAAGTTTTCTCAAAACTCTCGTTCACAAAAAAACTTTCTAATCTAGTTAGATTTATTCCATTAGTAGCAAANCCACCCAGTGCCTTATAAAGTGAGGCGGGAAGATTTTTTGTATTAAAAATTAAAGTAGTAATAACTTTTTCATCTTTAGAAATTTTACCATATTCTCTAGAAAAAACTAAAAATCTAGTTGTGTTGTTTTTTTTATCTTCCATATTTTTTTTTAAAATTTTCAGTTTATAAATATCTGCTGATAATTCTGAAGCAATTGCTGCATTTGATATTTCTTTTGAACTTGCAACGAATTTTGCAGCACCTGCAGTATCTATGAAATTTTTTGGATTTATTTTTAATTCTTTAATTTTTTTTTTGCACTGGCTTAAAGCATGTATGTGGCTGTAAACATTCTTTATTTCTAACATTTTTGAATTTTCTTTACACATTAAATGATGTTCAACTTTGAGAAAATGTTCAGCAACTATTTTAAGTTCAGTATTTTCGATGAGGAAATGAATATCGCTCACTCTTCCAGCGATACTATTCTCTACCGGAATCATTGCAAACTTTGCTTTGTTCTGTGTTACCGAATTAAATGCATCTTCAAATGAAGTACAAGGTAATGTTTTATATGAACTATAAAATTTTCTACATGCTAAATCAGAATATGCACCATAAAGTCCTTGAAAAGATATTATATTCAATTATTTCCCTCATTTTTAGTTAGTTTAACAGAATTATTTAAAGAAAAACTCCNACAAAATAAACGTATTTTTTTTAAATCCTCAGGTGTATCAATGCTTGGAGGGTTTTCAGACACTTTTACAACTTTTATTTTCATGTTATTTTCAATAGCTCTCATCTGTTCAAGATTTCTTTTCTTTTCCAACCTGCTTGGTTTTAAATTTACAAATTTTTTTAAACTTGAAGAATTAAATACATATATTCCAATATGATGAAAACAGTTTTTTATTTTATCAACCTTTCTAAAAAAATCATAAGAAAAACCATTATTTTTATTATCAAGTTCAACCCTTGCTTTAACAATATTTTGATCTTTAATTTCATCTTTTTTTAGATCACAAACTGCAGAGGCGATATCTACATTTGGATCATTCATCAGGCTTAAAGTTTTTCTAATTAATTCTTTTTTGAAAAAGGGGAGATCGCCTTGAATATTAATAATAAAGTTGAATTGTTTATTTTCTAATTTTTTATAAACTTCATAAATTCTATCTGTACCAGATTTATGATCTGAGCTAGTTAAAAAAGATTTTATATTTTGTTTGCTTAAGATATTACAAATTTCTTTATTTCCTGAGGCAACAATTACCTCTCCCAATGATATTTTTTCTGCTCTTTTTGCTACTCTTACAATCATTGGAACACCATTTATTAGTCTTAACGGTTTTCTAGGTAACCTTTTTGATTCAAGTCTTGCAGGGATTAAAGTTAATATCTTTGGATTTTTTTTATTTTTATTGATCAAGTATTCCCTTTTTATTAGTAGTATTATGATAACTAAATTTTAAATTTTTTCATGAATAAATATTTTTTATCACTAATGGCCGTCCTAATTGTTTTTCAATCATTAAAAATTATGGATGAAATTTTCTTCCAAAAAAAAAATATAGAAGACGCATATCCAATTTTATCAGAATCTGGTGAAGATAAAAAGGAAACTTTAAGTCTTGAAATGGATGAAAAGCCATCAGAAAGTATAGAAGAAAAACCCTCAATTGATATTGAACTACTCATAGAAAATGCTTCTTTAGAAAAAGGAAAGAAGATCTCTAAGCAATGCAGGGCTTGTCATAGTTTTGGAAATGATCTGAAAATTAAAATTGGGCCACCTTTGTGGGAAATTGTTAATAGAGATTCCGCCTCCATAAAGGAGTATAAATATTCAGAAGCATTATTAGACTATAAAGAAAAATGGACTATTCAAAATCTTTTTAGTTTTTTAGAAAATCCAAAGAATTATATTAAAGGTACTAAAATGATCTATAAAGGAATCAAAAAAGAAGAGGATAGAGTAAATTTAATTTCTTATTTAAACTCTCTAAATTAATGATAAAACCACTAAAAGAATACCTAAATTTTGCAAATAAATTTTCAGAAGTCAGTGGAAATATTCTCAAAAAAAAATTTAATAAAAGTTTTNANATTGAAACTAAAAATGATGGNTCTCTNGTTACAGANGCNGATAAAGAAATAGAATCTTTATTTNGAGATTCTTTAATNAAAAAATATCCCAGTCATGGTATNTTGGGTGAGGAGTTTGGTGAATACAATATTAACTCAAGTCATTTATGGGTAATTGATCCANTTGATGGAACTCATAATTTTATTGCCGGAAAACCTTTATTTGGAACTTTAATTTGTTTAATAATAAATAATGTTCCATCAATGGGTATTATTGATATTCCTGTCTTAGGTGAAAGATGGACTGGAATAAAGGGTAATGGCGTCCATAAAAATAATAAACTTTGTTGTTTTGATAAAAAGAAAAAAAAATTAAAAGATGCAATTTTGGCTTCTACTTCACTACTAATGTTTAATCAAAAAGAAACAAAAGTTATAAAAAGAATATATGAAAAAATAAGATTTCCTGTTTTTGGTACAGACTGTTATGCCTATGGTTTNCTTTTATCTGGNAAAATAGATTTAATAATAGAATCAAAAATGAAACCNTGGGATTATATGGCACAAGTTTCNTTNATTAAAGAATTTGGNGGAATTATATCAGATTGGTCAGGAAAAGAATTAACGCCTAAATCAANTGGAGATGTAATTGCCTCTTATTCNGAAGAATGCTATCAAGANGCAATTAAATACTTAGCTAAAATTAAATAATTACTATGAAATTTCTTAACTTTAATTTTNTAAACNTGCTCATAATTTTATTAATGAGTTTNTTTTCTNTATCAGCAAAAAGTTCAAATTATGAACATGGNATTNCAATGCATGGAGACTTAAAATATCCTAAAAATTTCAAAAATTTTGAATATGCTAATCCTNAAGCACCTCAAGGAGGAAAAATTAANCTTTCTTCTNTAGGAACNTTTGANAATCTTAATCCATATATTTTAAAAGGAGTAAANGCNTGGCAAGCAAGTTATCTATTTGAAACNTTAATGAAATCTTCATTTGATGAACCATTCAGNCAGTATGGTCTATTAGCTGAAGGTATTAANGTACCAAAGGATAGATCCTGGGTATCATTCTTNATAAGAAAAAATGCNAAATTTTCGGATGAATCCCCNGTAAGAGCAGATGATATTATTTTTTCTTTCAATNTCTTAACTTCAAAAGGCCATCCTTTTTGGAAAAATTACTATAGTCAAGTTGATAAAGTCATTAANCTAAATGAGTTAGAAGTAAAATTCATCTTCAAAGGAAAAATCAATAGAGAACTCCCACTNATAATTGGCTATCAATTACCAATTTTTTCTAAAAANTATTGGGAAAACAAAGATTTTGAAAAAACAACATTAACACCCCCAATAGGAAGTGGTCCTTATCTAATAAGTGATTTAAATCCAGGAAGAAGTATAACACTAAAGAAAAATAAAAACTATTGGGGGAAAAATATTAATGTTAATCGCGGGAGATACAATTTTGATGAAATTCAAACAGATTATTACAGAGATGAAACTGTTGCATTAGAGGCATTCAAATCTGGTGCTTATGATTTTAAACTTGAGAACTCTTCTAAAAATTGGGCTACTGCCTATAAATTTAAGGCTCGTGAAAAAGGACAAGTTATCGTAGAGGAAATTAAGTATGAGAGACCAAGTGGAATGCAGGGGTTCGCATTTAATCTCCGCAAACCATTTTTTACAAACCCTAATGTTAGAAAAGCATTAAGTTATGCATTTGATTTTGAGTGGTCTAATAAAAATTTATTTTATGGAGCATATACTAGGACAAAAAGCTACTTTGATAATTCTGAATTATCGTCACAAAGATTACCAAATAAAGAAGAATTAAAAATCCTTAATAATTATAAAGGAAAAATTCCAAATGAAGTGTTTGATAATATTTTTGANCCACCAANAACTGATAATAATGAAGGNGGAATAAGNAATAATNTAAGGATAGCAAGAAGAATACTNAAAAAAGAAGGGTGGGTAATTAANNATGATATTTTAGTTNATAAAATTACTGGAGATNCNCTANAGTTNGAGATTCTTCTGAGATCTCCTCTGTTTGAGAGAATTGTCCTTCCTTTAAAAAGAAATTTCAAAAAATTAGGTATAAATGTTTCAATAAGAACAGTTCAAGATGATTCTCAATATCAAAAAAGATTAGAAGANTATGACTTCGATATGGTGGTTGCAAACTTCGGCTCTATACTCTCACCTGGAAATGAACAAAAAAATTGGTGGGGTTCTGCAGCAGCAGATCAAACAGGAAGTATGAATATTGTGGGAGTAAAAGATCCTGTAATTGACGAAATTATAGACAAATTAATTAGTGCAAAAACAAGAAAAGAGTTAGTTAACTACACCAGAGTTTTAGATAGAGTACTTTTATTTAATTATTTTATGATACCACAATTTCATATCGAACATTACAGAGTAGCTTATTGGAACAAACTTTCAAGACCCCAAATTTCACCAAAATATGATTTAGGCTTTGATTTTTGGTGGTATGATTCTAAAAAAGATAAAGCACTAGGTAATATTGAATTAAATGATAAAAATAATAATGAAAAATCTTTAAACCTAGCTTACTTTATAATTATAATAATACCTCTAATTATCTTATTCCGGTTAAGAAAGAAAAATTAAATGTTTTCGTATATTTTAAAACGCTTGTTACTAATTATTCCTACCTTATTAGGAATTCTAACTGTTAATTTTTTAATTATACAAGCAGCCCCAGGTGGTCCTGTTGAAAAAGCTATAGCTCAGATTAAAGGAAATGATGTATCATTAACACAAAAATTTAGTTCATCTGGAGGAGAACAAGGACAAGTTTCGCAAAATAAAGTTCAATCAAACTTCAGTCAATCAAAGTATAGAGGTTCTCAAGGAATAGATCCTGATTTGATAAAAGAACTCGAAAAACAGTATGGATTTGACAAACCACCATTAGAAAGATTTTATGAAATGATAAAAAATTATTTATTTTTTGATTTTGGTGAGAGCTTTTATAAGGATAAAAAGGTTATAGATTTAATTATGGAGAAACTTCCTGTTTCTATCTCATTAGGTCTTTGGACAACTCTTATTATTTATTTAATTTCTATTCCATTAGGAATTAAAAAAGCAGTTAAAGATGGAACTAAATTTGATCTTTATTCTTCTTCTTTTATAATTATTGGTTATGCAATTCCTGGATTTTTATTTGCAATTTTTTTAATAGTTATTTTTGCTGGTGGTAGTTATTTTGATATATTTCCTCTCAGAGGTTTAGTTTCAGATGATTGGCAACAACTAACTATATTAAATAAAATTTTGGATTATTTTTGGCACTTAGCTCTTCCAGTACTGGCAATGGTTATTGGAGGTTTTGCAAGTTTAACAATGCTAACAAAGAATGCATTTTTAGATGAAATTAACAAACAATATGTTTTGACTGCTAAATCAAAAGGCTTAAGTGAAAAAAAAGTTTTATATGGTCATGTATTTAGAAATGCNATGTTNATAGTAATCTCAGGATTTCCAGCAGCTTTTATAAGTATNCTTTTTACNTCTTCTCTTTTGATTGAAGTTATATTTTCTTTGGATGGACTAGGCCTGCTAGGTTTTGAAGCTGCTCTAGGTCGAGATTATCCAGTAGTTTTTGGAAGTCTTTACATATTTACTTTAATTGGACTTCTTTTAAAACTTATAAGTGACTTAACATATATGATTATTGANCCAAGAATTGATTTTGAAACTAGATAAAATGTATAAATTTTCACCAATAACAATTAGAAGAATTAAAAATTTCAAATCAAATAAGAGAGGTTATTTTTCAAGTATAGTTTTTTTATTTTTATTTTTAATTTCTTTATTTGCAGATTTCATTGCTAATGATAAACCGATCTTTATTTTTTATGATAAAAAAGTATTTTTTCCAATCATTCAAAAAATTCCTGAAACTTTTTTTGGTGGAGAGTTTGAAACAGAAGCAGATTACAAAGATCCTTATGTGAAAAGTTTAATTAAAAAAGATGGGTTTTTTTTAATGCCTCTGATTGAATATTCTTTTGATACAATTAATTATGATTTAGAGGTCCCTTCACCTTCACCGCCAACTTTAGAAAATTATCTTGGTACCGATGATCAAGGAAGAGATGTTCTTGCTCGTCTTATATATGGTTTTAGAATATCTGTATTTTTTGGTTTAATATTAACTTTCCTCTCTACTATATTAGGGGTTACAATTGGTGGAGTACAGGGATATTTTGGTGGTAAAATAGATCTTTTAGGACAAAGATTTGTAGAAATATGGTCAGGTTTACCAGTTTTATTTTTACTTATTATTATAGCAAGTTTTATTGAGCCTAGCTTTTGGGTTTTATTATTTATTATGCTTCTTTTTAGTTGGATGTCTCTTGAGGGTGTTGTAAGGGCTGAATTTCTGAGGGGAAGAAACTTTGAGTATGTTAAAGCTGCAAGGGCTTTAGGTGTTGGAAACTTAATGATTATGTTTAAACATGTCTTGCCTAATGCTATGGTTGCAACATTAACACTATTACCTTTTATATTATCTGGTTCAATTGCAACATTAACCTCTCTTGATTTTCTTGGATTTGGTTTGCCACCTGGTTCACCATCTTTGGGGGAAATGGTAGCTCAAGGAAAATCAAATCTTCAAGCTCCTTGGCTTGGACTGTCTGCTTTTGTAACATTATCATTGCAATTAAGTTTGTTAGTTTTTATTGGAGAAGCAGTCAGGGATGCTTTTGATCCAAGAAAGGTAATGTAAATTGAATCCCTTAATAAAAATAAAGGATCTTAAAATTAATTTTGAAGTTAACGATCAAAAAATTAATGCAGTTAAAAACAGTAATTTTCAGATTATGAAAGGTGAATGTTTTTCAATTGTAGGTGAAAGTGGTTCTGGAAAATCAGTTACAGCTCTATCATTAATGCAGTTAATAACTCAAAATTCTAAAACGAATGTTTCAGGAAAAATTTTTTTTAAAAATAAAGAAATCCTATCTTTGAATGAACAAGAAATGATGAAATTAAGAGGAAAAGAAATCTCTATAATATTTCAAGAACCTATGACTTCTCTAAACCCACTTCATACAGTTGAAAAACAAATCTGTGAGTGTTTTAAAGATTCTTTTTCGGAAAAAGGCAATCAAAGAAAAAGATGTGAAGAACTTTTAAAAGTTGTTGGAATCAGAGATATTAAAGAAAAACTTGATAGTTATCCTCACCAATTATCAGGAGGACAAAGACAAAGAATTATGATAGCTATGGCTATTTCTAATAAACCAGATTTATTAATAGCAGATGAACCTACGACCGCTTTGGACGTCACTATTCAGAAACAAATTCTCGAATTATTAGATGATTTAAGAAAAAAATTCAAAATGTCACTTCTATTAATTACTCATGATTTAGGTATTGTTAAAAAAGTTTCTGATAGGGTATGTGTTATGAAAAATGGTATAATTGTTGAACAAGGAAGCACCTCTGATATTTTCAAAAAACCTAGACATTCTTATACAAAAACTCTCATAAATTCAGAGCCAAAAATAAAAAATTTACAAAAAAGAAAAAATAGTGAAATTTTAAAAGTAAAGAATATTAATGTACAATACAAACTTAAAAAGAAAAATTTCTGGAAACCATTAAAATTTTTCAGTGCTGTAAATAATATAAATTTCACATTAGATAGAGGTAAAACATTAGGTATAGTTGGAGAAAGTGGAAGTGGAAAAAGCTCTCTTGCTCAAGCATTGATAAAGTTAATACCTTTTACTGGAGAAATAAAATTTAAAAATAATCTTATTTCTAAACTTGATGAAAAAGATTTTAGGCCTCTCAGAAAAGATATCCAAATAATTTTTCAAGATCCATTTGCTTCGTTAAGCCCAAGAATGACAGTTTCTGAGATAATTTCGGAAGGACTTTCGATTCATAAAATATTAAATAACAAATCTCAAAATCAAACTCTTATAGAAGAAATAATATATGAGGTAGGATTAGAAAAAAATATGCTTAATAGGTATCCTCATGAATTTTCAGGAGGACAAAGGCAAAGAATTGCGATAGCCAGAGCATTAATTTTAAAGCCAGAATTAATTATTTTAGATGAGCCTACAAGCGCATTAGATATGACTGTTCAATCTCAAATAGTCGATCTTTTATTAAAACTTCAGAATAAACATAATTTAACCTATATTTTTATCAGTCATGATTTAAAAATAATCAGAGCTATTTCAGATAAAATACTTGTAATGAAAGACGGTAGGTGTGTTGAATTTGGTGATAAAAAAATAATTTTTAATAGTCCTAAAAATAAATATACTAAAGAACTGATCAATGCTGCATTTTTATATTAATTTTTTGAAATGTACTTTATTAACTCAAAGAGACATCTGATTGACATTGCTTCACCACCATAATAGGAAGTTAAACTTTTGTTACTGCTCCACGCCATCATATCAATATGAATCCAAGGAATTTGACTATCAACAAACTTTTGTAAAAAAAGTGCTGCAGTTATTGCACCTGCATAAATCCCTTTACCAATATTGCTAGTATCTGCGTGTTCTGATTCTAGTAGATTTAAATAATTTTTCCATAAAGGTAGTTGCCATAAAGGATCTCCAGTTTCGTTTGAAAATCTTATTAAGAGATTAGCTATTTGTTCATTATTTGAAAAAAAACTTGGAACTTCTGTGCCTAATGCGACTCTTGATGAACCTGTAAGAGTTGCCATATCAATTATTAAATCTGGATTTAATTCTGAAGCAAAACTAAGAGCATCTGCTAGAACTAATCTTCCCTCTGCATCAGTATCTCTAATTTCAACAAAAGTTTTTTTTCTACTTTTAATTATATCGGATGGTCTCATTGACTTACTAGAGACTGAGTTTTCAACAAGTCCAAGAAAAACTTTTAAATTTATATCAAGATTACTTTTCATCAACATTTTTGCTAAACCAATACAATTTGCGGCACCTCCCATATCCTTCTTCATCAATATCATACCGTTTCCAGTTTTTATGTTTAAACCACCAGTATCAAAGCAAACTCCTTTACCAACTAATACAATATTTTTTTTCTTTTTTTTATTTTTTGAGGACCAATGAAATTCAGAAAATATTGGCTGCTTTTTTTTTTCAGCACCCCTTCCAACTGAATATATTAGTGGAAAATTTTTTTTAAGGCTTTTACCTTTCCACTCTATTATTTTTAATTTAAATTTTTTAAAATTATCTTTAATAAATTTTTGTATATCAAGTGGGCCTAGATCATTTGCAGGAATATTTATTAAGTCTCTGACTAAAAAAATAGACTCCGCAGTGATTTCAATTTTCTTATCTTTAAAATTATCTAAATATACTCTTTTTTTTAAATGCTTCTGAGATTTATAATCCTCAAAATTATAGCTTCCTAAAAGCCATCCTAAATATAAATTTTCATTAGAAGGGATATCTTCTAAATTTTTAATTACATATTTTCCTGATTTACAAAAGCCATATATCCTAGTTCCAACCCATATTAAGTTATAATTAAATTCTAATTGTGTAAACTTTGATAAGTCATTGAGAAAAATAAAAATTTCCCCGTCAATTATGGATATATAATCTTTAGGAAATTTTTTTTCTTTTTCTACAACCTTAATTTTTTTAGCAATTTTAACTGAGAATTTATTAATATTGTTAAAAACTAACCAAATCTTTATCATTTTTTTTTATTTTTGTTTTTACTTTATAAGAAAATTATATATTTTAACTAATTATATTTTAACAAGGGCAAAAAAAAAAATGATAAATTATCTTAAGCACCTAACATTACTATCTTTTATTTTTATTCCAGGCGTTGTGTTCAGTGCGTCAGATGAATCTTCAAATCAAGTTTTAGACTTAGTTACCAGTCCTATTGGTATTTTTTGTATTCTACTTTTTGTCTTTGCATACGCATTCGTCATGACAGAAGAATACACTCATTACAGAAAATCAAAGCCAGTAATACTAGCTGCTACAATAATATGGGGTGTTATAGCTTTATATGCCAGTAAGGATCCAAGTTTATCTACTCATTGGGCTGAGCAACAATTCAAACACTTGATACTTGAATTTGCTGAATTATTTTTCTTCTTATTTGTAGCCATGACATTTGTAAATGCACTAACAGAACGAAAAATGTTTGATGCGTTATGTTCATGGTTATCAAATAATAAATTCAGTTATAAAAAAATATTCTGGGTAACTGGAGTGATTGCATTTTTTTTATCTCCGATAGCAGATAACTTAACTACAGCATTAATTTTAGGAACAGTAGTACTAGTTGTAGGAAAGGGGAATAAGAATTTTATTACGATTGGTATGATAAATATTGTAGTTGCTGCAAATGCGGGAGGGGCCTTCTCTCCTTTTGGAGATATTACAACCTTGATGGTATGGCAAAGAGGATTTGTTTCATTCTTTGACTTTTTTGCTATATTCGTTCCGTCTGTTGTAAACTATATTATTCCTGCAGTTATTATGTCACTTTTCATTTCAAATAGAATTCCTCAAGGTGATGGTAAAAAAGTTACAATATTACCTGGAGGAAAAATTATAGCTTTATTAGGAATTTCAACCATAATAATAACAGTAACAGGGCATCAAGTTCTTCATATGCCTCCAATATTTGGTATGATGTTTGGGCTTGGATTATTGGGTACTTTCGGATATTTTTTGAAAAAAAATGCAACTGAAAAAAATAAATTTGATATATTTGTTCTAACTGGAAAAGCTGAGTGGGATACATTATTATTTTTTTACGGTATACTTGTCGCCGTTGGGGGGCTTGCATCACTTGGTTATCTTAAGTTAATCTCAGATGATATGTATGTTAATTTAGGTCCCACATACGCAAATATTTTAGTAGGAGTTTTATCTGCTATTATTGATAATATTCCAATAGTTTATGCTGTCTTAACGGCTCACCCATCAATGGATATGGGACAATGGCTTTTAATCACACTTACAGCTGGAGTTGGAGGTTCTCTTTTATCAATTGGATCAGCAGCAGGAGTCGCATTAATGGGACAAGCTAGAGGTCAATATACTTTTTTCTCACATCTTAAATGGTCTTGGGCAATTTTATTAGGATATGCAGCAAGTATAGTTACGCACTTATGGATGAACGCGCATTTATTTGATAACATTCCATTAGCAAGATAAATATTAGCTTAGATTAAAATATTTTTAAAAAAAAGTTTATTTGCTATAATGCATTAACCAGTGCTGTGTATTCAATCAAAACTTTGTTTCAAAATTATATTGTAAAAAAACCAGTATATCTATTTAGATCAATGATATGCTTACTAATAAGCACTTTTTCTTTTTTGCATTTTTTGCAAAAGTAAAAATAGTTGAATCGTTCATATTTACATTAATATCTGATATTTGAATATTGTTATTTTATACTCTAGATTTGTCTGATTAAAAAATTCAAATATTTTCTATGTCTAAATATAAAGTTTGAGATTCATCAATCTTCTTTATATTTTTAAACTCTATATATGTTTCATCGTTCTCACCAGATAATCAATAGTTCATTTTACAGTCTAAGACTATTTCTTTAGAATTCGAAGAGGAAATAAGAATAGCAACATAAGAACAAGCTTAAATAGCATTTTCATAATTTTAGAAAAAATAAAGAATTCACTGTAAATTAAAAAGTGATATTTAAGCCCCCAAAGATGCTAAAGGGTTGGCCTGGAGTTACAAACGTACCACTCTTACCTGTTCCGTCCACCTCATTTTCTGCGTATATACCTCCAGTTTCATAATTCTCATCAAATATATTATTAGCCATCATAAAGAATGTGATGCCACCATCCTCTGTTAAAGGATTTTTAACCGTATAATTAGTTGAAAGATTTACAAGAAAGTAACCTGGAACTTTTTGACCAGCAGAATTATCTTCATCACCTCTGTAAAATTGCGCTGAATTTGCTTCTAGATCAAAACCAACTTTCCAATTCTTATCTACTTCATACTCTAATCCAGCTCTACCTATATGAGGTGAAATACCTGGAATTGCATCACCCCTTCCAACTTGAATTTGGAAGGCTTCTCTTAATTGATTATCATCAAAATCGTCATCATCATATGTATTAGTAGGATGTCCAACGCTGGAAATTTTTTGATTTGTTTCAAATGTTGCTCTTACATATGCATATTTTGTAAACCAAGTCCATTTTTTACCTAGTTGACCATTCACAGCAAATTCTGTTCCCAATCTTTGGGTGTTTCCAACATTTCTAAAATAACCAGTGCCTACTCTATTGCCTCCAATGAAAATAATATCATTGAAGTTTCTTCCAGCATAAGCACTTATATTCCAATCAATAGTGTGATTCGTTCCCATTAAATTGTAGTTTTGATTTCCTCTTGCACCAAGTTCAAAGTTTCTATTAACCACCA
>PALK01000006.1 GCA_002710765.1 Rickettsiales bacterium | reverse complement strand
ATAATTCCCTAATGTTAATTACTGCTTTAAATACTAAAATTGGTTATTATAAATCAGCTGAAATAGCAAATTTTGCTTTCAAGGAAAATATTTCTCTTAAAGAAGCAGCAAAAAATCTTAAATATGTTTCTGAAGATGATTTTAATTCAATTGTAAAACCAATAGAAATGACTAAAAAAACTATCTGACAAATAAATCTATTAGTTTTTGAGCATTGGAATTACTGTCATTTGATCCATCTAATAAATCTAAAAGATTATTATCAAGTTTTAATTTTCCCTTATTTTTCTTTAAAATATTCTTTATAGTATCATTAAATAGTTTTTTCTTAATATTATCGAGATTATATGAAACTTTATATTTCTTTGAATTTCCATTTAGATTAATATAAAAATCAGGAAGTTGATTTAATTTTTTTGTTTTTAAATTTATTTTATTAAAAATTTCTAAATTCTCATTCTTTAAAGAATATTTCCCAGTTGTTTCTACAAATAAGTTTTTATTTTGGGTTATAATTTTTTCTATATTTAGAAGTCCAGACTTTAAATTTAAATTAACATCAATAATATTAAGCTTAGTTAATCCAGAAAAATTTTTATAATTTAAAAGGTTCAGAAAATCTGAAACATTACCTATATTATCAATATTTTCAGTTATTTTATTGATATCGATTCCTTTAAGAACTGGTTCATTTATTTTCAGTTTTGTATTAACAAAACTATTTTGTAATAATCTAGAAAAATCATTAATTTCACCTCTAGATTCTAAACTTATTACACCATTTGTTTTACCACCTAATAAATCAAATTTAGTTTCACCAAAAAGCAACTTAGGAATGACAAAATCATTAATAGTAGCAAGACCATTAAGTTCTTTACTTTTGTGTGAATAATTTAAATTTGCTTCTACTAAGGAGTTTAAATAATTTGTTTTTAACTTAACAATATTAACAAAATTATTATTGGCATTTATTACAAAAGAAGTATTCTTTAATTGATGATCTGAAAGATTAAAAATGTCTACTAAAGATTTAATTTCAATATCATATTGCAAACCCGAGATAAAAAAATCTTTTATTGCTGCTTGATATATTTTTGGTTTTCTAAAACTAATATTAGTAATTTTATTATTAATAAAATCAATTTCATCATAATTAATTACTTTGCTTTTTAAATTTCCCTTAAAAGAAATATTATCGTTTAAAAGAATAGCTTTACCTGAAATTTTCGTTTTATTGTTTGATTGTTTAAAAAAATGTTCTAAATCAATATTAAATTCATCTAGTTTATTGGTTTGAGTCTTAAAAATAAAATTAGATAAAAAATTTTTATAAAAAAATTCACCCTGCATTTCTATTAAATCAGAATTTTTAAAATCTAAATTAATGTTAGTAAAGTTGTGTTCACTTTCATTTACATTATATTGTAGGCTGCCATTTAAAACTGAAATCATATTATAAATAGATAAATGACTAATTATTTTTTCTTTTAAATCGGATATTTTTTTTTCTCTAGAATTAATTAACTTAAAACTTACATTTAGAAATATGTTATGTGGTTCAATTCCAACATTATTTTTTTGTTTTTCAATCTCAATTTTTGCGACAGGTTCATAAACTTCTATTAATTTAATTCTAGGTTTGGAACTAAAAACTGAAGACCAATTAAAAAAAACAACTAATTTTTTTGTTTTAATTTCTAAAAAATTTTCCTCATCTAAGATTTTAAACTTAGGGATTGAAATACTTGGATTTGGGAAAAAAGAAAGCTTTATATCTTCATCAAAACTTATATTTTTGTCAGTTTTTTTTGAGATTTCTTCTATAACTATTTTTTTTAAATATTTTTTTTCCACCAGTAATAAAACTGAAAAAATGCATAGTCCAAGAATTAAGGATAAAGAAAAAATAGAGATTAAAATTTTTCCCATCAATTTTATTTTTTATTAGATCTTAAATATCTAGGTCTGTGAGGTCCTGATAAAACAATAAACTGCTCTTCATCTCTATCATTCCTAAAAGATAAAAATGAAGGGGACTGATTTTGATTCTTCCAAATTTCGTATACTTGAAATGCTTGATTTTGATGTCTCCTTCCTTTAAACCAGTCATCATCAGCAATAATTTTTGCAGCAACGCCACCTATATGTTTAACATCTATAAATGTCTTAACTCCTATTGCATCTTCTATTGATTTACTCATTTCGACAACCTTCTCTTTAAAAATCAAAAAAGATTTATCAAAATCACCAGATTTAGATACATCACTTGGCTTTTTATTTCCAAAATCTTCTTTTAAAACCCATCCTAATAAACCAGTATTATTATCTCTAACATTATACCAATCGCCATTTTTTTTTTCTAGAAACATTTCATAACCAAGTTCTATAGGATAAATTATTGGAGATGATTTTTCTGGATTCATATAAAAATTGGTCAAAGGTTTAAGATTATATATTTTATCTTTAGCAAATACGCTGAAAGAAAAAAAAATTAAGGACACACATANAAAAAAATATTTCATTTTCAAATCTCAGATTAAATTATAAAAGTAGTAGAATAATGAACATAAAAATTTCAAAAAAATTTAAATCATCAAATTTTGATAATAGGGAAAATAATCCAAAAATCAAATATATTATAATTCACTATACAGAGACAGATTCTTTACTTGAAGCAATTGAAATTCTTTGTTCACCAAAAAGAAAAGTTAGTTGTCATTATGTTCTTGATAAAGATGGTTCAATTTATAATCTAGTTGATGATTCTAATAGAGCTTGGCATGCTGGAGTTTCTTTTTGGAAAAAAATAAAAAATCTAAACAATTGTTCTATTGGTATTGAGATTGTTAATAAGGGTGAGGTAAAAAAAGAAGAATATAATAAGCCTCAAATTGAGTCGTTAATAAATTTGTTGCAATTTCTTAAAAAAAAGTATCAGATTAAAAAAGAAAATTTTTTAGGTCATAGTGACATAGCACCCTCAAGAAAAATTGATCCAGGAGTTTTTTTTCCTTGGAAAAAACTATCTGAAAATTCTTTGGGAAATTGGTTTGAAGTTGAAGGTTCAAATAAAAAGTTTTATCAAGAGCTAAATGGAAATGATTTTTTAACCTTTATTGAAAATCTTCGAAAGATTGGATATTCTGAAATAAAAAATAGTCAATCTTTTAAAAAAAACCAAAAAATTATTAATTCTTTTCACCGCCATCATTTGCCAAAACTTTTAAATAAAAAACCAACTTACTTAAGCTTATTAAAAACNAATGGATTACTTAGTTTAACTTAAAATTAAATTGACTTTTTTATGTTTTTTTAATTATAAGTATCTACTAGATGATCAAATGGCTGCCTTTTTTAAGGAGGAAAGTCCGGACTTCATAGAGTAACAATGCCGGATAACTTCCGGCGAGGGAGACCTCAGGGAAAGTGCAACAGAAAATATACCGCCATTTTTTGGTAAGGTTGAAAAGGTGAGGTAAGAGCTCACCGCATTAGCGGNAACACTAATGGCTTTGTAAACCCCATTGGAAGCAAGTCTAAGTATGCATTGTCATTAAATTGTCAGACGATACTCTACGTTATGCTAGGTAAGACGCAAGAAATAATTGGTAACAATTATTCAAGATGAATAGCCATTGCCTATAAATTGGTACAGAATCCGGCTTACAGATCATCTAGTTTTTTTTTTTTTTAGTTGATATTGTGGTACAAAATACCATAAAATCCCATATTATCCCAATTATAAATTTATTTGGAAATAATATGGCACTTTTTTTATCAACTACCCTAAACAAAATAGACTCAAAGTCTAGGGTTTCTGTACCTTCTAACTATAGAAGTACATTAAATAAACAAAGCTTCAAGGGTATTATTGCATTTCCTTCTTATACATTAAATTGTTTGGATTCATGCGGAATTGACAGAATGGAAGCTATAGCTGACAATCTTGACCAGAATGATGACTATTCAAAAGAAGAATTTGATTTAATATCTTTATATTTTAGTGAAGCAGAAAAAATACCGTTTGATAAAGAAGGTCGAATTATTATTCCTAAAAGGCTCTTAGATCATACTTCGATTAAAGATCAAGTATTGTTTGTCGGACTAGGACCTACATTTCAAATTTGGGAACCAAAGTCTTATGATAATCAAAAGAAAAGAACTATTCAAAAAGCTTTAGAAAGAAACCTTAACCCAAGATTAAGCCCAATACCGAGAGGTATATAGGTAAAGTCAGGAGAAAAAAATGACACTACATTTAAAAATACCTTCAAAAGTTAACAATTTATCACCAAAAATTTCAGTCATAGGAGTTGGNGGAGCAGGTGGTAATGTNATAAANAGTATGATTGAATCAGGAATAAAAGGTGTTTCATTTTTAAGTGTAAATACTGATAGTCAAGCTCTTAGTCATTCCTCCTCTGAAGAAACACTACAATTAGGACCAACATGTACCCAAGGTTTAGGTGCTGGCGCTGATCCAGATGTAGGAAAACAGTCTGCAGAGGAAGTATCAGGAGAAATCAAAGAATATTTAGAAGATACTAATATGGTATTCCTTACTGCTGGAATGGGTGGTGGAACTGGAACAGGTGCTTCGCCCATCATTGCTAAAATAGCAAAAGACTTAGGCATCTTAATAGTTGGTGTTGTAACAAAACCATTAGATTATGAAGGAAAAAGAAGAATGAAACAAGCAGAAGAAGGTATAAGCGAACTTCAAAAATATGTTGATAATTTAATAATAATACCTAATCAAAATATTTTTCATCTAGCTAAAACAGATACAACTTATACTGATGCATTTAAGTTAGCTAATGACGTTCTTATTGATGGAGTTAAGAGTATAATGGATCTTATGTTAAAACCAGGGATAATTAATCATGATTTTGCTGATGTAAAAGCTGTAATGAGTGAAACAGGAAAAGTTCATATGGGAACAGCAATTTCACAAGAAGAAGATAGAGCATTAAAAGCAACTGAAGAAGCTATTTCTAATCCTTTATTAGAATACAACTCAATGTCAGGAGCGAAGGGAGTTTTGGTAAACATTACGGGAGGTGAAGACATAACTTTGCACGAAGTTGATCAAGCTTTAAATAGAATAAGAGAAGAATCAGATNAGAATGCTAATCTTATCTGGGGATTAACAAAAGATGAGAATTTTATTGGAAAGTTTAAAATTTCAGTTATTTCGACTGGTATTGAATCTGAAAATTATCTTCAAAACCAGGCTAATAACTATAATATCAGTGAGTTTGACAAATATAAAGAAACTAACCTAAAGGAGGTATCAATCAATAAAGAAGTTTTTTTAGGAGAATCTGAAACATATAAAGAAGAAGGTAATGAGATAAAAACTGAGGATATCCTAGATAAAGATAATACCGGTTTTAGTGTTAAGTTGAATAACAGTGCAAAATTAGAAAAAAAAGATTCGGAGACTCAAATTAGAAATTTAGAAGAAAAAGCAAAAGAATTTAGGATTGAATCAGAAAAAAAAGAAAAAAAGGTTTCTATCTTTAGTAAAATATTTAGTAGCAATAATACAAAACCAAAAATAATCAATAAAACTGAAGAAGATAAACAAAATATAGATCCAGTCCTAGGAAGAAACAACGAAGATTGGGATGAAATAGAAAAAAAACAAAATAATATAAAAATTAAAAATGAAGATATATTTCATGAAACTAATAAACAAGGTGATCCTCTTAGAACTGAACAATTAAATATAAATGATAAAGATTCAAATTATGAAGAAGATTTACTTCAAATACCTGCTTTTCTGAGAAGACAAGCTAATTAAAGATTTTTTTGAATAATATCAAAAAACATACTCCTGTTNTGGTAGATGAGGTTTTANATTTTTTAAAACCAAAAAAAAACGGAATTTATCTTGATGCTACTTTCGGACAAGGAGGATATTCAAAAAAAATTTTAGAGAATACCCATTGTAAAGTTGTTGCTATCGATAGAGATGAAGATTCTATTTTTTTTGCTGAAAAAGTTAAAATGCTTCACGATAAAAATTTTTTTTTTAAAAATGAGAAATTTAGTAACATTAATAATGTATTAGATTTTTTCAATAAGAAAAATATTGACGGTATCACGTTTGATCTTGGATTATCAAATACACAAATAGATAAATCTCAGAGAGGATTTTCATTTAAAAAGAATGGCCCCCTTGATATGAGAATGGGAATGAATTCAAACAAAGAAATGAATGCAGAATTAATAATTAATAATTTCAGTGAAGAAGATTTAAAAAATATTTTTTTTAAATATGGAGAAGAAAAAAACTCATATAAAATTGCAAAAGAAATAGTTANTTCAAGAAAANAAAAGAAAATAGAAACNACNNAAGAACTCTCAGAAATTATCAAAAAAGTCTCCCATTTTANAANGAACNAAANAATTGANCCNGCAACNAAAGTATTTCAAGCACTNCGTATATATNTAAANAATGAATTAATTGAGCTTGAAAAGGCATTAGAAAAATCCTTGATGTATTTAAATAAAAAGTCTCGNATANTNGTGGTCTCATTTCATTCTTTAGAAGATAAAATTGTAAAAAAATTTTTCAGNGANAATAGTGGTTANTTTATAAATAACTACAAACACTTACCCTTCAANAATNAANAAANAAAANAACCNCAGTTAAAAATATTAACAAAAAAAACTATTAGACCCTCACCTTTTGAAATTAAAAAAAATCCAAGGGCGAGATCAGCAAAATTAAGGGCTGCAGAAAAAATATGATTAATTTAAAGTACACTTCACTACTCTTTTTTTTAATTTTTATAAATATTTTTGTATATCTTGAAAATATTAATCAAAAAAAAAAAATTGCCTCGATTGAAAAAGAAAAGGAGATACTCAAGGAAAAGATTTATCTAAAAAAAATAAATTGGGAAGCAATTATAAGACCTGAAAATCTAAAAAAAATTAATGATAAAATGTACAATTATACGCCAATAATCCTTGATGATGTTTTAAATTTTAAAAATGAAAAAAACTGAAATTTTCTATAATAATGTAATTCCCAAAGTACTTAATTCAAAAGTTAAAATAAATTTAACAAATGAATTCCAATTACTTCAAGAAAGAAGGATTAGCAGCGGTTTAGAAAAAGGTAAAAATAGATTTTTTTTTATTTTTTTACTAATTTTAACAACTGTAATATTTATAATTTATAATCTTTTTTCTATAACTTCTATAAAAAAAAGCCATAATTATCTTGCTAATTCTCAAAATTTACCTTCGAAAAGAGGAATAATAGTTGATAGAAATGAAAAAATAATTTCAGCAACAATTTCTACAAAAGATTTATATTTAGATCCAAAAAAAATAATTGATAAACAAAAGAGTATTAAATCTTTAAGTTTAATTTTCCCTCAAAAAGGTAAAAATTATTTTAAAAATATTTTAAATAAAAAACGATATTTACTTATAGAAAGACATATTTCATTAGAAAAAAGCAATAAAATTAAAGCTATTGGTGAACCAGGATTAATATTTCAAGTTTCCAAGAAAAGAGTTTACCCTCATAATAATCTATTTTCCCATATAACTGGGTTTTTATCAAAATTTGAAATTCCTCAAAGTAAATTAGAAAAGAATTTTGACGAGGTACTCTCTAAAGGCTTGAAACTTAATTTAACCGTTGATGTAAAAATTCAAAATATTTTATATGAAGAAATTCAAAAAGGTAAAGACCAATTTAGTGCAAAGGCNGCAGCNGGTATTTTGATGAATGTTAATAATGGTGAGATATTATCAATGCTATCTTTNCCNGATTTTAATCCNAATCATCCAGGAAAAATTAANCCTTTTACGGAAAGTAATCTTATAACTAANGCNAGATATGAAATGGGTTCAACATTGAAAATGTTTAATGCAGCTATGGCNTTNGAAANTAACTCTATANCGACTGAATATCTATTTGATATTNNAGAAGGCTATCCACTAACAAAAACTAAAACTGTTTTTGATGAATTCCCAATGAAAGAACCTGTTGATTTTGANACTATTTTTACAAAATCATCTAATGTTGGAAGTATAAAAGTCTTGGAAAAAACTGGNATAAAAAAACAAAGAATATTTTTTAACTTGTTAGGTTTCAANAATCAAACAAAAATAGAAGGCTTAAANTCAATTAGTAATAGTCTACCNTCNNTAAAGGACTGGAATGATGTAGCATCTAAAACAATTAGTTATGGTTATGGTCTNTCAATTACACCNATNAGTCTTGTGACAAAATTTGCAAGTTTAGTAAATGGTGGTCATAAAATAGAACCNAAAATAATNAAAGAACAAAAAGTAATAAAAAAACAANTTATCAAAAATGANACTTCTAAAAAAATAAATAAATTACTNCATAAAATTGTTGAAAATGGNACAGGAAAACAAGCAAAAGTNANAGGAATAAGTATTGGAGGAAAAACTGGAACTGCAAATAAATCAAAAAATAAAACNGGTTACTTCCAAGATAAAATTATAACTTCATTCATAGGAATCTTTCCAGTTGAAAACCCTAAATACTTACTTTTCATTTTGTATGACGAACCTAACAATATTGAAAAAAAATACTATGGCGGAAATACAGCTGCACCAGTTTTTGCAAAAATTATAAAAAGAATTACACCAATTTTAAAAATCTCAAAAGAAAATAATTTAAAGGATAATTATTTTCTAACAAAAAGTTCAAAAAATTAATGAAATTATTTAATATTCTAAAAAACTGTTCAACTGATTATTCTTTATTAAACCCTAAGAATATTTCTATAAAGGAAATAACAACAAAATCTTTTAATGTGAAACAGAATTTTATTTTTGTAGCAATCAAAGGTTCTAAATTCAATGGAGAGCATTTTATCAAAAAAATTCTTCATATAAGAAATATAGTTCTATTGTTAGATAAAAACTCAACTTTTATAAATAGTAGTCTTTACAAAAAAAACAGCAAAAGTATTATTATTTCAAAAGATCACATTGCTCTGGCAAATGAAATTACAGAAAAAATCTTCCCAAGTAATATAAATGAAAAAGTAGCAGTAACTGGNACTAATGGAAAAACAAGTATTTGTGAGTATACNAGAAAAATTTGGGAAATTGANAAACGTAAATGTGCAAGNATTGGAACTTTAGGAACAATTTTTAAAAAAAAAANAATTTCAGATTCAGGNCTGACNACACCNATTTCAGANGATTTAAATAAAATATTAAACAAAATATATAAAAAGAAATGTACAAATTTAATTTTGGAAGCATCCAGTATTGGTATTGATAAGAGAAGACTTTTTCCTTTAAAATTTGAAAAAATTGCTTTTACAAATTTAAGTCGAGATCATCTTGATTACCATAAATCTATGAAAATTTATAAATCAACAAAGCTTAAATTATTTAAAGAGTACTCAAAAAAAGGAAGTATAGCTATTCTAAATAGCGATGATAAAGAATCTTGTCTTTTTTATAAAGTTTGTAGTAAAAATAATATTAAAGTTTTTGATTATGGAAGAAAAGCTAGATATGTAAAAATTGAGTCAATTACTAAAANAAATGAAACCTTTATAGTTCAAATTAAATTAAAAAAAAAATCTCATCAAGTGAACTTTAAATGTAATAGTATTTTTGAGATATATAATTTAATTTGTTCATTAATCATAGTTTACGACAAAAATCTATCNATCAAACATTTTGATTTATTAAAAAAATTAAAAAATCCAAAGGGAAGAATAGAAAAAATCTATGATAAAGATTTCAAAATTTTCGTAGATTATGCTCATACACCAAATGCAATAAATAATGTTTTAAATGCACTTAATATGAGTAAAAGGAATAAACTTATTTCAATTATCGGTTGTGGTGGAGAGAGAGATATTGGAAAAAGAGATTTAATGACAAAAGAAGCACTTAAGTTTTCTGATTTAGTTATTTTAGCTGATGATAATCCAAGAAATGAAGATCCAAACAAAATAAGATATGATATGCAACGGGACCTAAGTAAAGAGCAAAAAAAAAGGATAAGGGATATTGGTGATAGAAAAAAAGCAATTCAATTTGCATTAAATAATTTAAAAAAAAATGATATTCTTCTAATAGCCGGGAAAGGGCACGAAAAATATCAAATTATCAAAAATAAAAAAATATATTTTAGTGATCACGAAACTGTCAATAATCTTTTAACTAAAAAAAAAAATGTGGACCAGTAAAGAGTTATCTAAAGTTTTAAATTATAAAATTAATAAAGATTTTATAATTGATAGTGTTTCAATAGATTCAAGGACAATTAAAAAAAAAAGTTTATTTATCCCTATTAAAGGTGAAAAGTTTAATGGACATAAATTTATTTCAAATGCTTTAAAAAATGGTGCTGAGTGTTCAATTATAGAAAAAAAGTATTTAAATACTATTAATAATATTAATAAAGATTTTTTAATTCCTGTAAGCAATTCGTCAGATGCGCTTTTAAAGTTAGCTAAATTTTCACGAAGCAGGTTAAAAAAAACAAGAATGATATGTGTCACGGGTAGTAGTGGAAAAACTACAATTAAAGAATGGCTAAAAAGAATTATAGGTATTAAAAAAAATATTTTCGTCAATCCCGGAAACTTTAATAATGAAGTTGGAATGCCTTTAAGCCTGTGTAATATACCTAAAAACGCAGAAATTTCCGTAATGGAGTTAGGAATGAATCAACCTGGAGAAATCGAAAAACTTACAAATATTGCTAATCCAAATATTTCAATAATTACTAATATAGGACCAGCACATATAGGAAATTTCTCAGATCAATCTGCAATAGCATACGAAAAAGCCTCTATTTTTAAAAATAAATTTCAAAATATAGGTATTATTCCGAGAGATTCAGATTGCTTTAATATTTTAAAAAAAGAGTCTAAAGAAAATTCAAAGAATACTTTTTCTTTCGGTTATAACAAATATTCTGATTTTCAAATTTTAAAATATATACCATATAAAAATAACAGAACTAAAATTTGTTTTAGATTATTAAATCAAAAAATAGAAATTTATACAAAGAATCATGGCAAACATTGGGCTATAAATACTTTAATTATTTTCAGTGTATTGAAATTATTAGAAATTAATTTTGANGANNTNTTAGAAGAAATTTCNTTATTNTCACCAGAAAATGGTAGAGGNTCAATACANAATATTTNTTTTAAAGGTAAAAATATAACTTTATTAGANGATTCATANAATTCCAATCCTTTATCNTTAAATGCATCTCTTGAAACTATGAANCAATTAATTAATAAAAGAAAAATCTGTATCATTGGTGATATGCTNGAATTAGGTNAAAAATCAGAGAGTTTNCATAGAAAAGTAATAAATTCTATTATAAGTGCTANAGCTGATATAGTATATACTATAGGAGAACACTCAGAAATTATTAGNAAATCACTACCAAAGAATATTGATACATCTCATTTTAAAAACNTAAAAATATTATATGATAAATTATCATCAAACATTAACGAAGGTGATTTAATAATGGTAAAAGGTTCAAACTCAATTGGATTAAATACAATTAGCAAGAAAATTAAAGAAAGTTTTTGAATCATGTTTTACTATCTTTTTTATCCCCTCATTGAGACCTACAGTTTCCTCAATCTATTTAAATATATTTCATTTAGAGCTGGCGGAGCTTTATTTACGGCATTGACTCTTAGTTTTGTTTTTGGTCCATTTTTTATTAAAAAACTAAAAAAGTTTCAAAAAAAAGGGCAACCTATCAGAAAAGACGGACCTCAATCTCATATCATTGAAAAGTCAGGAACACCAACTATGGGGGGAGTCTTAATATTACTTTCATTAATTATTTCAGTTTTGCTTTGGTCTAACTTAAATAATAACATTGTATGGTTAATACTCCTTGTAACAGTATCTTTTGGTCTTATAGGTGCTTTTGATGATTTTAAAAAAATAAAAAAAAATTCTTCAAAAGGAACAAATGGAAAAATAAGAATTACATTAGAATTTTTAATTACATTTATATTTTTGTATTATTTAAGTCTTTACACACCAGACGAACTTAAAAATATTGTCTTAATACCTTATACAAAAGGATTAACTTTAAATTTAGGTTATCTTTATGCCTTTTTTTGCGCCTTTGTTATTGTTGGTGCAGCTAATTCAGTAAATCTAACTGACGGACTTGATGGTCTAGCAATTGGTCCTGTAATGATAACAGCTTTATCTTTTGCATTCATAGCTTATTTTACAGGTAATATTATATTTGCTGATTATTTAAAAATTTCATATATTCCTGGAACTGGAGAACTTGCAATTATATGTGCTGCGCTTATTGGTTCAGGTCTGGGATTTTTATGGTATAATGCTCCACCTGCAATGGTTTTTATGGGTGATACTGGTTCTTTATCAGTTGGAGGCACATTGGGTGCAATTGCAGTAGCTACTAAACATGAAATTATTTTATCAATAATTGGAGGNCTATTTGTTCTCGAGACAATTTCAGTTATTATTCAAGTTTTTTCATTTCGACTTACAGGAAAAAGAATATTTAGAATGGCACCACTTCATCATCACTTCGAACAAAAAGGATGGTCAGAATCAACAATAGTAATAAGATTCTGGATAATTTCTATAGTTTTAGCATTAATTGGACTTGCTAGCTTAAAATTAAGATGAACTTTAAAANAATATCTAAAAAAAAAATTTATATTGTTGGCTTAGGAGTTTCTGGAATATCCNTAGCATCTAGATTAAAAAAATCTAACNTAAATCCTATTTGCTGGGATGACGATATCAAAAAGCAATCTAAATACAAAAAAATGGGACTGAATATTAAAGAACCAAAAAAAGTTAATTTCAAGGCTATAGACTTTTTAGTTTTGAGTTCAGGAATAAATCATATTCCACCTAATGCTCATATTTCGTCTATTTTAGCAAAAAAATCAGGTTGTTCTATAATAAGTGATATTGAACTCTTATATTATTTAGACTCGGATCTATTTTTAATTGGAATTACTGGAACTAATGGAAAATCTACAACAACTAAATGCATTGAGCATATATTAAATAATAGTAAATTTAATTCTTTCGCGTGCGGAAATATTGGNAAACCCTTCTCTGATCTAAGTTTGAAAAAAAAAAAAAACTATTTAATAGTAGAGGCATCATCATATCAATTAGAAAGAATTAAAAAACTTAAATTTGATATTTCTCTTTTGCTTAATATCACTTCTGATCATCTTGAAAGGCATAAAAATACTCAAAACTATGTTAATGCAAAGCTAAAAATATTTGAAAACCAAACCAGTAATGATTACGCAATAATATCTGTAGATGATAATAATAGTGTCAAATTGAGCAGCAATTTTAATAAAAAGTTTAACTCTAAATTAATAAAAATAAGTACAAAAAAAGAACTTAAAGATGGAATATTTCTAATAGATTTGAGAAAAAATATAAAAATAATAGATAACATTCACAAAGTATCATTCTCAATAAGAAAAATAGAATTAAAGGGATTAATAGGCATACATAATTTCCAAAATATCTTGGCATCATACACCATATGTAAAATACTAGGTATCTCTGAAAAAGTCTTCATAGAAAATATTAAAAAATTTAAAGGTCTAGAGCATAGGTTAGAAAACTTCATGAATTATAAAAATATTTCATTTTATAATGATAGTAAGGCCACAAATACAATTTCAACTTGTTATGCTCTATCAAGTTTAAAAAATATTTATTGGATTGTTGGTGGTAGAGCAAAATCAAATGGTTTAAAAGGAATAGAGGGTTCACTAAAATTTGTAAAAAAAACTTTTATTTTTGGAGAGGCTGCTAAAAACTTTTCAAAATACCTTAATAGTTACGTTAAAACAAAAACTTTTCATACAATGGAAGAAGCTATCGATGAATCACTTAAACTAGCTAAAAAAGAAAAGATAAAAATCAATATTTTATTATCACCTGCATGTGCTTCATTTGATCAATTTAAAAATTTTGAGGAAAGAGGAAATAAATTTAAAGAACTGATAAGTGAAAAAATAAATAATGTTCAAATATGAATATAATTAATCAAATAAAACATTGGTGGTGGTCAATTGATAAATGGATTCTCTTTTCTACATTCGTTTTAATATTTATTGGTTTATTAATGATGATGAGCCTTGAAGAAAATAATTTCTTAAAGAAACATTTGATTTTCCTTCCTATGGGTATTGCTGTCATTTTATCATCATCAATGCTTAAATTAAGACATTTAATAATTCTTTCATTAATATCGTTTGTTTTTTTTTTAGTCTTATCAACTTTTCCATTTTTTTTTTCAAATGAAATTAAAGGAGCAAATAGGTGGATAAAAATTTTTCAATTTAGTATACAACCTACAGAGTTTCTCAAACCAACATTTATTATAGTTAGCTCATTATTATTTAGTAGATTTCAAAAAAAAAAGGATTACTCATTTAACATAAATTTATTTATTATTTCTATTTTAGCAATAATACTTCTTTTACAACCTGACTTAGGAATGTTTATACTATTTTTTTTAACATGGTTCACACAAATACTACTGATTGGCTTATCCTTAAAAGTTATTTTTTTAATAATTCTATTAGGTTTGTTAGTATTGATTTTTTCATATTTTAATCTTGAACATGTAAAATTCAGAATAGATAGTTTTTATGATCCAAACATAGGTGATAATTATCAAATAAATAAATCATTAGAATCTTTCGCAAGNGGAGGTTTCTTTGGAAAAGGACTTGGCTCTGGGACTATTTCGTCTAAGTTACCTGATGTTCATTCTGATTTCATTTTTGCACTTTTAGGAGAAGAGCTNGGATTTTTTTTTCTTATTCTTGTTTTATCTTTATACNTTTTTATTTTNTACAGAGTTTTANTNTCAATACTTAAAGANAATAATTTTTTTATATTTTTGTCATCTGCAGGACTATCTTTGATTTTAATATANCAGTTTTTAATTAATATTATGTCAACATTAAATCTTGTTCCTACAAAAGGAATGACTTTGCCATTTTTATCCTATGGAGGTTCTTCTTTCATTTCTTGTTCTTTAATAGTTGGATTTATATTATGTTTAACAAAAAAAAGAACAGAAATGTGATGAAAAGAAAAAGTAATATTATACTTTCTACCGGAGGTTCAGGAGGACACGTTTTTCCTGCAATTGCTATTTCAGATGAAATGAAGAAACTTAAAATTGAACATTCAATTTTAACTGACAAAAGATGTGAAAAATTTTTCAGTAAAAGAAATATTCCATACAAAGTAATTCATTCCTCAAGTATACAATTTAATCCTCTATCTTTTTTTATTAGTATATTAAAAATTTCTGCAGGATTGATTCAATCATTAATATATATTCAAAAATTAAAACCTTTGTTATTAATTGGTTTTGGAGGTTATTCTAGTGTACCCACAATTATAGCTGCGAGAATACTGAGAATTTCAACTGGCCTTCATGAACAAAATGCTGTTATGGGTAAGGCAAATAGATTTTTATCAAACTTTACTGAATTTGATATGTTAAGTTATAAAAAAACAAAATTTTCAAATGTAAAAAAATCAATATATACTGGAATGCCTGTAAGAAATATATTAGTAAATAGTAATATTAATAATAATAATAATAATAGTATTAAAGTTCTTGTTTTAGGAGGAAGTCAAGGTGCAAGAATTTTTTCNAAAATAATTCCTCAAATAATTGACGCATTAGATAATCGGTTTAAAAAAAAAATTATTTTAGTACAACAGTCAAGAACTGAAGATATTAAAAATTTAAAAGATTTATATTCAAAAATGGGAATTAAATTTAAACTGAAGTCTTTTTTTAACAATATTTTTGAGGAAATGCTTGATTCAAAATTTATAATATCAAGATGTGGTTCATCAACATTATCTGAAATTGAGCTCGTATCAAGATTTTCAATACTTTTTCCACTTCCAGGATCAAAAGATAATCATCAATATGAAAATGCAAAACAGTTTTCTAGAAATAATAAATGTCTGATTTTAGATGAAAAAAAAATGTCAAATAAAAGTATAATTAAATCATGTAAAAATGTATTTTTAAATCCTAATTACTATACAAATTTTTCAAAATTAAATACAAATTTCTCACCTACTAATAAATTCTTAAGATTAATAAAGAAGAAATTAGAAAGAAAATAATATGCAAATACTTAATAAATCAAAAAAAATTTATTTTATTGGTATTGGTGGTATTGGTATGAGTGGAATAGCTGAAATATTATATTCTATGGGGTTTAATATTTCAGGAAGTGACACACAAGAAAATAATAATATTTCTAGATTAAAAAAGCTAGGTATAAAAGTTAAGATTGGTCACAATAAAAAAAATATTATTGAATCAGATTTAGTTGTATATTCCTCGGCAATTAAAAAAGAAAATGTTGAATTAAAAAAAGCTAAATCTTTAAATTTGCCTATTTTAAAAAGAGCGAAAATATTAGCAGAAATAATGAAACTTAAATCTTCTATTACTATTGCTGGATCACATGGTAAAACTACAACAACATCAATAATTGCATGCCTACTGGAAGAAGGAAAATTAGATCCTACCGTTATTAATGGCGGAATAATAAATAAATATGGAACTAATGCAAAGTTGGGAAAAGGTAAATGGATCGTNGCAGAAGCAGATGAATCTGANGGTTCTTTTATTTTTTTACCNTCGACAATTTGNTTAATAAATAANATTGATCCTGAACATTTAGATTTTTACAAAAATTTTAATAAATTAAAAGAATCATTTCTTTTATACGCAAGACATGTCCCTTTTTTTGGTTTTATTTCATTGTGCATCGATCATAAAAATGTAAAAAGTTTAGTAAAAAGTTTAGCTGATAAGACAGTTGTTAGTTATGGTTTTTCAAATGAAGCTAATGTTCACCCAATTAATGTTAAAATTAATGAAATTAAAGGCATTTACTACAGTCAGTTTGATGTTAGAATAAATTTTAAAAAAATTAGAATTATAAAAGGCGTAAAAATTCCAATATTGGGTGATCATAATATAAGGAACACTCTTGGTGCAATTAGTATTGGTGTTAACTTAGGCTTAAAAAATCAACAAATAAAAAGTGCATTAAAAAAATTTAAAGGTGTAAAAAGAAGATTTACTTTAGTATTAAAAATTAACAAAAATAAAGTTTTTGACGATTACGCTCATCACCCAAAAGAAATCATTGCAACTTTGGAAACTTTAAAAAAAATTACACCTGGGAAGATAATTGCTATTCATGAACCTCATAGATATTCAAGACTGAAAGAATTATATAATGAGTTTACATCATCATTTGATGATTCTCATGTTTTATTTATTTTACCGGTTTACCCTGCAGGAGAAAAAAAATTAAAAAATTATACGAGTCAAAAATTAGTTAGTTCAATTCAAAAAAATAATAAAGAAGTTTTTTTTTCAGAAAGTAATAAAAAAATATTTGATAAAATTTATAAGTTTTTAAAACCAGACGATAATGTGATTTTTCTTGGAGCAGGGCCAATAACTAAACTAGCATATGAATTTGGTGATTACTTAAAAAATAAAAATAATAAAATCTAATAATTATAAGAAATTGCTAATAAAGTTTAACTATAAAATTTCTAAAAACACATGGTTTGGAACTGGAGGAAAAGCACTACTTTTTTTTCAGCCAAAGAATATTAGTGAATTAAGTTTCTTTTTAAAATTTCTACCCAAAAAAATTAAAACATTTGTTATTGGATTAGGGTCAAATCTTATCATTCGAGATGGAGGTTTTAATGGTGTGGTTATAAAACTTGGGAATAATTTTAACATGATTAGTTTAGATAAAAAAAATCAAGAATTACTTGTGGGAGGGGCTGTAAGAAACTTAGACTTAAGTAAATTTTGTTATGAAAATAGTATTACTGGATTTGAATTTTTAAATGGAATACCTGGTTCTATTGGAGGATCATTATTTATGAATGCAGGATGCTTTAATAAAACAATAAGTGATAATTTGATATCATTTAAACTTATTGATAGGGTTGGAAAAGTATATTCTTTAAAAAAGAATGAAATTAAATTTAAATACAGAAAAGCAATAATTCCATCTGAATCTATTTTTACAGAGGCGTTATTTAAAACTAAAAAAGGTGATAAAAATAATATAAAAAATACAATACTTAAAATCACTAATTTGAGAAAAAAAAATCAGCCAATTGCAAATCGAACAGGAGGTAGTACTTTTGAAAATCCTAAATATAAAAAAGCCTGGAAACTGATTGATGAAATTGGCTATAGAGGTAAAAAGATTGGAGGAGCAATGGTTTCTGAAAAACACTCGAATTTTATGATTAATATCGGCAATGCAAACTCAACACAATTAGAACTTTTAGGTGAGGAAATAATATCGGAAGTTTACAAAAAAAAAGGTATAAAATTAAAGTGGGAAATAGTGAGGTTAGGTAATTTTGTCAAATTATAAAAAAATTGCTATTTTGATGGGAGGACCTTCAGAAGAATTTGAAATTTCAATAGAAACTGGAAAGGAAGTTAAAAAGGNACTNTCTAAAAACTTTGAAGTTAAAACAATNATAGTTAAGAAAAACCTAAAACAGTTAATTTCTAATTTAACTTTATTTAAACCGGATGCTGTTTTTAATGCACTNCATGGAACTTTTGGAGANGATGGGCAAATTCAATCAATACTTAANANTTTAAAAATACCCTATACTCATNCAGGAGTTTTAGGCTCTTCTATTGGAATGAATAAATGTATTTCAAAAATAATTTTTGANAAATTAGGAATTCTTTGCCCCAGTGGCCAAACTATTTTTCCTGAAAATTCNTCNAANTTAGANATTTCTCCACCATTTGTTGTTAAACCTATTAATGGAGGTTCAAGTATTGGTGTACATACTATTCTCAAAAAAAAAGACTTAACACCGAATTTTTTTGGTAAATATAAAAAAAAATGTGAAATCATGGTAGAAGAATATATACCTGGCAGAGAGATTACAGTTGGTGTTTTGAATAATCAAATATGTGGTGTCACAGAAATATTGCCTGAAAAAAAATTTTATGATTATGAGAGTAAATATATTAATGTAGCTAAACATCAACAAAATCCACCTTTACCCAAAAAGATACGAGATGGTTTATTATCTGCAACTCTNTTNGCTCATAATACATTAAAATGTAATTCAATAAGTAGGTGTGACTTTAGATTCAATGAAAAAAATAATAAATTTTATTTGTTAGAAATTAACACTCAACCAGGGCTGACTAAAAATTCACTACTTCCTGAAATGGCTGAAATAATTGGAATAAATTTCTCAAANCTTTGTGAAATTATTATTAGTAGTGCAAAATGCGAAGACTTTTAATTTTTNTTTTNTTCACNGGNATANTATTTTTTTTTATAAAAAAAAATGAATCATTTATAAAGTTATCACAAAGCTTATTATCTAATTTAACTATCGAAAATATTCGTTTAAAAAAAATAAATATTATAAATTTAAAATATATTGATGAAAAAATAATTCTAGATTTACTAAATCTTAGACTTGGTGATAATTTCTTGAATATTAAACTTAAAAACATTGAGAAAAAATTAAAAAGCATAAATGAAATAAAATCATTTAAAATAGAAAAAAATATTAACGGAATAATAAATATTGAAATAACAGAAAAAATACCATTTGTTGTTTGGGAAAAGGAAAATAAAAATCTGATTATTGACAAAGAAGGACAAGTTCTAAATTTTTTAAATTTTCCGAGTGAAAGACTAATCAAAATAAAGGGAAAAAAAGCCAATAAAGAAATAGAAAAGATTTATAATAAAATATCTATACATACTGATCTTAAAAATAATTTAATATCTGCAAAATACATAGAAAATTATAGATGGGATATTCTTCTCAAAGACGATTTATATGTAAAATTGCCTTTCAATAATGTTGAAAGTTCTCTCGAATTATTAGATAAACTAATAAAAAAGGAAAAATTTTTAAAAAGCAACTATAAAATAATAGATATGCGTGTAGATGGAAGATTGTTTCTCAAATGAGTAAAATTTTAAAATATAATAGAAATAAAATAGAATGTGTTTTTGATATAGGAACAAGTAAAATAGTTTGTTTGTTTTTTGAAAAAAAAANNAAACAAAATTATGAAATTTTAGGATGGAGTCATAAAAAAAGTAATGGTATCTTCAGAAGTAGAATTAACGANATAAANGTTGCATCTAANACNATAAANANTGTACTTAATGATGTTTCAAAAAAAATAAAAGATAATAAAGAAAATGTTGTTTCTAATATCACTGATATAAATTTATTGACTAAAAAAAATTATAGTGAAATAAATATTGGAGGAGTAAATATAAGTAAAAAAGAAGTTAGAAAAATTTATAAAAAAAGTCTTCAGAATTCTAACCTTAATCAAAAAAAGTTAATTCATTCTATACCTTTAAAATTTAATATTGATGATAATCATTCGGTTGGGAATCCAATTGGAATCCAAAGTAATAAACTCGGACTTACTACTTATAATATTTGGACAAATTCAATTTTATACAAGAATCTAGAAAACTGTTTTAAAATTTCAAACCTAGTACTAGATGATGTAATTGATTCAGGGTTTGCATCATCAGTTTCTTGTTTAAATGATAATGAAAAAGAACTCGGTTCAACATGTATCGATATTGGTGCGGGTTCTGTTAAAATTGCAACATTTTATAAAAACTGTCTAGAATATATTAATCATGTTCCTCTGGGTGGAAATGATGTGACAAATGATATTGCCAAAGGATTAGAAATTTCAGAGGAATTAGCCGAATATATAAAAATTCTCCACGGAACACTGGAATTCTCGTCTAATGAAAAAATTAAAATAAATTTAGCAAATGGCGAAGAAAAACTAATTACTCAAAATCTTTTACATGGCATTATAAAGCCAAGGTATGAAGAAATATTTGAAATTATTCGAGATAAATTACAAGATAATCTTGTAACAAGAATTGGAGTTAATCAAATAGTACTTACTGGCGGTGCAAGCCAAATAATTGGATCTAAAAATCTTTCAGAAAAAATATTTAACAGAAAAACAAGATTATCCTCGCCAAATATAGAAAATACCTATTTTAACAAAAAACCGGAATTCAGTACTTTGATTGGTTTAATGAAGATGAAAAATGATTCGAACCTAAAAAAAGTTATTAAATCGCAATCCAAAAATAATGCCTATAACATAATTGAAAAGTTTGATAACTGGGTTAAAGATAGTTTCATGTAATTGTAACATATTGAAACTATTTGTGATTATAAATTAAATATATTTTTTGTTATCTTAATATCATGGAAATGGTTTTGAACTTAAAAGAAAAAGAAAATAGTAAAAGCTCTGAAAAAATAGATTTTTCCCTACCCAAATTTAGTATAGCCGAAAAACAGACAACTATTAACAAAAAATTATCATTCTCTGGTATAGGTCTCCATTCAGGAAAAAAAGTTACTATGAATTTATTTCCAGCAGAAGAAAATACTGGTTTTTTATTTAAAGTTAAAAATGGTCCAAACTCTCTTAAGACTATTAGAGCAGATTACAAAAATGTAAGTTCAACACGTTTATGTACAACTATAACTAACGATAAATTTTCAGTATCCACAACGGAACATATCTTGTCAGCACTATATGCTTTAAAAATTGATAATGTAATAATTGAATTAACAGAAAATGAAGTGCCAGTTATGGACGGATCGTCAAAAGATTTTTTTGAAACAATCAATGAATCGGGTATCTCCAGTCAATTTGATTTTAAAAAACTAATAAACATAAAAAAAACTAT
>PALK01000005.1 GCA_002710765.1 Rickettsiales bacterium | reverse complement strand
TGGTTAGAACGCACCGCTCATAACGGTGTTGTCGTAGGTTCGAGTCCTACCGGGCCTACCACATCATCCCCTAAAATTAGATGTTGGCAATTTGTTGGCAATAAAGAGGTTTTAAAATCATACTTTTACCCTTTTTATTTGAGTAGAGATTTATGATTTGAATTCGACAGATTCTGTCGCTTATAAAAATATTATGTTGGCAATCAGAAGGTCGCAATTCTCTGTATTTGTGACACACACAATGGAGTATTTTTTGTTGTCTTATACTCAAGTTTGAATAACAGTTCTGATGTTTTTATCAAACTCAATTTACGAATTTTAAGAATGATTAGAAGTCATATGTCCAATCCTTTTGGGTTATTAATTTTATGTATCCAAACAAAAGGAACTATTTTCTATGTTCAAACCATAACCAAATAAAACAATGAAAACATAAAAATAAAGTTTGTATTATTATAAATTTTTTATTTTTAATGATTAATTTACCAAAAATAAAAGACTTTGAATCTTTTTTCTCACATTTTTCACCATCCTAATTTTCTATATTTCTTACTAATTACTTGTCAAAAATATCCGGTTGTCCTTGAAATTTGAATATCTAAGATACTTAGAAACTAGGCAGAATATGATTAAATTATTGAATTTTTCTTGTCAATCAATTAAAAAAGAGGAAAATGAAGTCCGGATTCCTAAATATATAAAACTGGTATGTAAGGTAATAGAATTTAAGAAAAAATTTAAAGAACTAATATAACATTAAAGGAGAAAAAAATGAGCAATGATTTTGTTATGAAAGTTGGAGAATCACTAATAGGAGGTGGACCAACAGGAACTGCAGCAGAGCCAGAGGTTATTATTGGAGAATTAAACGGTCCTTTTGGAACTGCCTTTGCTACATTGCTTGGAAATCAAATAAAAGGTCATACGAAAGTTTTAGCATTAATGAACACAGACGTAATGGTTAAACCTGCTACGATTATGGTTAGTAAGGTTACAGTTAAAGATGATAAGTATACCAATATTTTGATGGGTACAGTTCAAGGAGCAATTTCTAACGGTGTTTTAGATGCTGTCAGAGATGGGATTATACCAAAAGAAAAGGCAAATGATCTTGGTATTATCATTGCTGTTTGGTTAAACCCTTCTGTCTCAAAAGATGAGAATTTAGATCATAAAATCCTTTTTGATATTCATCGAAAAGCTACTACTAGCGCAATTAAAAAAGCAATGAACAATGAACCATCAATTGATTGGTTGTTAGAAAATCAAGAATTAATTATTCATAAATATTTTCAAAAAGAATTAGATAAATAACATGATTGTTAGTCTTTTGTAAGATTAAAACTTAGTTAAAATAGTTATAGTTGTCGAAGAAAATTAAAGTAAGAGCAACCAAAAAAGCTGTATTCCCTCAATTTTTTGTTCTTTTTGAAAGAGTTCATGATGTGAAAAAGAAGTTCTATCAATAGAAAAGTAATAGATTTTGTCTAAAAAAAACTCTCTATAAGCTCATAACCTATAAATTAAGTTTTTCCTTCATTTTTTCAATAAGTCCTTTAACCCCTTGTGGGCTATTTTTTATAACAGAGGCAAATTCTGCTCTCTGTGTGACTAACATACTCACACCATCAATATTTACATCAAGAATTTTAAAATTTTTATTTTTATTAACGTAAAGTCTCCAATCAAGTTTAAGTGAAGAAGAATCTTTAGTAACTAAGTTCATTGCAACAATATACATATTATTTTTAAGTTCAGAATTTAAAGTTTTAAATTCACCTTTCCATCCTTTAAATTTTGGTGCATAAACCATAATTAAATAATCATTGAAAGATTTTATAAAATCTCTTTTTGTCTGTTCATCAATTTTTTTCCAATGTCTTCCAAGAACAAATCTAGAAATATATGCATTATCAAATGCATTTTCATATATCATTTTAAAATTATTTTTTCTTTGATCATTTGATATACTTGGGCTAGCAACTTTTGTTAATACCTGTTTTCCTAAATCTTCAATAAAAATTCTACTTTTAACCAGGTTTTCATCAGCAAATAACTCAAGAGGCAAAACTAGCATTAATACAATAAATATTCTTTTATACATAATTTCTCCCAGGAAATATTTATTTAATTAGTTAATACTTCACTATTATATTCATTATATTCGGGATAACCTGATGATGGTAATCTTTTTTTAATATCAATAGTTTTTTTATCATTTGATATTTCCATATCTTTTGGAATAATTGACAGGTTTGTTGAATTTTTATCTGCGGTTTCAACAGAAATTTCCTCTTCAAAGTACGAATCATATGATGGCAAATCAAAGTTGATATTACTTTGAAGTTCTTTCTTACCATCATTAATATCTTTTTTTCTTTTTTGCCTATATAAACTTCTCATTGTAGCATAAAAATCAAGTGAGGATTCTTCTATTTCTTCAACATAATCAAGATATTTTTCTCTTGTTGATGCACCACTTACAACTGGTTCTGGCAGTCTAGATTCGAATCCGATACCATTCAGTCTATATGTTATTGTTAAAGGGTTAAAAACTGTATCAACTCCTCTTCCTATGCTATCTCGAACGTTAGATGGTCCAAAAATCGGCAACATTACAAATGGTCCTTCAGGCACTCCCCACGATGCTAAAGTTTGGCCAAAATCTTCCTCTCTTTTCTCAATAGAACCAAATTCAGGGGTTCCAGCTACATCGTACATACCTCCAAGACCAAAAGTTACATTTATAAGAAATCTACTAATAGTTAATCTAATACTTTCTGTATTAAGTTGCAGTATTGCATTTGCTATATCCAATGGTGCACCTGCAGTTTCTGCAAGGTTTGCTAAGTTATTTCGTGGGAAATCAGGAATTTCTCTCCAACCTCTAGCAACAGGCTTAAAAATGTAATCATCCAATGTATTGTTTATNGAAAATATTTCTCTATTNGTNTCTTCAAANGGATCATTNTTATCATTNTCNTCCATNTGAGAAGATAATTTATTNGAACTACATCCNAATAANCCNAAAAATATTGTGAATATCAATATATAGTGTGTTTTTTTATAAAATTTTAACATATAGTGTATTATATAGTATTAAAATATATTNTTCAGAATTATAATATACAAAAAAAAATAAAATTCTAAAAAAAATATATTATAATGTNATTTTTTTTTTTATGCTAAAAAAATCTAAAAATAATAATTTTTAATTTGTATCNTTTAAATGTTGTTAAATAATAAAGATTTAAGGGTTTCTTTTGAGTTTTTTCCACCAAAAGATAAANATATGGAAGACTCATTNTGGAAAAATTTAAAAAGATTAGAACCATTAAATCCTGAATTTGTNTCAGTNACATATGGTGCTGGAGGATCAACAAGAGACAGGACTCATGAACTAGTTAAAAAAATTAAAAATGAAACNNCTCTTGAGCCTGCNGCTCATCTNACATGTATGGGTTCTACACTAAACGAAATAAAAGAAATAGCNGAAANTTATTGGAATGATGGAATTAAACATATTGTTGCATTGAGAGGAGATATACCTAAAGATAATGTATCTCAGTGTGAGGATTTAAATTTTGCAACAGATCTTATTAAGACTTTAAAAAAAAATAATAATTTTGATATTACTGTTTCTGCTTATCCTGAGGGTCATCCAGATTCAAAAACTAAAGAACAAGATTTTGATGTTTTAAAAAAGAAAATTGATTTGGGTGCAACAAAAGCTATTACACAGTTTTTTTTTGATAATTCTGTTTATATCGATTTTTTGGATAAAGCCAGAAAAAGAAATATTAATATTCCAATAATCCCTGGAATCCTTCCTGTGACTAACTGTAAGAAAACTATAAACTTTTCTAATTCAATGAATTGTAAAATTCCTTTATGGTTAAAAAAAATGTTTATTGGATTGGATTCTGATCCAGAAACACGAAAACTTGTTGCAGCAACAATTGCAGCAGANCAATGTAAAAATTTNGCAGAACAAGGTATTGAACAATTCCACTTTTATACTTTAAATAGAGCAGANTTATCATTTGCTATTTGTCATATTTTAGGAAAAAGATCGCTTAAGGATTAAAAATGAAAATAGAGGAATTTAAAAAAATAGCATCTCAGAAGATTTTAATACTTGATGGAGCTATGGGAACAATGATTCAGAACCTTAAACTAAATGAAGACGATTTTAGAGGAGTTAAATTTAAGAATTGGAAAAAACAACTTAAAGGTAATAATGATATTTTAAACCTTTCAAAAGGTGATGCAATTTTTGAAATACATCGAAAATATTTGGAAGCTGGCGCTGATATTATTGAAACAAATACATTTAATTCTACTAAAATATCTCAATTAGATTATGGATGTGAAGAAAGCGCATATGAAATTAATTTTGAAGGAGCAAAACTAGCTAGGAAAGCTGTTGATGAATTTAAATCTAAGAATAGGCAGGAAAAATTTGTAGCTGGGGTATTAGGTCCAACTAATAGAACATGTTCAATTTCGCCAGATGTTAATGACCCAGGTTTTAGAAATATAAGTTTTGATGAGTTAAAGAATGATTATATTAACTCTACAAGGGCTCTATTAGATGGAGGAGTTGATTTAATTCTTGTAGAAACAATTTTTGATACTTTAAATGCTAAAGCAGCTCTGATGGCAATATATGAATTAGAGTTAAAATTAAAAATCAAAGTACCATTGATGATGTCAGCTACAATTACAGATCTTTCAGGTCGAACATTATCAGGACAAACATTAGAAGCTTTTTATAATTCTATAATTCATTCAAATCCACTAAGTGTTGGATTAAACTGCGCATTAGGACCAAAAGAGTTAGAATCTCATGTTTTAGATCTTTCTAGAATTGCCGAAACTTTAGTTAGTGTTCATCCTAATGCAGGATTACCTAATGCTTTTGGAGAGTATGATGAAACTCCAGATAGTATGGCAAAATATGCTAAAAATTGGTCTGAAAATGGTTATATTAATATAATAGGTGGATGTTGTGGAACAACACCTGAACATATTAAGTCAATGAGAGAGGCTACTAAAAATATTAAACCAAGAGAAAAGATCGTTAAAAATAATGCGTTTAGATTATCTGGACTCGAGAAATTTCAAATTTAGAATATGCAAAAGAATAGAAATTTTATAAATATTGGCGAAAGAACTAACGTTACGGGTTCTGCAAAGTTCAAAAAACTTATCCTTGAGGATAATTTTAGTGAAGCTGTAAATGTAGCAAAAGATCAAGTTGACAATGGCGCTCAAATTTTAGATATCAATATGGATGAAGGTTTGCTTGATTCTGAAAAAGCTATGACCCACTTTTTAAATTTATTAGCTGTGGAGCCAAGTATCGCAAAAGTACCATTCATGATTGATTCTTCGAAATGGACTGTAATAGAAGCAGGATTAAAATGTGTCCAAGGCAAACCAATTGTTAATTCAATCAGTTTAAAAGAAGGAGAGAAACAATTTCTTGAATATGCGGAATTAGTTCAGGCTTATGGAGCAGCAGTTGTTATAATGGCTTTTGATGAAGAAGGTCAAGCAGATAGTAAAGAAAGAAAATATGAGATTTGCAAGAGAGCATATAATCTTTTGACAAAAAAAGTTAATTTTGCATCTGAGGATATTATATTTGATCCTAATATTTTCGCAGTTGCAACAGGTTTAGAAGAACACAACAACTATGCTAAAGATTTTTTTGATGCAACTACTTTAATAAAAAATAACTTACCTAATGTAATGGTTTCTGGAGGTCTCTCAAATGTTTCCTTTAGTTTTAGAGGAAATAACCAAGTGAGAGAGGCAATGCATTCATGTTTTTTATATCATGCAATAAAGGCTGGTTTAGATATGGCAATAGTGAATGCTGGGCAAATAACTATATATGAAGAGATTCCATTAAAATTAAAAATTGCGATTGAAAACGTTTTATTTAATAGAGATTCTCAAGCTACTGAAAAATTATTAGAAATATCNCAAGANTTTTCTNANAAAAAAATAAAAAAAAAGGCGGATGTCCAGTGGAGAAAAAAAGAACCTGAGGAAAGAATAAAATATTCATTNATTAATGGTTTAAATGAGTTTGTTGTTGAAGATACAGAAGAATTAAGAAAAAAAATNGATACTCCACTTGAGATTATTGAAGGACCTTTAATGGATGGAATGAATATTGTTGGTGATCTTTTTGGAGCAGGTAAAATGTTTCTTCCACAAGTTGTTAAATCTGCTAGAGTTATGAAACAATCAGTTGCTTATTTGCTTCCTTACATGGAAGAAGTTAAAGATTCAATAGGAAATAAAAAGGGTAAAATATTAATGGCAACTGTAAAAGGAGATGTACATGACATTGGTAAAAATATAGTAGGAGTAGTCCTTCAATGTAATAATTATGAAGTAATAGATTTAGGGGTAATGGTGCCAGCAAAGAAAATTATTGATGAAGCTATTGAAGAAAATGTAAATATAATTGGTTTATCAGGTTTAATAACTCCTAGTTTAGATGAAATGTGTTTCGTGGCAAGTGAATTAAGTAGAAATAATATTAAAATTCCTTTAATGATTGGAGGGGCAACAACAAGTAAAATTCATACAGCTATAAAAATATCTCCAGAATATAAGCATGGGGTTATTTATGTATCTGACGCTTCTAAAGCGGTAGCTGTTGCAAGCAAACTGATCTCACATAGAAGCAGTATGCCTTTTAAAGATATTATCGATAAAGAATACAATCAGATAAGGGAGAGTTATTATAAAAAAAATAAAGAAAAATCTAAATTTCCTATTGAAAAATCTAGAGAAAATAAATTTAAAATTGATTGGAAAAGCTATAAGCCTACTAAACCAAAATTTACTGGAATTAAGGTTTTTAGTAGTATTAAAATTGACGATATAGTTCCATATATAGATTGGAAACCTTTTTTTGAAGCTTGGGAACTTCATGGTAACTTCCCACAAATTTTAGATGATAAAATTGTTGGTAAATCCGCAAAAAGTTTATGGAATGACGCTCAAAGAATGTTGGATAAAATTTCAGGTGAAAATTTGACGACACCTAAAGCAGTAATTGGTTTTTGGCCTGCAAATTCATGTTGTGATGACGTTGAAATTTATTTTGACGAAAAAAGAAAAAAAGTAGATAAAAGATTTTTTTTTCTGAGACAACAGATTGAAAGAAAATCGACAAAAAGAGCAAATTTTTGTTTAGCTGATTTTATTGCTCCGAAAAGTTTAAATATTAAGGATTATCTTGGTGGTTTTTTAGTAACTGCAGGAAATGGAATAGAGAATGAAGCAAAAAAATATGAGTTAAATAAAGATGATTATAATTCAATTCTTATTAAAGCCATAGGAGATAGGCTTGCTGAAGGTTTAGCAGAAATGATGCATAAAGATGTAAGAAAAAATTTTTGGGGATACTCAAAAAAAGAAAAATATAATAATCAGGAGTTAATTAATGAATTTTATACTGGGATTAGACCGGCNCCAGGTTATCCAGCTTGTCCTGATCACACTGAAAAAGAAACATTATTTAATTTGCTAGAAATTGATAATAATATTAAAGTAAATTTAACTGAATCATTTGCAATGAAACCAATGAGTTCAGTAGCGGGTTTTTATTTTTCTAATCCAGAAGCAAGCTACTTTGGAATCGGTAAAATAAGTAAAGATCAAGTTGAAGATTACGCAAAAAGAAAAGGAAAAAGTATTAAATATATAGAAAAATGGTTAGGGCCAAATTTAAATTACTCACCTAGGAAAGCAGCTTAATTTTACAATATTTATATGCAAGATTCCGAAAAAGTTGTTTTACCTGGACATAATTTTTTAGATAAATTAAATTCAGAGCAAAAAGAAGCTGTTTTAACTCATAATGGCCCTTTGCTTGTTTTATCAGGTGCTGGAACAGGAAAAACAAAAGTATTAACATCACGACTTGCTAATCTAATTTTTTCTGGAAAAGCTAAATCTTCTGAGATATTAGCAGTTACATTTACAAATAAAGCGGCATTTGAAATGAAAACTAGGGTTAAAGATTTAATAAATAGACCTGTGGAAGGAATGTTTATAGGAACATTTCATTCTATTGGAGCAAGGTTATTAAGAAAACATTCCGAATTAGTATCACTAAAAAGTGATTTTACGATTTTAGATACAGATGACCAAATAAGATTAATAAAACAGGTCATAAATCTTTTAAATTTAGATTTAAAAAAGTACATTCCAAAAAATTATCAGTATTTTATTGATCATTTTAAAAACCTGGGAAGATCTTACGATGAAATTTCAAATCATAAATTTGAAAATTTTTCTAATGGAAACTTAAGTAAAATTTATGAATTATATGAGAAAAGACTTAANGCATTTAATTCNGTTGATTTTGGAGACCTAGTNTTAAAACCATTAAATCTATTTAGAAAAGATTTAGANCTTCTTGATCATTATCAAAATAAATTTAAGTATATACTTGTAGATGAATACCAAGATACNAANACTACCCAATACTTATTNNTAAGATTATTATCTGGAAAACANAGCAATATATGTTGTGTAGGTGATGAAGANCAATCAATTTATGGTTGGAGAGGTGCACAGCTNAAAAATATTTTAAACTTTGAGAAAGACTTTCCAAAATCTAAAATTATTAGACTTGAGCAAAATTACAGGTCAACGGGAAATATTTTAAATGCGGCTTCAAATATTATTGCAGAAAATATTGAAAGAATAGGAAAAAAACTCTGGACAGGAGGAACTGATGGAGAAAAAGTTGGTATTATAAATGTTGAAAATGACGAAATAGAAGCATTAACAATTTCAAATAAAATTTTAAAACACATTGAAAATGGTGAAAATCCAAACCAAATAGCTATTTTGACAAGAGCATCATTTCAGTTTAAAGAAATAGAAGATAGGTTCATTAAAGAAAATATTAAATATAAAGTTATTGGAGGTTTAAAGTTTTATGAGAGAAAAGAAATTAAAGATTCAATATCATACTTTAGACTAATGATAAATAATGATGACAATTTAGCTTTAGAAAGAGTTATAAATATTCCAAAAAGAGGAATTGGAAGTACCTATTTGGCAAAAATGAATGAATATGCTAGAGACAAGAAAATATCACTATTTAANGCNNTNAAGGACTTTTTAGAANTAGATTTNTTACCTAAAAAAGTCTCNAAAAATATNAANTTATTTTTTGAAATTTTAAATATTCATTGTGCACAAATTAAAAATAAAAATCATGATGATGTTGCCGGTTCGCTTCTGGAGGATATGGGATACATAGAAATGTTAAAAAATGATAAGACTCCTGAAGCTGAGGGTAGATTAGAAAATTTAAAGAAACTAATTATTGATATTAAAGCACGCAANTCNATTCANGAGTTTCTTGAAGAAGTAAGTTTAGTTTTTGAAAATATTTCTGATACATCTACTTCTGAAAAAATAAGTTTGATGACTTTACATAGTGCAAAGGGTTTAGAGTTTAATCATATTTTTTTGCCAGGATGGGAAGAAGGTATTTTTCCTAATCAGAGAAGTATAGAAGAAAATGGAAATATTGGATTAGAGGAAGAAAGAAGATTAGCCTATGTAGGAATAACAAGAGCAAGAAAATCATTGAATATTCTATACGCTAATAAGAGAAAACAATATAACCAACAGTTATACCAAACTATTCCATCAAGATTTTTATCTGAATTACCGAAAAATAGCTGTGAGATAAAAGTCATTAAACAAAATAGTAATTTTCATAATAACCATTTTAACCCTAAACGATTTAAAAATAATGAATTTAAGATTGGGGACAAGGTAAAACATGAAGTATATGGATATGGAACAGTTCTTGGAGTAGATTACAAAACTTTACAAATAATTTTTAAAGAGAAGAAAGAAATAGAAACATTAATTAGTGATTTTGTTGAGAAAATATAAAAATATGAATAAATAAAAGATTAAGTAATATATTTAGAATTTAGTTTAAAAATAAATTTTAGTAAATAAATTTTATGCAGCGTAAAAATTGTAGAGAAAGAATAGATAAATTAAAAAAGTTCATGAGNAAAAAAAATGTTGATGGTTATATTTTATCAACTTACGATGAGTATCTCAATGAATATGTTCCTGAATATAATCAACGCTTAAANTGGTTAACTGGATTTTCAGGTTCAAATGGCTTGTTACTAGTAATAAAAAATAAGTTTATTTTTTTTACGGATGGAAGATATTTAGTTCAAGCAAAAAAAGAACTTCCAAAGAAGTTTATGATTATTGATTTATNCCATCAAAATATTTTTGATTGGATTAAAGTAAATATATCTAATAAAAAATTTAGAATTTTAATTGATTCTAAAGTTCATAGTATCCAATTTATTCTGAAGTTAATTGATATTTGTAAGTTAACAAAAAACTATTTACAAATTAATAAAAATATTATGATTGATAAAGTTTGGACAGAAAGACCTAAAGAAGAAATTAAAGAGTGCTATATAATTCCAAAAAAATATGTTGGGAAATCCTCTAAAGATAAACTAATTGAAATAAAGAAAGAATTAAAAAAAGATGAATTATTTCTTGTTACTTCTTCCGAATCGATTGCCTGGTTATTAAATTTGAGAGGAAAAGATTTAACGTATACACCATTGATATTTTCTCGAATGTTAATTTTTAAAAGTTCAAGGTGTAAATTATTTATTAATTTAGAAAAGATTAATTATAATGTGAGGAAAAAAATTGAAGAATTAAATATTGAGATTTATGAAGAAGATATTATAAAAAAACAACTACAAATTTATTCCTCTAAAAAGAAAGTATTTCTTGAGCGAAATGCTCCTTATATTTTTTTTCAAATTTTAAAGAAAAATAAAGTAGATATAACCTTCAAAGCTGATCCAATTAATTTACGAAAGTCTATTAAAAATAATGTTGAATTGAAATTTTCAAAAGAGGCACATATTCAAGATGGAATAGCTTTNTCTAATTTTTTTTGTTGGCTTGAGAATCAAAAAATTAATGAAAATTTAAACGAAATTTTTGTTGCAAAAAAATTAGAGTATTTTAGAAAAAAAAATAAGGGATTTGTCTCACTAAGTTTTCCAACTATTTCTGCTACTGGATCTAATGGGTCCGTAATACATTATCAGCCAAATAAATTAAACAATTCTAATCTAAAAAGTGGTGACTTATTTTTGTGTGATTCAGGTGGTCAATATATATTTGGAACTACAGATGTGACACGTACAGTTATGATAGGTAAAAAACCAATTAAAAAAGATTTAAAAGATATTTATACACGTGTTTTAATAGGTCACTTAGATTTAGGAATGTTAAGATTTCCAAAAGAAACTAAAGGTTATCAAATTGATGCNATAGCAAGAACTTCATTATGGCAGGTAGGTATGGATTATCAGCATGGAACTGGACATGGAGTTGGTAGTTTTTTATCAGTTCATGAGGGTCCTCAAAGTATTTCTAAAGCTAATATAAACATTCCATTAACTGAGGGAATGATTCTTTCGAATGAACCAGGTTATTATAAGGAAAATTATTTTGGTATAAGAATTGAAAATCTTGTTTATATAAAAAAATCAAAAATAAANNNTTTCTTAGAATTTGAAACATTGACATTAGTTCCTTATGCTNGAAACTTAATAAATGTNAATATGTTAAGTTTAGCACAANTTAATTGGATAAATAACTATCACAATAAACTCTATAAGAAACTTAGTAATAACNTAAATAATAAGACAAAAAATTGGTTANTTGAACAAACTAAACCAATTTAATTATAATATATCCATTAATTTTGATGCCGCAATTTCNGCCTCTTTTGTTACTTCTTTTCCAGAAATCATTCTTGCAATTTCTTTAACTCTATNNGGATTATCTAATTTAATAATANTAGTTGATTCAACATTATTTTTTTTATTTTTAACTACAATAAAATGTTCATCNCCAAGTGCTGCNACTTGAGGAGAATGCGTTACAACAATAACTTGTCTATTAGAACCTAATCTTCTTAATCTTTCNCCAACNGCAGATGCNACAGCACCNCCNATACCACTATCAACTTCATCNAAAACTANNGANGTTTGATTTTTTTTTGAAGAAACTACTTTCATNGCTAAAGCAAATCTACAAAGTTCTCCTCCAGATGAAATTTTCTTAATTTCCTCAAATTCTGATTGTTGATTTGTTTTTATTTTAAATAGAACTTTATTGTTACCACTTGGTCCATATTGATCTTCATCATAAATAAAAGTACGAAACTCTGAATTTTCAAGTTTTAGTTCAGGTAATTCTTTATTAATTAAATCATCTATTTTTTTTCCAAAAATTTTTCTTTTTTCGGATACATGTGATAAGCAATCTAAATATTTTTTTTTATTTTCGCTTGTTAATAATTCCTTTTCCTTAATTGAAATTACATTATTATCCGTTAAATCAAATGTTTTTTCTAACTTTTCTTTTACTTCAACTAATTCATCTTTTGAACAATTATGTTTTTTTGACAGCTTGTTATAAAAAAATATTTTATCATCAATTGATTCTAATGATTGACTGCTTTCATTTTGTAAATTTAAAAAACCCTCTAATGTAGATTTATTTTCTTGTATATCTATTAATATTGAATCAAGAGATTTAATGATATTTTCTATTTCATCTGTATAGCAATCCTTGATTTTTTCTAAATNAGAAATGTTCTCAGAAATTAATTCTTCAATTCCATTTTTATCCTCTTTAGTAAAATTAGATAAAACTTTTTTNATAGATTCTTCAATTTTAGTTGAGTTTAAAATCTTTTTTTTATTATTTAGAAGTTTATTATATTCTCCTAATTTAGGATTTAATTTGGATATTTCAGAAAACTCATACTCAATTAGATCTTTTTTTTGATTAAGTGAATTTTGAAAATCCATAGTTTTCTTTAATTCATTTTCTGCTTTTTTCCAATTATTCCAATGTACTTTTAAATTCTCAAATATCTGTTTGTCGTTAATGAAATCATCTAAAACATTTATGTGAGTTGGTGAATCAAGAAGACCTTGCTCAGAAAATTGACTTTCAATTTCAATCATTCTTGTTCCAATATCTTTAAGAGTATTTAAACTTACTATGTGATCATTTATATATGCTTTACTTTTACCGTCCTTTGTCAATAGTCTTTTTAATATTAATTCTTCTGTTTCATTGATTTCAAGTTCCAGTAGTTTTTCTCTAATATAACTATTACTAATATTAGAGAAAACAGCTACGACTTCTGTATTTTTTTCATTATTTGGCCTTAATGAATAATCCGCTCGTTCACCTATAACTAAGCCCAGAGAATCAAGGATTATTGACTTTCCAGCTCCTGTTTCTCCAGTTAAAACACAAAGTCCTTCACCAAAATTAATTTCTATTTTATCAATTAAGATTATATTTTGTATTGATAAAAATCTTAGCATTATCTTTCCAAAGAAAAATCATCGATATTTATTTCTNCAATATCAAGTAGATTTTTTTTTCTTAGATCCTCAGTTTTAAACATTATTTTATTTTTTTTAATTAAAGAAAAAACATCATTATACCATTTTGAACTTGGATAATTATAACCTAATATTGCAGCTAGTTTAATTGCTTGAGATTCTAATCCTATTGATAAATAACATTCAATAATTCTGTATAACGCCTCAGGTATTTGTGCAGAGTTTTTATATTTTCTTAATATTGTTTTATATCTCAGAATTCCTGCTAGAAATTTACCTCTAGTTTGATAATATTTACCTACTGACATTTCCTTGCCTGCAAGCTGATTTATTAGTAAGGCTATATGATTTTTAGCTTTTTTTGAGTAAATTGAATTAGGAAATTTATTTTGTAGCTCTTTAAATGAGTTGTATGCTTTTTCTGCAACTTTTTGATCTCTTGATACTTGATTTATTCTTTCGTAATAGCAATAACCCTTTAAATAATAAGCATAATCAAGCTTTGGATTATTTGGATTTAAGTTGATAAATTTATTTAGCACAAAGATAGATTCATCATATTTATTTGCTTTATACAAAGAAAAACCCGACATAAGTTGACCTTTAGTTGCCCATTTAGAATATGGATGTTGTAAGTCCAGTTCGGTAAATAACTCATGTGCTTCTTCGTATTTTTCATCATTTAAATAATTAAGAGCATCATTATAAATTTTTGTATCACTTCTCATTGAATAGTCGACGTCAAGAGCTTCATCTGTGCTACATGAAACAAGACCAAAGAAAATAAAGAGGAAAAGATAAAATTTTACAAGCATTATAAATATTTAAAACTAATAAAATTTTTACCAAATTAAAAACGTAAAATCTAATAATTTTGATTTTAATCAATTTAAATTAGTTAGAATCTATAAATTCCCAGTTTTCATTTGAAGAAAATATTTTGTGAAGTAGTTTATTATTTAGAGCATGACCAGC
>PALK01000004.1 GCA_002710765.1 Rickettsiales bacterium | reverse complement strand
ACCTCATTAATTAATTGTTTTACTGGAGGCATGTATCTGTATTCCATTCCAGTCCAAATTATCTTAGAATACTCTTTAGAAAGTAACTCAAATTTTTTACAATCTAAGGTAGTAGTGCAGAGAGGCTTTTCTATTAATAAATGCTTATTTGTTTTTAGTATTCGTTCTAAAATACTAATATGCGTAAAATTTGGTGTTGCAATTATGTAAGCATCCGCAATATTTTTACTTACCAATTCATTTAAGTCTTTATAAAATTCTGCTGAGCCCTTCACTAATGATTTTGCTTGGTTCATTGAGTTTTCGTTAGTATCGCAAACAGCTACTATTTCTGCATTATCAATTATATTTATATTTTGAATATGTTCTTGACCCATTACACCAGCTCCAATAACTCCATATTTTATAGTATCACTCATATCGTGTAAGTAGGTATTTTTAATTGTTTGCCCAAAGTCTTAATATCCTCAATCACATCTCCATATGTAAAGCAAACATGATGTTCTAATCCACTTAAAAATAAATTTTTTATTTTTTTAAATGTATTTTGACCTAACCTTATTACTCCCGATGTCCCTGAGAAAGAATTTTTTCTTTTAAGAACTTTTCCTTTCATTAAAATAAATTTTAATTTATTTTCTGATTTTGAAACTCTAAAAATCGTAATTTCACCAGATTTAAATGCGAAATTATGAAGTAGAGGTTTTTTTCTATTTGAGTGCACAGTGGCACCAGGTGTGTTTTTTTCAGCCATACTAATTGGCGCAAGACCACAATGCCAAAAAACAGTTGTATTATCTTTCTCATCAACATCAACAATATCAACTAATAAAGCAGGTTTATTATTTAATTGATTTAAAATATTACAACTCAAACTTCCAAGAACATCAGCTTCACAAGCCGCGCTTATCTTTGTTTCATTCATCATAGCCATTGGAGCACATGAAGCACAACCATATTCAGTAAACATTTCCGGCCAACATCTCACTGCAAAAGCATCAAACTTTTCTTTTTTTTGAATTTTTTCTAGTCCATGAAATAATGAAATACTTTTTTCAACTTCAATTTGATTAAGATTTTTTAAATCTTTGAAATTTTTTCCAATATTTTTTTTAGTATTTATAATTTCATTTTTCTCTATTTTACTAGAAATTTTAAATAATTTTTTTAAACTAATTTGAGAAACATTTGTATGAAGTTTATTTTTTAATTCACTCACTTCATAGTCACATGTATCAAAACCATCTGGTCTTTTACCAACTAAAGCTATTTTAGGATTTGAGTAGGTAATCTGTTTAAAATTCTTTCCAGAGTTTTCAATTTTTTTTAAATAGCTTTTATCTAAAGTGTCTTTATTATTAATAAACTCAACTATTTTTTTGTTGAAGTATTTAACTTCTTTATCACAGATAACAAAATCAGAATAAATTTTGTTTTTTATTAATGAATGTAATCCTAAATTAACTCCACAAAGAGAATTTAGTCTTAATCTGCCCCCCGTTCTTTTTTCTTTAAAAGATATAAAAAAAATTGGTTTTTTAAAAACTTTAGTAAATTTTTTAATAAATTTTGAGTCAGTAAATGTTGACTGAATTATTAAGTACTTCTTACATTTTTTTTGCTTAAAAAAAGACAATGCTTCTTCACTAATTTCATCATTTGTAATTAATTTTTCAAAAAAAATAATGTTATAACTTAATTTGTTTAATCTTTTTTCTACTAAGCCTATTTTTTCATTTGCAAAATTTACATCAAATGTTTCCCTACCAAGACTAAGACAACCAATCATTTAAAGCTTCCTTATATGAAAATATCTTCTTTTTTGTGATTATAACACTACCAAGTAAAAAACAAAAAAACAGAATATTTTTCCATTTTATAATGGCTTTTTTTCTCAATTTCTCTTGTATAAATATTTACTATATGTTTATGTTTAAACATTAAATTGGAGGAATAATGATAAAATTAATTCTTAAAAAACTTTCAATTACTTTTATTGCAATCTCTTTTACTGTGATTTCTTCTACATAGTTATTTTTGATTTTCTCAAATGCTTCTCCAAAAAGATTTAAGTATTTATAAACTTCTTTTTTTTCATCTGCTTCAACAGATGAGAAAACAAAAAAGAGTAAAAAAAATAAAATAAATTTATTTATCATTTTTTAATTATGCCTCATTTTTACAAAATCTCAACTTCTCTTTTTGGATCTATTGGTTTTCCTTTGAATCTCAATTGAAAATATAATTTCTTACTAGAACTTTGTTTAACAAAAAATTTTGCAATTGGCTCACCTTTTAGCACTTTGTTTCCAGAAAAAGTCATTATCTCATCCATACCTGAAAGAATAGTATGATAATGATCACTATTCTCAATAATAATAATATTACCATAATTCCTCCATTTTCCAGTAAAAATAACCATACCGTTGATTGGTGCAGTAACATATGATTCCTCAGAAAGCTCAAACATTATACCTGCTTTGGATAGAAAAGAATCTTTTTTTTCTCCAAATTGAGAAATTATATTACCCCTTACTGGAAGGCTAACTTTTTTAGATTTAATATTACGATTTTTGTTTGTTCTCTTTGAAGAGACCCCTTTTAAAAGCTCATTAATATTTTTTGCTTTTTGTTTAACAATATTCTCTTTTTTTTTGTAAATTTTACTTTTTGGGTTTTTTCTTTGAAGTGCTTTTCTTTTTTTTAATTCTGCATCAAGCTTTTTCTTTTTTTTTTTTATTTTTAATCTTTTCTGAGCTAATAAAGAGTTTTTAATATTTAGTTCCTTATCAAGTTCTTCAATCTTTCTTAATCCTGAAAAATAAATATTTATTTCAGTTTTTATGTTTTCTAAGAAATACTCTTTGATTATTTTTTTTGTAATATAATTATTTTTTTTAGAGAAATCTTGAAAAAATTTTTTTATTGGTTCGTTATAATATTTTTCCTGAAGTAATAGTATCAGTCCCTCTGCAAGTACTTCCTCATTATCAATATATTTTTTATATATTAATTGTGATTGTTTATTTCTTTTTATTTCAATATTTAAATTTTTTATTGCTTTGTTTAAAATCAAAAGTTCATTGTAAGTTTCTACAGTTTTCTTTTGAATATTATTTAATTCTGTTTCAAGTTTACTTTTTATTTCTAAATGTGTTTTTGTATAAAGACTGATTGGAATAAATATAATTAGTAAAAAAACTATTTTTTTTAAAATATTGGCAAAAATCATTTTATCAATGAACGTCCTGACATTTCCGTTGGTTTTTTTATACCCATAATATTTAATATAGTCGGAGCAATATCTGCAAGACAACCTTTTTGAAGATTAGTCTTTTTTGATGAACAAATTATCATTGGAACAGGATTAGTTGTATGAGATGTTAGTGGATTTTTTTTTGTATCTTTCATACAGTCAGCATTTCCGTGATCAGAAGTTAAAATTAATAAATAGTTTTCTTTTTTTGCCGTTTTTAGTAATTTCCCAATGCAATCATCAACTGTCTCGATTGCTTTTACAGTTGCAGGAATAACACCTGTATGTCCAACCATATCTGCATTTGCATAGTTTGTTATAATAAGGTCATATTTTTGAGACTTTATTTGTTTTAGGATCTCTAACGTAAGTTTTTTTGCAGACATCTCAGGTTTTTGGTCATACGTATCAACTCTTGGTGATGGAATTAATATTCTATCTTCTCCTAAAAAATTTTCTTCTATACCACCATTAAAAAAATATGTTACATGAGCATATTTTTCAGTTTCTGCAATTCTTAGTTGTTTTAGATTTAGTTCTGAAATTACAGAACCAAGTGTATTTTTAATCTTTTGAGGTTCAAAAATAGTATTTAAAGACTTTTTTAATTTTCTTGAATACTCCATAATTCCCAAAGAATTTTTAAAATTTTGTATTCTTTGTCTTTCAAAAGAATCAAAATCTTTATCAAAAATTGATGTTAATATTTCTCTAACTCTATCTGCTCTGTAATTTGTAATTAAAAAACCATCACCATCCTCAATTCCTTTATAATTATAATTATTTATTGGGAGGAAAAATTCATCTGTCACAGATTTTTTGTAACTTTGTTCAATAGCTTTAATAGGATCTCTTATTTTATTTTTAATAGATCCTTCAATTATTGCTTTATAAGCTTGTTTAATCCTATCCCATCGATTGTCTCTATCCATTGCATAGTATCTTCCGCAGATACTTGCAATAGTAACTTTCTTTTTTTTTATTTTTTCTAATAATAACTTCATATTATCTATTCCACTATTTGGAGAACTATCTCTACCATCAAGAATACAATGTATAAATAATTCATTGTCGTTATCAGATAGTATATCAATTAATGAAAAAAGATGATCCTGATGTCCATGCACTCCTCCTGAAGAGAGCAAGCCAACAATATGTATTCTTCTACAATTTTTTTTTAATAATTTAACTTTTTCATTTTTTTTTAATTCTCCAGACTTTATAGCATAGGAAATCCTCAAAATATTCTGAAGTATTACCCTTCCCGCTCCAATATTCATATGTCCAACTTCCGAATTACCAAATTGTCCAACAGGAAGACCAACATCATTTTCAGATGCATTTAATTGGGTATTAGAATATTTATTAATTATTAAATCAAAGTTTTTCTTTTTAGCTAAACTAATCGCATTTTTTGGTGAGGGTGGAGCTAAACCCCAGCCATCGAGTATGCATAATATTACTTTTTGTTTAATTTCATTGCTCATGGTATTAAAATTTATTTATGATAAGGATGACCTTCTATTATTTGAAGTGACCTATATATTTGCTCTATCAACATTACTCTAATTAACAAGTGAGGCCAGGTATTTTTACCGAATGATATAGACTCAAAATCTTTAAAAAAACTATCTGCCAAACCATCAGGACCTCCAATTATAAAAATTATATCTTGAATACTATTTAACATTTGTTTTTGAAAAAAATTTGATAATTCAATGCTAGAAAAATCTTTTCCTTTTCTATCTAAAACTATTATTCTTTCTTGATCTTTAAAATGCTGAAAGATAATTTTTTTTTCATAATTTTTTTTCTCATCTAAGCTAAGTTTATTCTTTGAATTAAGACTACGAATCTCAATTAATGATATATTACTAATTCTTTTCTTATATTCTTGAAATATTCTGCTATAAGGACAATCTCTGGAAAACTTTCCAATAGAAATAATTTTTAATTTCATAACTTATTAATTTTTTGTTTTTCTTCTGGGGCTCCAAGATCCCATAATTTTTCAAGATTATAATATTGCCTTACTTCAGGTTTAAATACATGTATTATAAGATCTCCAAGATCAACTAAAGCCCAATCTGCTCTTGGCAAACCTTCAATAGAAAGTATTTTATTTTTCAATTCCTTACTTAGCCTGCCAACGATTGAATTTACGTGTCTGGATGAATTTCCCTCAGTTATAATTATAAAATCTGCAATACTACTTCTATTACCAACGTCAATTACTTCTATATTTANTGACTTTGCATCATTAAGTAATTCTAATACTTTTTTTACCAGTTTTTTTATATATACACCTTTTCGCATTAAATTTTATTTTTATATTTAATAGCAGATGACGAAATATTTTTTGTCCATCCAGTGATAAAAACCCAAGAAGGTGAAAGCATAAATTTTAAATTTTTCATTTTAAAAGAACTTAACCTATACTTTCTAAANAAACCTAAGCATTTACTTTTTNGTATGAACAAAGAGTAAAATGGTCTATCAAAAATTGCAATCGGAACTTTNTAAAATATTTNTTTCCAATCTTTCCAGTNATGAAAATNAATAACANTATCTACNCCCATAATCCAAACAAAGTTTCTCCATGGATATTTTTTTTTTAAATAACATATTAAATCTATCGTATATGGTGAATTTATTTTTTTTTCCAAATCAGTAACAATTATTTTTTTTATTTTTACAAATTTTTTTGCTTTTTCTAATCTTTTGTTAAAACTTGAAACCTTTTCTTTTTCTTTAAGTGGGTTGGAAAGAGAGACAATCCACCAGATTTCATCAAGTTTTAATCTTTTAATGGCTATATAACTTATTCTCAAATGACCAAGGTGTGGAGGATCAAAAGTTCCACCCAGTAAACCAATATTTATTTTTTGATGATTTTTTGTCAAGCCTTATATACTAAATTTATTTTCTGATTTGCCCATTGCCTTTTACTTTATATTTGAAGCTAGTTAGTTGAGACACTCCTACAGGTCCTCTTGCATGTAATTTCGAAGTTGAAATTCCAATCTCTGCTCCCATTCCAAATTCTCCTCCATCAGCAAATTGAGTTGAAGTATTATGCATTACAATTCCACTATCAACTTTGTTTAAAAATAGTTCTACTAATTTTTTATCTTCAGCAATAATAGAATCAGTATGTCCAGAACCAAAATTATTAATATGCTCAATTGCTTCNTTAACTCCTCCTTCTATTGTTTTTATTGATAAAATCGAATCTANATATTCAGTTTCCCAATCTTTTTTTATNGCNTTTTTTAAGGTTTTATCAAAATTAAGGATGTATTTATCTACTCTTAATTCACATTTTAAAATTTTTAATTCTTTAATAATTAAAGGAAGGTGAGATTCAACTGCATCTTTATCAATCAATAATGTCTCAGTTGCACCACAAATACCTGGTCTTCTCATTTTAGCATTTACAACTATGTTAGAAGCTAAGTCTTTATTAGCTGATTTATGTATATATGTATGGCATATACCATCTAAATGCCTAAAAACAGGAACTCTGCTTTCCTTTATAACTCTCTCAATNAGTGATCTGCCTCCTCTAGGAACAAAAACATCAATATATTCGTCTAATTTCAGAAAATAACCAACCGCATCTCTATTAGTAGTAGGTATTTTTTGCAATGACCCTTTAGGTAATCCCATTTTCTTGTATGTTTCATTAATAGTATCAATTATAATTGATGAGGAATGAAAGCTTTCAGATCCCCCTCTAAGAATTGTAGCATTACTTGATTTCAAACAAAGTGCGGCAGCATCTGCAGCAACATTTGGTCTTGATTCATAAATTACTCCAATCACACCAAGTGGGACTGAAACCTTTTCAATTTTTAATCCATTAGGTCTCTTCCAACTAGATAAAACCTGTCCAACTGGATCTTTTAATTTAGTAATTTCTATAAGGCCTTTACAAATTGAATTAATTCTATTTTCATCTAATTTTAATCTATCCATNAAAGCAGGAGTCAATTTTTTTTGTTTGGCATTAACCATATCTTTTTTGTTTGCTTTTAGAATAACTGCTTGCTTAATTTTTATATTTTTAGATGCTGCTATTAAACATTCATTTTTCTTTTTATTGGTTAGTAATCCTAATTCATAGGATGCTTCTCTGGCATGTTTACCAATTAAATTTATTTGTCTTTCAAGATTCATTTTTTTATCAAAATACTTTCATTTAAAATAAAGTTATCTCTGTGAATTAATTCTTCTCTTCCAACATATCCTAAAATACTTTCAATTTCTGATGTTTTTTTTCCAATTATTAGTTTTGCCTCAATTATATCATATGAAATCAAACCTTTACCTAAAGCTTGTTTTTTTTCATTAAAAACTCCAACTAAATCACCCCTAAAAAAATTTCCTTTCATACTCTTAACTCCAGATGGCAATAAACTAGAACCGTTCTTCAAAGCTTTACAAGCGCCGCCATCAATAATTATTTTACCTAAAATTTTTGGACTCCCAGCTAACCATTTTTTAAAAGAACTTTTTTTACTCTTTTTTGCAATAAACCATGTACCAAGATTTTTTTTCTTCTTAATAATTCTTATTATGGGTCTAGATTTTTCGCCAGAACAAATTAATGTATTACAACCAAAATTCATCGCCATTTGAGCAGCTTCAATTTTTGTTTTCATGCCTCCCGAACCGTATAAGTTTGTATCACTCTTAGCCATTTTTTTTATGTCATTATCTATATTTTTAACGATATATATTAATTTAGCCTTTTTAAACTTGCTTGGATTTTCATCATATAACCCGTCTACATCGCTTAATAATATTAAATTATCTGCATCAACTATTTGGGCAACTCTAGCTGCTAATCTGTCATTATCTCCAAACTTCAATTCTTCTGTCGCAATAGTATCATTTTCATTAATTATTGGTATAACGTTAGAATCTAAAAGTGTATTTATTGTTTCTCTAGCATTTAGATTTTTTCTTCTGTCCTCTGTTTCTGAATATGTCAAAAGTATTTGAGCAATTTTTAAATCTTTAAAAATTTTAAGAAAACAATTCATTAATAAACTTTGACCACAAGCTGCACAAGCTTGTTTTTCGTTTATTTTTAAAACTTTATTATTTTTGATTCCTAAATATCTTTTCCCGAGAGAAACTGCACCAGATGCTACAATTAATATTTTAATTCTTTTTTTTTGTAAAAAAGAAACATCCCTAATTAAGCTTTCAAGTCTTTTACTATTAAACTTATTATTTTCAACAACTAATGAAGAACCTATTTTAATGACTAACTTTTTAGAATCTAATAAGGAAGGTAATAAACTCATTACTTGATAATTATTTTATAAAGGTGATTAATTAAATTTTTAATTCCAATTTTTTTTAAGCATGAAATCACTATACATTTTCCTCCAGAAACTTCTTCAAAAAATTTAATAATTGGCTTAAATTCTTTTTCACTAACTAAATCGGATTTATTTAAAACTAATATTTGTTTTTTATTTCTAGTCTCTTTTCCATACTTCGATAGCTCATTCATAATTATTTTATAATTNTTTTTAATNTTTTCGTNTTNAACNGACATATCACACAAATGAAGAATATACTGACATCTNTCAATATGAGCTAAAAACTTATGACCCAGACCAATACCGTCTGATGCCCCAGATATTAATCCAGGTAAATCAGCTACAATAATATCTTTGTCATACTTTCTTAAAATTCCNAGCTGAGGTTTTAANGTTGTGAATNCATAATCAGCAACTTTGGGTGAAGCACTTGATAAAACTTTTAACAGTGANGACTTTCCNGCATTTGGAAGGCCAACCAAACCNATATCTGCTATTAATTTTAATCTAAGCCATACCCAATTTTCTTCTCCAGGCTTGCCAGCATCAAATCTTCNAGGCGCTTGATTNGTNGAGCTTTTAAATTTAAAATTTCCTCTTCCACCNTGTCCACCTTCTAAAAACATATANGTTTCTCCAGNTTTTTGAAAATCCTTATGCAAAAAAACTTTATCTTCTCCAAGTATTTGAGTTCCAACAGGAACTTTAATAATTAGATCCTTTCCGTTTGAACCTGTTTTTTTCTTTCCAGATCCACCATTCCCACTTTGAGCCAAAAAATGTTGCTGATATCTAAAATCAATTAATGTATTGAGGTTACTATATGATTTAAAATAAACGTTACCACCCTTTCCTCCATCTCCTCCATCAGGCCCTCCTCTTTCCACATTTTTTTCTCTGCGAAAACTAACACAACCAGGTCCACCATTCCCTGATTTAATATAGATTTTAGCTTCATCTAAGAACTTCATTCTATTTTAAACCTGAATGAATGTCTTCCTTTAAGACTTTATGGGAACCACACTGACATAAGTTCTACCTAATGATTTTTTTTTAAATAAAACGTTGCCTTTTTGAAGTGAAAAAATTGTATGATCCTTCCCAATACCAACATTTTCACCAGGATGATACTTAGTACCTCTTTGCCTAATAATTATATTACCAGGAATCACTAACTCACCACCAAACTTTTTAACACCAAGTCTTCTTCCAGCTGTATCTCGCCCATTTCTCGTACTACCTCCAGCTTTTTTATGTGCCATTATTTATCCTTATTTTGAGTTTTTTCTTCTTTAACAAAAGTTGATTTATCATCATTTTTTGAATCTTCATTAGTATTTTTACTAATTTCTGATTTTGAAGATTTTGAACTAACATTTATTTTTTCTATTTTTAATATTACAACATTTTGTCTATGTCCTAATTTTCTTCTATAATTGTGTCTTCTCTTTTTCTTAAAAATAAGTACTTTTTCATCTTTAATAACATCAATTACTTTAGCAGATATAAACACTTCCTTAATATAGGGTGTGCCTATAATTGTCTCCTCTTTATCATTTTTTAAAAGCAAGATTTTTTCTATTTTGATAGATTGACCTTTTTTGCAATCAATTTTTTCAATCTTTAAGATATCATCTTTTTTAACTTTATATTGTTTTCCGCCACTTTCAAAAACTGCAAACATTGTTCATTCCTAATAAATAATACTTTTATACATCCAAGGATATTAATTTTAAAGCATTAATTTGTTTTTATTTAATTAAAAAATTGTATTATTGCCAATTGTTTATCTTTTTGATATTTTTTCACTTTAATTATACAGAGTAAATTTATGTCAGAGATAGTTATAACATCAGCAAAAAGAACTCCAATTGGAAAGTTTCTTGGAGGTCTTAGTCATTTATCAGCTCCTGAACTTGGAAAACTATCAATTGAAAATGTAATTAATGATTCAAAAGTATCGAAAGAATTAATTGATGAAGTAATCATGGGTCAAGTTTTAACCGGTGGCTCTGGGCAAAATCCAGCTAGACAAAGTTCTTTTTTATCAGGTATTCCCAAAGATAAAAGTGCACTCACTATCAATCAAGTATGTGGTTCAGGTTTAAGATCAATATCAATTGGTGCTCAGTCAATTATGACTAATCAGTCAGAAATTGTAGTTGCTGGCGGACAAGAATCTATGAGCAATGCTCATCACACTTCTAATTTACGAAATGGTATTAAAATGGGGGATGGAGAGCTAAAAGATTCTATGATTATTGATGGTCTTTGGTGTGCAATGAATGACTATCACATGGGAATAACGGCTGAAAATGTTGCTGAAAAATATAATATATCAAAAGAGCAACAAGATAAATTTGCCACAGAATCGCAAAACAAAGCCGAAAAAGCTCAATTAGCTAAAAGATTTAAGGAAGAAATTATTCCTATAATAGTTAAAAAAAAAAAGAAGAGTATGAAATAACTGACGATGAATTTCCAAGGCATGGCTCAACAATAGAAAAAATGCAATCCCTTAAATCTGTTTTTCAAAAAAATGGAACAGTAACAGCGGGGAATGCATCTGGTCTAAATGACGGTTCAGCTGCTGTGTGTTTAATGAAAGAAAGTAAAGCTAATGAACTTAACATAAGACCTTTGGTAAGAATTGTATCATGGGCATCTGTTGGAGTTGATCCGTCAATAATGGGGATTGGGCCAGTTAATGCTGTCAGAACTGCTCTATCAAGGGCCAAGTGGAATATTGAGGATTTAGATTTAATAGAAGCAAATGAAGCTTTTGCTGCTCAAGCTTTAGCAGTGAGTAATGAGCTTGGATGGAATATGGACAAAGTGAATGTTAATGGTGGGGCGATTGCCTTAGGTCACCCAATTGGAGCATCTGGGGCAAGAATACTTGTTACTCTAATTCATGAACTTTTAAAGCAAAAAAAAGAAAAAGGTATTGCAACACTTTGCATTGGTGGTGGACAAGGAATTGCAATGTGTATTGAAAGAATTTAATTAAACTTTATCATGAGGAAATAAAAATATGGGTAAGATTGCTTTAGTAACCGGTGGAACAAGAGGAATTGGTGCAGCTATTTCAAAAANACTAAAACTNAATGGNTTTGATGTNGTTGCTAATTATGCNAGCAATGATGAANCNGCAAAANAATTNTCTGAAGCAAATAANNTTGAAGTAATGAAATGGGATGTNAGTAACTATGAATCTTGTCAATCAAATCTAGAAAATATAAAAAACAAAATAGGTTCTATTGATATTTTAGTTAATAATGCTGGAATCACAAGAGATTCTGCTCTTCATAAAATGACTAAAGAAAATTGGGACAAAGTTATCAGTGTAAATTTAGACTCTGTTTTTAATTTAACGTCTGGAGTAATTAACCACATGAGGGAAAAGGGTTTTGGGAGGATAATTCATATTTCTTCTGTAAATGGTCAAAAAGGTCAATTTGGACAAACAAACTATGCAGCCACGAAATCAGCCTTAATTGGTTTTTCAAAATCTTTAGCATTAGAAAGTGCTGGTAAAGGAATCACATCCAATGTTATTGCACCAGGATATATTAATACTGAAATGGTAGCTGCTATTAGAGAAGATATCCTCAACAAAATTATAGAATCAATTCCTACAAAGAGATTGGGTAGTTCAGAGGAAATTGCTGATATGGTTTTATACCTAGCTTCAGATAAATCAAGTTATATCAATGGGGCAACATTCTCAGTTAATGGTGGACTTTGGATGGATTAAAAATTATCTTTCATTTTTCTAATTTTCCCAAAAGCCTCAAGATAAGATAAATCTCTCATACCAATAATAGAAAGATAATCTGAATCATCAAATCTTAAAAATGGATTGTACTTTTTTTCTTCAATTAATAACGACGGGACTGTCGGCTTTCTTTTTTGTCTCATACTTTTAATCTCTTTGACTTTTTTCTGAAGTCCTTTATTTTCTGGTTCTAATTTTAGAGCAAATGAAGCATTTGATTCAGTATACTCATGACCACAATATATTAGAGTCTTATCAGGTAATGCTCGAATTTTTTTTAATGAATTAGACATCTGTTTTGAATTTCCCTCAAACATTCTACCACATCCTAGGGAAAATAAAGTATCTCCACAAAACAAAGACAGATCTTTCGAAAAAAAATAACATATATGTCCAATTGTGTGACCAGGAATATCAAAAACTAATGCTTCAGAAGCACCAATTTTTAAAACTTCATTATTATTTACAAAGATATCAATGCCAGGAATTCGATGTTTATCTTTTTCATTTCCTACAATTTTACAATTTGTTTGTTTTTTTAGTTCAAGATTACCTCCTACATGATCGTAATGATGATGAGTATTTAAAATAAAATCTANTCGTAAATCTTTCTTTTTTAAAAAAGATANCACNGGATCAGAAANAGAGGGNTCAACNCAAGCAGANTTCCNAGTTTTTTTGTCTATAATAATATATATATAATTATCATTTAAAGCTGATATCTGAAAAACTTCAATCATACACTTTTAGATATACAAAAAATTCCTTGAAAAGCCCATAAGTTTTCTGAAAACCTAGAATTATAAATATTTCCATTCTCGTTTGTATAGATTCTTTCTATGATTTTTATTCTTTTATTTATACAAAACTCTTCAAAATCTCTGAGTGTACAAAGATGAATATTAGGTGTATTATACCATTCGTAAGGTAATATTTTATTCTTAGGCATCAATCCCTTAAATAATAAATCTCTTCTAATTTTCCAAAATCCAAAATTTGGCAATGANATTATTGCTCTTTTACTAATTCTTATNAGATTTTCAATTACAATTTCAGGATTATTCATTGCATGAATCGTTTGACTTAAAATTGCTGAAGTAAAAAACTTTTCTGGATAATCTTTTAAATCAATATTTGCGTCTCCTTGAATCACAGAAAGTCCCTTTTGAACAGANTTATTAACACCTTCCTGTTTAATCTCAATACCTCTACAATCAACGTTCTTAGTTTTATTTAAATAATTAAGTAATATTCCATCCCCACAACCAACATCCAAAACCTTTTCATCAGGTTTAATTAAACTCGCTATAATTTCTAAATCTTTTCTTAACTTAAATTTCATATATTGACTGTTTTAGTTAAACCATCAAGAAAACCTTTGAGAATTTTGTGAAATTCTGGTTCTTTAAGTAAGAAAGCATCATGACCTTTATCTGTTTTTATTTCAACAAAACTTACGTTTGCACCAGAATTATTAAGTGATTTTATTATTATTTTAGTTTCNGAAGTAGGAAACAACCAATCTGATGAAAAAGTAAAAAAACAGAATTTTATTTTATTATTTTGAAAAAGTTTAGTTAAACCTCCTTTAGTGTTTGATAGATCAAAGTAATCCATAGCTTTTGTAATATACAAATAACTATTTGCATCAAATCTCTCAACAAATGTAATGCCTTGATGTTTAAGATAGCTTTCTATCTGAAAATCAACATCAAAACCATATGAAAAGGATTTTCTAAATTGTAAGTTTCTTCCGAACTTTCTTTGAAGAGCAGATTCTGATAGGTACGTAATATGTGCAATCATTCTAGCAACAGATAAGCCTCGTTTTGGATTTTTCTTGCTTAGGTTATAAAGACCTTTTAACCACTGAGGATCAGCAATAATTGCTTGACGTCCAATTTCATGAAAAGCAATATTTTGCGCTGAATGTCTATAAGATGTTGCAATTGGTATAATAGAATTAGTTCTATTTGGAAAAGAAGCTCCCCATTGCAAGGCCTGCATTCCTCCCATCGATCCTCCTATAACAGAAAATAGTTTTTTAATTCCCAAATAATCAATTAATCTAACCTGAGCATTGACCATATCGGAAATNGTAATAACNGGAAAACTCAAATTATAATTTTCTTTAGTNTTNGGATTNATGCTTGAAGGTCCNGTACTTCCTTGACAACCTCCAATAACATTACTACAAATTACAAAAAATGAATTTGTATCAATCACTTTTCCGGGACCAACTATAAGATGCCACCATCCAGGTTTTTTTGTTAAAGGATGGGTTCCTGTACAATATTGATCACCAGTCAAAGCATGACAAATTAAAATAGCATTATTTTTTTCTTTATTTAAAGTTCCGTAAGTTTGATAAGCAANTTCACATTCTTCCAGATTAGCTCCACAATCAAGTTTTAAACTACTCTCTGATGTTATGTTAATTTTAAGGTTATTCATTAAATTAATTTTTTATAATCTGTTCCTAGATAACTTGACTTAACACGCATCATAGCTATGTTGAAAATGTAGTCAAAATAATTTTAAGTAAATTAACTAATTATGCAATCTGAAGAAATAAAAAATTTATATCTAAAAAATATAAAATCTAGTCTTAATAAAATAGCAAAATACATTCCTGGTGAATCCGAATTAGGTAAAAAAGGTAAAATTATTAAATTATCCTCAAATGAATCACCTTTTAAAATTCCTAAGAATATTCACCAAATGACTTTTAAAAATTTGAAAAATTTAAATAGATATCCAGATGGAGATAGTACAGCTTTAAAAAAAACTATCTCAAAAAAGTATAAGCTTAAAGAAAGTCAAATTATATGCGGTAATGGTTCAGATGATATTTTATCATTGATAGGATTAGCATTTTCAAAAGAAAGTTGTGAAATTATTTGTCACAAGTTTGGCTTTATCTANTATCCTATAATCGCACACTCTGTTGGAGCAAGAGTTGTTTATGCTGATCCCGAAGGTTTAGGAATAAGTACAAGAAATTTATTAAAAAGTATAACTTCAAAAACAAGAATTATTTTTTTTGCTAATCCTAATAATCCAACAGGAACTATAATTCTCAGAACAGATTTAATAGATTTTTTGAAAAAAGTACCAAAAAATATAATAATTGTATTAGATGGAGCATACGCTGAGTATGTTGAAGAAAAAAATTTTTCTGATGGCTTAGAACTAGTGAAGAGTTTTCCTAATTTGATAATTACAAGAACATTTTCTAAGATCTATGCGATGGCGGGTCTCAGAATTGGCTGGGCTTATTCATCCCAAAAAATTATTGACATACTCGAAAAAATAAGAGGGCCATTTAATGTTAATTCTATTGCTCAAATTTCAGCAGCACTAATTTTAGAAGATAAAAAATTTGTAAATAAATCAATTAAACATAACTCAAAGTACAAAAAATGGCTTATTCAAGAGTTGGATAAGATAGGTTTCCATACATACCCGAGTTATACTAATTTTATAATTATTAAAACAAAATTATCAACTAATTTTGTAGTAAAGAAATTGCAAGAATCAGGTATATTAATAAGAGATTTAAATAATTATGGTTTAAGTAAATTCTTACGAATTTCTATTGGTCTTGGAGTTGAACTAAAAAAATTAATCAAAGAACTTAAAAAAATTACAAAAAATGGCAAAAATAAATAATAATTTTTTTATTAATGAAGTTTCTATTATTGGACCAGGTTTAATTGGTTCTTCTTTGGCGCTTGCACTTAAAAAAAAGAAAATAGTTGAAAAAATTATAGGTTTTGATTCAAATAAAAAAAATCTCAAAGATGCAATTAAAGTTAAAGCAATAGATGAAGGTTTTTCTTCAATAGATAAAAATATTAGTAATAGTGAAATAATATTTTTATGTACACCAGTAGGTACATTTAAAGAAATTATAGATAAGACCCTCCCTTACCTCAGGAAAAAGTCAATAATTACAGATGTTGGTTCAGTCAAAAATATTTTCAGCGATGATATAAATGATAAGATTAAAGAAAAATCNGATTTAGTTCCAGCTCATCCAATNGCAGGAACTGANTTTTCGGGTGCNCTAAACGCAAAATCTNATCTATTTAAAAANAAATGGTGTATTTTAACACCTCAAAAAAGNAATAAAANNAACGTAAATAANATTAGAAAAATATGGGAAATTTTAGGNATGAAAACTACTATTATGTCTCCAGAGGACCATGACAAAATTATGTCTATCACATCTCATTTGCCTCATTTAATTGCTTTTACAATTGTAAGCACTGCCTTTAATTATAGTTCAAAAGAAAAAAAAAAATTACTTAACTTTTCTGCTGGTGGGTTTCGAGATTTTACAAGAATAGCATCATCTGATCCAGTAATGTGGAAAGATATTTTCTTATCAAATAGAAAAAATGTTCTGGAGACAATAGAAGAATTTATAGATGACCTGAATAAATTCAAAGACCTGATTAAAAATAAGAATGAACACAAAATTACGAATTTAATAAAAAAAACTAAAACAATAAGACAAAAGGTTATAAGTCTTAATCAAAACTAGTTTTCACTGTATTAAATTTTCAAGTTTATTCATTAAATTTTCTTTCTTTAAGCCAGGCTTAATTGGCGGGAATATCTCAATCGTTATTTTACCTTTATTTTTAAGTATTTTTTTATTAAGCCAAAATTTTCCTGAATCGTGTTTTACAGGAAGTACAGGTAAATTAAGACTTTTATACAAAGCAGCAACTCCAGGGCTTAATTTTTTCTTTACTCCCGGTTTAACTCTTGTACCTTCAGGAAAAATAATAATTGCTCCAACACCCTCAGAAATTCGATCCTTAGAATGTCTTAATAGTGATTTCATAGAAGAATAATTTTCATTTTTATCCACAAAAATAAAACCTAATTTTGCGAAAAAAAGATTTAGTAGAGGAATTCTTATCAAATCTTTTTTTAAAACAAAGACATAATTTCTGAATAATAGGGGTAGATAAAAAGTTTCCCAAGCAGATTGATGATTTGAAGCGACTATAAACTGTTCTTTTGGGAGATTTTCAATTCCCTTTATTTGATAATTTATTAATAATATCCATTTTGTAAGCCCCAAAATAGTTCTAATCCAAAAACCTGAAATAGCAAGAGCTTGTTTTCTTGATAACAATTTTACTGGAGAAAAAATAAAAAAAAAGAATACTGTCCAAAAATAAAAGATACAATAGAAAATTAAGCTTCTAAAAATTCTCATTCTTTTTCAAAAAAAATTATATATAATATTTTTATATATTCAGTCATTATCACTCGAAAGTTAAATAAGTAGTCAAAAAAAGTATCTGAATCAAAAATATCGTCATCTGCCGGAACCAATTTTATAATAATATCAGGAATTTCTTTATCAAAAATAATTTTACTTCTTGGAAGATGATAGTAAGAAGAAATTAAGACAATTTCTTTTAAATTCTTATCCTTAATCCATTTTTTTACTTCCACTGCATTTTCTTTTGTATTAATAGCTTTATGTGATTGAATAATACAACAATCAAAAAGTTCTTTCTCAAAATCATTAAGATCATACTTACTCCTTAGATTTTGTCCTGGATAAACTCCAGTAATAAACAAATTTTCACTTTTATTTTGTTTTAAAAGTGAAAATCCTTTCTCAAAACGTCCTTTTCCACCAGTTAAAACAATAATTGCTGATTCTTCTTTTTTTATATCTTCAACTTTTGAATGATAATTTTTAGGAAAAACTAACAATAGGTACAAAAACCACCATATAAAGCTTATCGTAACTAATGTAACAAAAAAATAAAAATGTTTTTTAAAATTAAGCAAAAAATCTTTTTTCTAAAAAGTAATATAAATAACAGACTAAATACCCAAATAATAACATCAAAAGTATTAAAAGAAAAACTAACAATGGCAAGAGATTAGAAAAAAAATCATTAAAAAAATAGTAAGACTTTTCATTTAAAGGAATTTTAAATAAGTTTACAATTATTGTTGAAACTAAACTAGAAAAAAAAACTGCTATTAAAGTTCCCGGGAAAAATCGTTTCAACACAATAAATGAAACATTTATCGAAATTTTTCTACTATCAGCACCCATAACTTGTATTATTTCTAAAAACTTATAATTACTTATTAAGGTAATCTTAATTAGGTAAGTTAACAAAAAAATATAAAGAAATGTTATAATCATTCCAAATAAAAATATAAAAACTTTAACTTTTTCAACAAATCCTTTTATCTCATATAAATCGTCAATATGATAATGAATATTGAATTTTCGACCATCTAATATTTCAATAATTGAAGGATGTTCTAGTTTAGAATTCATATTTTTTAAACTAGCTTGTATAATTAAAGGAATACCAATTCTTGAGTAAGAATGCAGAGTATCTAAACCTAAGTCCTTTTTAATTTCATCTTCATTGAAAACTTTAATTGTAGATACCAAATCTGATTTCTGAATATTAAAAATTATATTCTTTGAGATTTCTGATGGGACTCTTTTTTCTTCCTTTTTTGGTGAAATCTGAAGAGTTACAATTTTTGATTCATTTAAGATCCAGTCACCTGAAAAATTATAAAAATTAAAGTAAAAAATAAAATGAAAACTTATAAGACTCACTATAAAAAANGAAAGTCCTGANAAAACTTTAGTCTCATTATTAAGAAATATTTTACTGAAAATATTTTGTATATATATCATTGTTCAATTAATGATTTTTGTTTTATAAAAAACAATCTACATTTTTTAATTTTTTCATGAACAGATATGTTTTTTGTAGTCATTATTATAGTTGTACCTAAGTTATTAATTTGTTGGAATAAAAAATATAGCTTATCTTTTGTCTCTTTATCTAGATTATTCATAGGCTCATCTGCAATTAATATTTTAGGCCTAGTTACTAAAGCTCTTGCAATAATAACTTTTTGTTTTTGCCCTTCAGATAAATCAAAAATTTTTTTTTCTCCCATACCTTTTAAACCAACCCAATCTATTATTTCATTAACTCTATCGAATATTCTAATATTCTCATTTATCTGAATTTGTATGGAAAGCTGAATATTCTGTGCGACAGAAAGATATGGAATAAGAAAATTATTTTGCAAAATTACACCAAGNTTTTTNCTTAATTTTATAATTTCTTTTTTTTTATCCTTACTTATCAGATTATTAAATATAAAAAATTCACCTTTAGTTGGTAAAACCTTCATATAAAATAACTTTAAAAGTGTTGATTTTCCAGAACCATTACTGCCAGTTATTAGTAAAAAATCTTTCTCCTTAATATTTAAATTTATATTAGATAGTAAATTGATTCCTAATGAAAATCCGACATCAATATTTCTTAATGTAATTAAATTTCTCATGTAATTTCTTTGTATTAAAATATAGGTAAAAGTCTTTTTAAATAACTTTTTTCTCTTGGATCTCTATCTTGTTCATTTGTCATTTCTCGGATTCTATTAATTATTTTATCTAACTCATTCTTTTCAAAAATAATTGGAACATCAAATTTTTTATTTGCTTGCTCACCATTTTTATTTTTATTTCCGTTAGAATTTTTTTTGTTATTTTTTCTAGTTTTAGATTTACTTTTAAGTTTTTTATATAAATCTTCAATTGACGATAAAATTTTTATTTGAAAATTTATTGTTTCTTTTATTTCAGATCTTTCAAATTTTTTTTTTATTTCTTTCATTTTAGATTCGATTTCATCTATTGATAAAATTTCTTGTGGTAAAAGATTTTTAATTTTTTTTGATATTTTTTGATATTCTTTAATAATCCTTGCTTGCTTATTTATTAATTGGTCTCTATTTTCATATGATTTTTCTGTATTATATGTCTCCTCTATTAACTGTTTTTGTTTTTTATATATCTCATTAATATTATCTAGTATTTTATTTGCTTCTTTAGTATTTTTTTTTTTATTTAATAAATCCTCAACTCTACTTAGTAACTTTTTAACTTTATTTTTTAATGAATCTTCATTTTGTATTAATTCATCCAGCTCATTTTCTTTTAAAGAACCTTTTTCCATATTTAGTTTTTCATTATTAGAATTAATCAATTCTTCATATTTTTTTAATAATAGCTCTAGCTCATTCATTTTCGAATAAATTAATTTTTGATCCATGTTTTTATTAATCAGTTTCTCTAAATCTTTTTTAAGACTTAAGATCTTATTTTCTAAATTCTCTAAATTTTTATTTTCTAAAAAGATAGCAAGTCGCCACATCTCAATTAAAGATTTTTCAATTTTGTCATTTTTTGATAATTTTTTATTTTCCAAAATATTAATTAATGATTTCAACCTATTAATTCTTTGAACATCTTTTTGTTTAAAAATTAGTTCTTTTAATCTAACCAAAGAATTATTAATATCTTCATTAATAAATAAGTCTTGTCTAATTTTAATTAGAATGCTTGAAACTGGATCATAAAAATTTTCTTCTTTAAAAAATATACTTTTCACCTCAGACTTTCCTAATTGATCATTTACGTCAATTGATCTTAATCTCAAAAATATCTTACCTGATAAAATTGGAAGATAAGAAATATCTCTTGAAAACTTTTCATCTAATTCTTTTTTGTTATTTTTCTTTATACTAGAAACATTATTCTTAATTTCTAAATAATGGATAGGTTTCGAGTATATTTTATTTAAGAGATCTAATTTTGGTTTGTCTGATTTTTTTATCAATTCATTATTTGAAAAAACATCTAACCAAATTTTTTTATTATTTTCATCTATTAAACTATAATAGAATTTAATTTTATTATCTGTAATTTTTATATCTGACTTAAAATTTACTTTTGGAGGTTTATCAAAATTAATTATAATTTTTTGAAATACTTTATTTTTAATTAAAATAATATATTCACCTTCTTCAATTTTCTTTTCAAACCTTATTGTACTGTTATCAATTACTACAAGTTTATTTAAATATTTACTTCGTTTAGTTTTTTTATTGATTAATTTAATTTTTATATCCCTAATTGGCATATTAAAGAAATTTACTTGAATTTTACTTCCTAACTCTATCAAAAATGAATCTTCCTTTTCATAAAGTTCTTTTGACTTAATATTTCTATGTTCAAAAAAAATAGCATTTTTTTTAGATCCTGGGGGTGGGTATAACCAAGTATTAGTGCTAAAATCTAAATAACTATCCGAGAATGTTTTTTTTATTGATATAGAATTACTAAAATTATTATAAAAAATATCATTACTCAAAAAAATAAAAAGAATTATCCAGCTTAAAAAGCTTAATTTAGTAAATTGTGAAATTTTATAGTCATTAAGAAAAAAATACTTTAATTTGAATTTATAACTAGAATATATTAATGATTTATTTTTNCTTTGATATATTTCCCATAATTTTTTTTCAGAGNCATTTGGAAGTTCATTCCCTATATTTGCTAACTTATCAAAAAAAGATATTATCTCATTATTGATTAGTTTTAATTCAAACTCGAATTTCTTTCTAACTTTATATATTGAAGGCCAGAAATTTTCTCTGGATTCATGTAAAACTCTAAATAGGAAATAACTATTTAATAAAGTAAAAATTATAGTTATTAGCGACTTAAANAAACTGCTACTTGGCCAAAGTTCATAATAAATAATTAAAGTAACTAATATGAGTGATAAGCTAAAGAATCTTGTGAGTTCTGCCATTCTAATTAATAAATTCCAAAAAAAGGAAAACCAAGTTTGAAATTGAACTAAAAATATTTTATCGATATACATTAAGAAAATTTGTAAAGGTTCTTTAATTTTATTATTTTGTTAGAAGAAAAAGTTTTTTTATTTTCAACTAAAATTTCATTTGCAGGAATTCTACAATTATAATGTGATGACATACAAGATCCATAAGCACCAACTGAACAAATTACTACTAAATCATCTTTCTTAAGCATCTGCAATTTTCTATTATTTCCTAAAATATCNCCTGACTCACAAACAGGACCTACTATATTGTAGGTTTTTTTTTGAATTGATTTTTTAAATACTGGAAATACTTCATGATAAGAATCATACATAGATGGTCTAATTAAATCATTCATACCACAATCAATAATTAAAAAATCATTGTTAATTCCCTTTTTAACTCTAATTACTTTGGAAATTAAAATACCTGATGAGCCAACTAAATATCTTCCAGGTTCAAATAATAATTCAACTCCTAGGTCGCCAAAATTTTCTTTAATAGCTAATTTATAATCTTCTAAAGAAATCACCTTATTAGAAGAATAAACTATACCAATACCNCCACCTAAATCTATCTTTTTTATTAAATATTTTTTTTCTTTTAGTAGTAAAATCAATTTTCTCAACTTTTTGAAAGCAATAGAGAATGGTTTTATTTTAGTAATTTGAGAGCCTATATGAATTGCTAATCCTGTTATTTTAACCCATCTAGAATTTCTATATTTTTTAAAAATATTTTCTATCTTAGTGAGAGCAATTCCGAATTTATCATCTATTCGTCCTGTAGAAATTTTTCTGTGAGTATAAGCATCAACGTCTGGATTTACTCTTAAAGATACCTCAATAATTTTATTTTTATTTCTTGCTACTTCCTGAATTTCATCTAATTCTTCTTCGGATTCAACATTGATTTGATATATTCTTTTATCAATAGCAAATTCTATTTCTTTCTGACTTTTTCCAACACCAGAAAAAACAATATTTGAAGTTTTTACTCCGGATGAAATAACAAGCTCAATTTCTCCTTTAGATACAACATCAGCGCCAGCACCCATCTTAGCTAAGTATGAAACTATTTTTGGGTTATAATTTGCTTTAACTGCATAAAATAATTTAGAATTNAATTCAGAAATAATACTTTGAAAAGNTATAAANTTTTCCCGTATTTCTTTTAATGAATAACAATATAAAGGACTACCATATTTTTCATAAAGTNTATTACAACTAANTTCNTCTAAAAATAATTCATNATCTTTGTAGTTAAGATTNTTACAAAATATNTTAGGTTCGTTTTTCATATTATTCTTCAGGATAAGTTCTAGGATAATCTGAATCNTTATATTGGTCTAAAGAGCTTTTNTTTCCACANGAAGAGAACAAAACAATACATAAAAATAAAAATAAAATATTTTTCCTCATATAATTATTTTTTTTTTTGCTCTATTAATTGCTTTTTTAATTTGAGAAAAGCTAGTACCTCCATATGAATTTTTATTATTAACAGAGTTTAAAACTGATAGTTTAGAGAAAATATCTTTTTTAATATTAGGTTCTATAATTTGCATATCTTCTAATGCTAAATCACTTAATTCACATCCTTTTTTTTCTGCTAAAAGAACAATTTTTCCAGTTATTTCATGGGCCTTNCTAAAAGGTATACCAACATTTTCAACTATCCAATCTGCAAGATCAGTTGCAGTTGAAAAACCTAGTTTTACTGAATTTCGCATATTTTCTTTATTAATCTTTAACTCACTAAGCATTTCTGTCATTACAACAATAACTAACTCAATAGTATCAAAAGAATCAAAAACTGGTTCCTTATCTTCTTGAAGATCTTTACTATAAGTCATCGGTAATCCTTTTAAAGTAGTAAGTAAGGAAATTAAATTACCATAAATTCTTGAAGTCTTTGATCTTACTAATTCTGCTGCATCAGGATTCTTTTTTTGAGGCATTATTGATGAACCTGTACAAAACGAATCAGAAAATTTAATAAATGAAAATTCACTAGAACACCAAATTATTAAATCTTCACAAATTCTTGAAAAATGCATACTAATTATTGATATGTTAGACAAAAATTCTATTGCAAAATCTCTATCTGCAACACTATCAAGAGAATTTTCTGATGCTCTTTTAAATCCAAGCCCTTTAGCTAACAATTTTCGATCTATTCTGTTAAAATTAGTACCTGCAAGAGCTCCAGAGCCCAATGGACAGTCATTCATTCTTTCAATCATATCCTTCATTCTATTCTTATCTCTTTCAAACATTTCAAAAAAAGCCATAAAATAATGACCTAAAGAAATGGGTTGTGCATTTTGCAAATGAGTGAATCCTGGCATTATTGTCTCTATATTTTCATCAGCATTTTTTAACAATATAATCTGAAGTTGATTTATCAAATTATACAAAAAATTACCCTTTTCTATAATCCACATTTTAATGTCAGTTGCCACCTGATCATTTCTTGATCTACCCGTATGGATTTTTCCTGCTACGTCACCAATTTTTTCTTTTAAAGCCATTTCAATGTTCATATGAATATCCTCGTAATCTTCATTAAAAACAAATACTCCAGAAATTATTTCTTTAGAAATTTCATTCAAACCCTTTTTAATTTTATCTTTATCTTTGGATGAAATTATATTAGCCTCATATAATGCATCACAATATATTTGAGAAACTTTTAAATCTTGATTGGCCAGTCTATAATCAAAAGAGATTGAATTATTAATTTTTTGAAGTAGTGCAGATGATTTTTTTTTAAACCGACCACCCCATAATGGATTAATTTTTTTTTTCATAGTTTTTAATTAAAATATAATATGGTTTTTTTAGCAATTAGAGTTTTTATATTAATTTTTCTTTTTTCTTATCATGCAAGTGCTAATGATAACAATGAATTAATTTTTAACAATAGTCCAAAAAAAATTGAAAACTTTGATATTTATGATCTTAGTGACAAAAAATATAATATTAATGATTTTAAGAATAAAATTTTAATAATAAATTTTTGGGCAACATGGTGCCCTCCATGCATAAAAGAGATTCCTGAATTAATTAATCTTCAAAAAAAATTTGAAGACAAAATAAAAGTTATTTTTATTACTGTGGATTCAAACCCTAAAAATATAATTCCTAAATTCCTAAAAAAAAACAATTTTTCTAATTTTGATGTTTTTCTCGATACAAATTTCTCAATAGCAAAAAAGCTAAATGTCAAAGTAATGCCTACTTCTTTAATACTTGATGTTGAACAAAAAGAAATAATTAGAGTTGAAGGTTACATCGATTGGATGGAAGAAAAAATAATCAAATCAATTGCTAATTTATAGTTTTGCCTCCAGCTTTGGAAGTACATCAAATAGATCTCCAACCAGGCCATAATCAGCAAATTTAAATATAGGAGCCTCCTCATCTTTATTAATAGCTACTATTATTTTCGAATCTTTTATTCCTGCAATATGTTGGATAGCTCCAGAGATTCCTATTGCAACATATAGATCAGGAGCAACTATTTTCCCAGTTTGACCAACTTGCCAATCATTAGGAACAAATCCAGCATCAACAGCAGCTCTACTTGCACCAACAGCAGCTCCTAATTTATCAGCAATTGATTCTATCATTTTAAAGTTCTCACCATTTTGCATGCCTCTACCACCAGAAATTACTATTTTTGCAGAGGTTAATTCAGGTCTATCTGAATCAGACAGTTCATGTTCAAAAAATTCAACCTTTTTTTCTAATTTAATTTTAGATTCACACTTCTCAACTTCAGCGTCACCTCCCTGCTCTGAAGCTTCAAAACAAGTACTTCTAACAGTTAAAACTTTAAGCTCATCAAGAGACTTAACTTTTAATATTGCATTTCCTGCATAAATTGGTCTTTCAAAAGTTTCATGATCTATTACTTTCGTAACATCAGAAATTTGCTGAACATCTAATAAAGCAGCAATTCTGGGTAATAGATTTTTACCAAAAGTAGTTGATGGCGCTAATATATGCGAATATTTATTTTTATTAACAAATTCTAGTATTTGTGGGGTTATATCTTCAACAACCTGATGTTGAAATTTACCTTCATCAAAATAACTAACTTTTTTTACCCCCGATATTTTTTTTACAGAATCAATTACTGAGTTGCAATTTGATCCCAAAATTAAAATTTCAATATCATCACCTATTTTTTTTGCTGCGGTGATTGAACTTAAAGTACTAGACTTAATTTCGCTATTATCATGTTCTGCTATTACTAGTATTTTCATTTTATAAAACCCTTGCTTCGTTTTTAAGTTTTTCCATTAAATCATCTAAATCCTTGACCATTATCCCTGCTTTTCTTGCCGGTGGATCATTTACTTCAAGAACTGAAAGCCTTTTACTGACATCCAGTTCTAAGGTTGAAATTTCAATTTTTTCAATATTTTTTTGTCGTGCTTTCATAATATTTGGTAAAGAAGCATATCTTGGCTCATTCAATCTCAAATCAGTAGTAATAATCGATGGTAAATTAACCTTTAAAGTTTCTAGTCCTCCATCTATTTCCCTAGTTACTTTCAATATATTTCCCTCTTTTTTAACTTTCGACGCAAAAGTTGCCTGTGAGAATCCAGTTAATGCTGCCAACATTTGACCAGTCTGATTTGAGTCATCATCTATTGCTTGTTTTCCCATCAATATTAAATCTGGTTTTTCCTTCTGAACTATTTTTACAAGGATTTTTGCTATACCCAATGGTTCTATATCATCTTCTGCAATTATATGAATTCCTCTGTCTCCACCCATTGCTAAACCTGAACGAATAGTTTCTTGACATGGTTCAGAACCAATAGAGATAATAACTACTTCTTCCGCTTGATTGCTTTCCTTTAATTTCGATGCCTCTTCAACAGCTATTTCATCAAAAGGATTCATTGACATTTTAACATTTTCTTTTTCTACCCCCGTTTTATCAGCTTTAACTCTCACTTTAACATTGTAATCAATTACTCTTTTCACACACACTAATATTTTCATTTCTTACTTTCCTTTCTGAAATTTTCCTGGTTCCCAAAGTACATCTCCACTCATCTTATTTTCATATCTTGAGGCTACAAAAAGGAGATCTGACAATCTATTCACATATTGAAAAACAAAATCATTTACCTTTTCAACTTCATTTAATTTAGAAAGCTCTCTTTCAGCTCTTCTTGCAACACATCTTGCTAAATGAAGAAAAGCTGATGGAACACTCCCCCCAGGGAGAATAAATGACTTAAGATCATTAAGTTCTGAATTCATTGAATCTATCATATTTTCTAAATATTTAACTTGTTCATCACACAGTTTTAATTTTTTTTTATTTGAATTTTCAGGCATACAAAGATCTGCGCCAATATCAAATAGATCATTTTGAACTATCTTTAATATCCCTTTTACTTTTGTTTTACAATATATTATCGACACTCCTATTAAAGAATTTACCTCATCAATCTCTCCGTAAGCTCTAACTCTTATATGATGTTTTTTTACTCTATCTCCATTTCCAAGGGAAGTTAATCCTTGATCTCCTCCCTTGGTATAAATTTTATCTAGTTTTACCATTAATGGAGCTAACCGACTATTTGATCCCTTACATAAAGGGAAATAACTATTATCAATATAGCAACAGTTTGAAAATAAACTCTATACTTCATAAATTTATTTATATTATTTTTAGAATCATCATCAGACCTTGCCGTAATTATTAATCCAGTGATTAAAGTTGCAAAAGTTACAAAAATTGCAAAAATAATTAAGATATTTAAAAAAATAATCATACTTTTTATTTTGCTAATAAACCTTTAACAACTATCTGAGCTTGAATTTCTGCTGCACCCTCAAAAATATTCAATATTCTAGAATCACAAATCACTCTACTAATTGGGTATTCAAGAGCGTATCCATTTCCCCCATGAATTTGCAAAGCACTATCAGAATTACTCCAAGCAACTCTTGCTGCTAATAACTTAGCCATACCCGCCTCAATGTCGCATCTAATATCGTTGTCTTTTTCTCTAGCAGAAAAAAGAGTTATTTGTCTAGAAATTGTAGTCTCTACAGCCATCCACGCAAGTTTCATTGAAATTCTTGGAAATTTTAATATTTGTTTTCCAAATTGGGATCTATCTTTAGCATATTGTAATCCTAGTTCTAATGCTGATTGAGCCACACCAACTGCCCTGGCTGCAGTCTGAATTCTAGCTGATTCAAAGGTTTCCATAAGTTGTTTAAATCCATGACCTTCTTTTTCTCCAAGTAAATCTTTTTTTGACACCTTAATATTATCAAAAGCTATTTCATACTCTTTCATACCTCTATAACCTAAAACCTCAATTTCGCTCCCAGAAAGTCCATCCATCGGGAAAGGGTTTTCACAAGTTCCTCTTGGTTTTTCAACTAAAAACATACTTAGTCCTTTATACCCTTTCTCTTCAGTGCTAGTTCGTGCTAAAACTGTCATTAAATCTGATCTTGCACCATGAGTTATCCATGTTTTATTACCATTTATGATATATTCATCTCCATCTAATTTAGCTCTAGTTCCTAGACTACCTAAATCAGAACCAGTATTTGGTTCAGTGAACACAGCTGTAGTTAGAATCTCTCCTGAAGCTATCTTCGGCAGATATTTACTTTTTTGCTCATCTGTTCCACCTAATCTAATTAATTCTCCGGCTATCTCGGCTCTTGTTCCTAAAGATCCTGCAGCCAAAAAGCCTCTAGAGAGTTCCTCGGTTACTACACACATAGCAGTTTTACCCATTCCTAAACCACCATGCTCTTCTGGGATAGCTATACTAAATACACCTAATTCGGCCATTTCTCTGAGAGTATCATTAGGAATTAACTCATCTTTTAAATGCCATTCATGAGCTGAAGGAATAATCTTCTCATCAGTAAACTTTTTAAATTGATCTTGAATCATTTCTAAGGTTTCATCAAATAAACCTAAGCTTGGAAATTGCCCTTTATCTAAATTATCAACAATCATAACTCTTAATTCTTCGGAAAGACCAAAATCTAATACTTCTTTAATTTCAGGAGATTCAAAAAATTTATATTTCTCCTTTGGAACATTAAAATCAAGGATAGGCCTTATAATCTCAGATTGACTCATCATTATTCCATCTCTCATCTGTAAAGAATACTCGGAAAAACCATATGCTAGGATCAATTTGTCAATAACTGAAGACTTTTGTGCATTTTGAAGATTTTTGTACCATTCCAATGTTTTTTCCAGAGATACTCTGTAAGTTTCAAACCAAGCAAATCCATGGCAAATAAACTGGTTTTTTTCAACAAGTTTAGAATTTAACCTGTCATCGGAATAACAAGTTTTGATAAGATTATTTTTTATAAAATCACTTATTTCTCTGAAATTTTTTAAAACTTCTTCATATGCAACCAGATTAAAATCTGAATTAGCTGTTTTCTCTAATTTTGACTCTATTATTGATGAACTATCCATTTTACCTCCATATAATAATATCTATTTAATGTATTTTAATCAATCTTCAATCAAGAATGATCATTTTAAATCATTTAAATTTTTCATTCCTTTTTTGTGTGCCTGAACCAAAACTGCCATATTACCTGGCTGATGCTTATTTTCCATCATTTTAGTATGTGCTTTTGCTATATCTTTCCATTCAAAACATTCAGACATTAATGGATCTATTTGTTTATTGATAACCATTTTATTAGCCTCATTAGCCTGGAAAAGATTAGCAAAGTGACTACCTTGAATTCTTTTCTGCCTCATCCAAACAAATCTTGCATCCATCGTCAGGTTATACCCAGAAGTTCCAGCACATATAACAACCATTCCACCTCTTTTAACTAAATAACATGAAACTGGAAAAGTTGATTCTCCAGGATGTTCAAAAACTATATCTACATCGTTCTTTTCTGTTAAATTCCAGATATCTTTTCCTAAAACTCTGCATCTTTTAATGTAATCAATATAACCCTTTTGATCATTTACATCTGGTAATTTTCCAAAACAATCATATTTTTTTCTATTAAGAACACCCTTAGCTCCAAGACCCATAACAAAATCAATTTTATCATCATTTGAAACCACACCTATTGCATTTGCTCCAACTGCTCTACAAAGCTGAACAGCCATACTTCCGATTCCTCCAGAAGCGCCCCAAACTAATACGTTCATACCAGGTTTAATTGTATGAGGTGAATGTCCAAATAACATTCGATATGAAGTAGCTAAAGTTAGTGTATAGCAACCACTTTCTTCCCAAGATAAATGAATGGGTTTTTTTAATAATTGTCTATCTTGAACTGTTGTAAACTGTGCAAATGAACCATCTGCCGTTTCATAACCCCAAATCTTTTGTGATTTAGAAAACATTGGTTCGCCACCGTTACATTCTTCGTCATCATTATCATCACGATTACAATGAATAATAACTTCATCTCCAACTTTCCATCTTTTTACGTTTTCACCAATTGCCCAAACCACCCCAGATGCATCTGAACCTCCAATATGATAATCTTTTTTACTTACATCCATGACTGAAACTGGTTTGCCTTGTGAAGCCCATACATTATTATAGTTTACTCCTGCAGCCATAACCATGACCATAACTTCATTAGCACTAGGTTTTATGACTGGCATTTCTTCAATTTGCATTGCTTGTTCAGGAAGACCTTCTCTATCTTTTCTAATTACCCATGCATACATTTTGTCAGGAATTACACCTATTGGTGGAATTTCTCCTATGTCGTAAATCTTTTTTATTGTCATTTAATTAAATTTTAAGTTAGTATTTTTAATTTAAAAAATAAAATTTTATATCATTCTTGTTAAAAAAAACATAATTTTATTGTTCAGTTTCTAAATAAATACTATTTTTTGATATAAATTAAAATAATGAAAAAAATAAAAGATAAAACTTGGGTCATAAGAACTTATGCAGGGCACTCTACTGCAGAAGCTTCAAACAAACTTTACCGTGAAAATCTTAGTAAAGGTCAAACAGGCCTATCAGTTGCCTTTGACTTGCCAACTCAAACTGCTTACGATTCAGACTATATTCTTTCAAAAGGAGAAGTAGGAAAAGTAGGAGTGCCAGTCAGTCATATTGGAAATATGATGACATTATTTGATAAAATTCCATTAAATAAAATGAATACTTCAATGACAATTAATGCACCAGCAGCTTGGTTACTAGCACTATATATTGCAACAGCCGAAAAACAGGGTGCTTCAAGAAAAGAACTTTCCGGTACAACTCAAAACGACATAACTAAAGAATATTTATCAAGAGGTACATATATTTTTCCTCCAGAACCAAGTTTGAAGCTTACTACGGATATAATTAAGTTTACAACAACCGAAATACCAAAATGGAACCCAATGAATGTTTGTTCGTATCATTTACAGGAAGCAGGTGCAACGCCTGAACAAGAACTCTCATTTGCTTTAGCAACGGCAATAGGAATATTAGAATTTCTTAAAGGTTCAAAAAAGATACCACATAAATTATTTGAACAGACTGTAGGAAGAATAAGTTTCTTTGTTAACTCTGGAATGAAATTAATCACAGAGACCTCTAAAATGATTGCCTTTACAGAGTTGTGGGAAGAAATTTGTAAAAAACGTTTTAAAATCAGAAATCCTAAATTTGCAAGATTTAGATATGGAATGCAAGTAAACTCTTTAGGACTAACCGAGTCTCAGCCTGAAAATAATGTATACAGAATTTTAATACAAATGCTACCAGTTGTTATGGCTAAAAACTCAAGAGCTAGAGCTGTTCAGTTACCTGCTTGGAACGAAGCTTTAGGCCTTCCAAGACCTTGGGATCAACAATGGAGTCTGAGACTTCAACAAATTATNGCCTATGAAACAGATTTATTAGAATTTGGAGATGTATTTGAAGGTTCGAAAGAGATNAGAAAAAAAGTTAATGANTTGAAAAAGGAAGCAAAATCAGAACTTAAAGAAATTGATAAATTGGGTGGATTACAATTTGCAATTGAGAGCGGCTATATGAAAAAGAAATTAGTTATGTCTCAAACTATTAGACAAAGAAATATTGAGTTAGGAGAACAAAAAGTTGTTGGTGTTAACTGTTTCACTGAAGGTGTAAAATCACCTTTAATGGAATCCGATGATGGAGGTTTCATGAAGATTGATCAAATGGCTGAAAAAAACCAAATAGAAAATGTAAAAAAATGGAAATCAAGAAGAAATCAAAAGGAGATCTCAGAACTGTTAATTAAACTTACAAAAACAGCNAAAGAAAACCGTAATATTATGGATATATCAATTAAATGTGCACATGCTGGAGTTACAACTGGAGAGTGGGGGAAAGTTATGAGGGAAGTTTATGGAGAATATAGGGCTCCAACAGGCATTGTATCCTCTAATGTTAATTTAAAAAGTGAAGCTAAAAATGAAATAAAAAAAATACAAGAAAAAGTTAATCAAATTACAAAAAAAATTGGTAGAAGACCGAAAATGCTTGTAGGAAAACCTGGTCTNGATGGACATTCAAANGGTGCAGAACAAATTGCTGTAAGAGCTCGAGATGTAGGGTTTGAAGTTGTTTATGACGGAATTAGATCTACTCCGGAACAACTTGCTAATACATGTCTGGAGGAAGGAATTCATATTATTGGTCTATCTATTTTATCTGGTTCACATTTATACTTAGTGAAACAAATGATAAGTTTGATGAAAAAAACTGGTCTTAATAAAACTCCAATAGTTGTAGGAGGAATAATACCTCCCGCAGATGAAAAAAAACTCTTAAAATTAGGTGTTAAATCCGTTTTCACCCCTAAAAACTTTCAAATTGAATACATAATGGAAGAAATTGTTAGAATAGTAGAAAAATCTTATGTATGAAAAAAGATTTATATTCAGACATAATTATTCAATCACTAGAAAANCTAAATGACTATAATATAGAACAATTTCATCCAATTTATTACGAAAAAAAAAAGATTGGTTGGATTAATGAAAAAAACCTTTTTATTCTTAAAAATAACTTTTCTGACTTCTGTAAAAAAAAGTTAGTTATAGAAGATATATTTAAAAGCAAAATAAATATATTTGATGAAGTTTTTGATTTTCTNATAAAAANAGGNGAGATAAAANATCTAATAAGAGAAAAATGTCCTGTATTCAATTCAGAGTCTNTAAAGCCAAAAATTCAATTCTCAAAGNAAGANTTTTTTGGGAAGGAGGCAATNTTTAATGTCGAAAGAAATATTTTAACTTTTTTCGGATTCCCAGCATACGGCGTACATTGTAATGGTTGGGTTAAAGAAAAGGATAAATATTTTATGATATTGGGTAAGAGATCAGATTGCTTGAAAAATTTTCCAGGTTACTATGATAATCTAATAGGTGGAGGACAGCCCTCAAACCTTTCTTTATTAAAAAATTTATTCAAAGAAGCTTATGAAGAAACTGGTTTATCAGAAAAGATTATGCGAAGGTCAACTTTTTCATCAATAATTAAGTATTTGCACATCTTTAATGGAAAATTACATTCTTCAGTTATTGCAATATATAATATAGAAATCACTGAGGATTTAATTTTGCAAAATCAAGATGGAGAAATAAGCGGTTTTGAGAAACTTGAAATATCAGAAATATTTAAGCTTCTTGAAAAGAAACTATTAAAACCAAATTGTATTATCCCAATCGTAGACTTCATGTTAAAAAGAATGAGTTTTATTTTTAGCTCTAATTCCAAAGATAAAATAAGTAAAATTTTATATAAAGCATAGTTGTTATGAAAGAAAAAAAAAGTATTGATGGACCAAGTATTGAGCCAATCTCAGGAAAAATTGAAAAAATAGTAATATTTTTGCATGGATATGGTTCAAACGGAGAAGATTTGATTACAATTGGTTCAAGGTGGTCNCAGGAAATTCCTAATACAATATTTTATTCTCCTAATGCCCCATTTTTGTGCCCAGCTTCCCCAGAGGGTTTTGAATGGTTTAAGCTTTTTGAAAGAACTGAAGAAGAAATCAAAAAAGGACTAGAGGAAGCTGGTCCGTATCTTTATAATTTTATAAATGAAGTTTTAGGAAAACATAAATTAGAAAGTAAAGATTTATTAATAGTTGGTTTCTCGCAAGGAACTATAATGTCTCTTTATCATTTAAATAAAAAAAAGAATTCCTGCGCTGGTATTATTGGTTATTCTGGATATTTATTTGAGAATAAAAATTTTACAAATGAAGTTAAGTCTAAATTTCCAGTATTCCTATATCATGGAAAAAATGATGAAGTTATAAATTCAGATGCTTCTGAAATTGCAGCAAAGAGACTTTCTGAACTTGGTTTTGAAGTAACTCTTTTAATTCAAAATAATCTTGGACATGGTATTGATGAGAATGGTTTGGATCAAGGAAAAGAATTTATAAAAAAAGTTTTTAAACTTTAATTTTAACATATAATTCCAATATAAATATATTGTTATTATTTGTTAAAGGAAAAAATTTTGATAAAAGAAAATAGTTGCCCAGCTTTAGTTCTAAACGCTGATTTCCAACCTCTAAGTTATTTCCCTCTTTCAACTTGGTCTTGGCAAAATGCCGTTAAAGCAGTATTTTTAGACAGAGTTAATGTTGTCTCAGAATATAATAAAGTTATTCATTCACCCTCAATAAAATTTAAATTACCAAGCGTAATCTCATTAAAAGATTATATACCTTTACCCTCAAAAGCAGCTTTTACTAGATTTAATGTTTTTTTAAGAGACAAATTCACTTGCCAATATTGTTGTAAAATTGCAAGAACAGAAGAATTAACATTTGATCATGTTATTCCAAAATCGAAAGGTGGAAAAACTGAATGGGAAAATGTTGTTACTTCTTGTAGAATTTGTAATACAAATAAAGGGAGTAAAAGCCTCAAAAAACTCGGAATTAAATTATATCAGGAACCATTTGTTCCTAATAACTTTGAACTTAAGGAAATTGGCAGGTTATATCCACCAAATTTTCTTCACGAAAGCTGGGGTGATTTTCTCTATTGGGATTCAGAATTAGAACCATAACTATAAACCTCATAAATGTTGAATAAACCAATAAAAATAAGAAATATCACCTTAAAAAGTAACAATAGATTCATAAACAGAGAGTTATCCTGGCTTTCATTTAACGAAAGAGTACTAAATGAAGCTAACAACTCAAAAAATCCATTGATGGAAAGACTTAGATTCTTATCTATTTCTGGTAATAATTTAGATGAATTTCACATGATAAGAGTTGCTGGTATTACCAGACAAGTTTTGGCAAAAATTAAAACTACTAGTGCGGATGGAAGAACTCCACAACAGCAAATAACTGATGTAAGAAGGAGTTTAAAACAAATTTTATTTAATCAACAAATTATGTGGAGTCGATTAAAAAAAGAACTAAATGAGAATGGTATAAAAGTAATCACAACAAAGTCAAAATTCAAAGAATTTAAAATAAATATTAGTGAAATTTTCGATAAAAAAATTTTTTCAACTCTGACACCTTTAGCAGTTGATCCTGCTCATCCGTTCCCATTTTTACCTAATTTAAGTATTTCAATTATTTGTTCATTAAAAAATAAAAAAAACAAAAGTTTAACTGCCTTAGTTATTCTTCCACCTAATCTACAAAGATTTTTTCAAATTGGAGAAGAAACTAATATATATATTAAAACCGAGGATATAATTTTACAAAATATACAAAAACTTTTCCCAGAATTTAAATTACAAGAATTTACTCTTATAAGAGTAATACGGGATAGTGACCTTGAGATAGAGGATGAAGCTGAAGATTTAATGAGTTCTTTTGAATTAGCGCTTAGAAAAAGACGCTTAGGTTCTGTAATTGGGTTATACACATTAGAAGGCATTTCAAAAAAGTTACTAAGATTCATAAAAAAACAACTTAATTTAATGGAAAGTAATTTATTCAAAGTAACATCTATTTTAGATATAGAGTCTTTAGGTGAAATTATTACTTATTCAAAGCCTGAACTTTTATTTGAAAACTTTGAACCACGATTTCCTCAAAGAATAAGAGATCATGGAGGTGATTGTTTTGCAGCAATTAAAAAAAAAGAATTAATAGTTCATCATCCATTCGAGAGCTTTGATGTTGTTGTAAGTTTCTTATCTCAAGCTGCTCATGATCCTAAAGTAGTTTCAATTAAACAAACTCTATACCGGACAAGTTCAAATTCACCAATTGTTGAAGCTCTAATAAATGCAGCTAATAACGGTAAATCAGTTACAGCAATTGTAGAGTTAAAAGCTAGGTTTGACGAAGAAAAAAATATAAAATGGGCAAAGAATTTAGAAAAAGCTGGTGTACAAATTGTTTACGGATTTATGAAGTGGAAAACTCATGCTAAAATTTCTTTAGTATCAAGGAAAGAAGAAAATAAAATTATTAATTATGTTCATTTTGGAACTGGAAACTATCACCCAATTACTGCTAAATTTTATACTGATCTATCATATTTTTCATCTAATCAAGAGCTTTGTAACGATGCTGGAAAAATTTTTAATTTTATAACTGGCTATTCTAATCCAGAAAGAATGAATTTAATTTCATTTTCTCCAAACACATTTAGAAAAAACATAATTAAACTAATACAAAATGAAATTTTAAATATTAAAAACAATAAGCCAGCAGAAATTTGGATTAAAGTTAATTCTTTAATAGATCCAGAAATAATAGACGAACTCTATAAAGCTTCAATTGCTGGGGTCAAAATATTTCTTATTGTACGAGGTATATGTGGTTTAAGACCTGGTATTGACGATCTATCCTCAAATATAATTGTAAAAAGTATTATAGGAAGATTTTTAGAGCATAGTAGAATTTATGCTTTTTCAAACGGTTATAAAATGCCTTCAAGAAATTCAAAAGTTTTTATTTCCTCAGCAGATCTAATGACAAGAAATTTAGATAGAAGAGTTGAAACGTTTATTCCAATTATTAATGAAACAGTTCATGAACAAGTTCTTGAACAAATTTTGGAGAATTATTTAAAAGATAATTCACTAAGTTGGTTATTAAGAAGTGATGGAACTTATAAAAAATTAAAAAATAATTTAAAATTATTTTCAGTACATAATTTTTTCATGAATAATAATTCTCTATCAGGAAGAGGTAGTAGTTCAAAGAAATAAATTAATTATTTATTTTTATAAATTCACAACTATATTGATTAAGTGTTTAGAGCCAATAATTCAAAAAATAATCCATTTTCAATAATTGATATTGGTTCTTTTTCAATAAGATTGGTGATATATGATTCATTATCTTTAGCATCTAGGACCTTGTTCAATGAAAAGGTCATATGTAATTTAGGTGAGATTGTTCATAAAAAAGGAAAATTAGGTAATTCAGATATAGATAATGTAATCAATGTTTTGGAGAGATTTACAAGTATAGCTAATTCTGTTTCAAACGAAAAAGTTGTTATTCTAGCTACTGCTGCTGTTAGAATTGCTAATAATAGGGATTACTTTCTTAGATGTATTTTTAAAAAATTTAAGATAAAGGTTAACCTTTTATCTGAAAAAGAAGAAGGAGAACTTGCAGCCCTTGGAACAATCTATAGTCATAAAAACGTAGAAGGAATTGTTGGTGATCTTGGCGGAGGAAGTCTTGAGTTAACTGAAGTTGTTGGTGAAGAAAATATTAATTTCATAAATTCTTTTAAAATAGGTCATGTATTTTTAAAAAAGAAAGGAATTTATTTTGATAAAACTGTATACCAATTTATTAACGAAAATCTTAAGAAGAATAAAATAAAAGAATGTGAAAAATTTTATGCGGTTGGAGGTTCATTTAGAGCACTTGCAAAACTTCATATGTACTTAACAGGAAAAAATATAAAAATTATTCAAGATTATATAATACCTGCAAATGATGTAGATAAAATAATTAAAAAAGCCATCTTTTGTAATAATAACTTTAATCCGGAAATTTTAAATAAAATAACAAAGAGTAGAAGAAAATCTCTGCCCTATGCACTAAATATTCTAGAAAAATTGATTGAGTTTTATAGTTTTAAAGAAATACATTTTTCTAGCTCTGGCATAAGAGAAGGATTTATTTTACAACAGCTTAAAATTAAAGAAGGAGTAATTAATAATTTTAAAAATGAAANAAATACATTCATTTTTCAAATCCGGAGGTTAGCAAATAATACTATATCTAATAATATGGTTAAACATTTATACAGTTGGATTCTTCAATGCAGTGAATTTTTGGAGTTCAATAATCAACTTTTGCTTTCGGCTTGTTGGATTTCTAATATTGCTTGGGATGTGCATCCTGAACATAGAAGATTATATGCAATGGAGAGAGTTTTATGGTATCCATTTTATGGCATCACTAGAACAGAAAGGATAGAACTATCTATAATTATGTATTTTAGGCACTCTAATGCNCTNAAAGATGATTTAATCGAAANATATTATAATACANTAGATAAAAATGTGAGGATGAGGTGTAAATTTATTGGACAAATNCTCAGATTAGCTCACCATATCACNGGAAGTGTNTCAGAAAAAAATCTAGNTTTATGTAAAATAAAGAAAAAAAAAGNTGTTCTTAAATTNATTNTTTTANANAAAAGTTCTNTATTTCAAAGTCAANCAATATCTCGNGGACTAAAAAATGCTGCACTNGCNTTAGATATAAAANNATCAGAAATAAAACTTTCCTCTAAACTTTCATNNTAAAAAGACTAAATAAATTTACCTTTTCTTTTTATTCTCATAGTCAGCTAATTTTTGTTTGTATTCTTGATCAGTTAAATTATGCCAACCAATACATTTGCCAGTTGGTGATCGACCACATCCACAATTATTTTTTTCATTCATATTAACTTCTCCCAATAGTTAATTTTTTTTAATATAAGACAATTTTAAAAGCTGAGTAAATAGAAAAGTTTTATATTCCATTTAACACTCAGCTTAGTTAAATATATATATTTAATTTTCTAATAGAAAGACTTTATATTTTCATAATGAAGATTACATGTAGTTATATGAATAAAATAACTGTTTTTTTTGATGGAAAATGTAACCTCTGCTTAAAAGAAATTAACTATTATAAAAAAAGAGATTTAGAAAAAAAGTTTCACTGGATTGATATAACTTTAGCAGAAGATAAATTAAGGAATTATGGAATTTCATACAATGAAAGTTTAATGTTTTTACATGTTATAAATAAAAAAGGTCAAACCCAAGTTGGAGTTCAAGCATTTATAACTATATGGAGTGAACTTAAATACTGGAGAATTTTTGCAAAAATAATCAATATAAAACCTATTAATGCTTTAACTAACTTCTTGTATCAATACTGGGCGAGAAAAAGGTTTTCGAAACTAAAATATAAATGTGATATCTAGTTGTTCGTGAAAAGAATTTTAAAATAAATTCAGTATAATAAAATCAATAAAAAAAATTTAACGATTAGTATAATCGCACCACAATTTGTGTGGTGCGATTAAATTTTTTCAACTACTTTTTAGCTGTAATTTTGTAGATTTCACCTTCATCTACCGCAGCATAAAGAGCTCCGTCAGGTCCAAGTCTTAAACCTCTGAATCTTTTAGAAAGACCAGTAGGTAAGTGAAGAACGCTTTTTACAGACTTGCCATCTTTTGCTAAATCAACAATGTCGATTCTCATACCAGATGGTGTTCCACCAAAACCAATACCCATGATTCCAACAGCCATACGACCTTCATAATAACCCCAGTTACTACCTTTTAAGAAAGCAGCAGAGCCNGTTCCTTGAGATAGACCGTTGTTATTCCATGCAGGAGGCATTAAGTCATCAAAACGAGTATCACTCATAGGCATAAACGCCGCACGAGCTGCAGGAAGCATACCTTCTTTTTGATTAGGCATGTAACCGCAATACTTGTCTGGACAATCTCCACGACCACCAACATTCGGACGTGGATCCCATCCACCATTACCACCATTAACTAGTGCAGTAATTTCGTCGTTTTGCCATGGTCCATGTTCAGCAGTAAATGCTTGACCATCACTTGGACGGAAATCAATTCCTTGAACATTTCTGTGTCCATAAGTATACATACGTTTGTCAAAACCCGCTGGTGGCTTATTACCAGGATGAGCTTTACCATCAGTGTCAATACGTAGAACGTTTCCACCTAAAAGATCCTTAGATTGAGGAACAACACCTCTGTGNCGATCNCCTGTTGTTGCCCAAAGNTAACCTTCAGGTCCAAAACGTANTCTGTTACCATTGTGAGCNCCTGGTCCACCNAATGGGTGATCAGATTCAAATGGCTTNTATTGNATATCTTTTACGATATCAGTACGATTTGTAACCTTTGTTAAGTCTTTGCTAACTTCAATTCTCATAATGATGTTTCCATCACATCTTGAGTAATTATCTTTACAACCACTTCCGTGATATTTATTTGATGTAGAAGCAACATAAACTCTACGGTTATTTTTGAAATCAGGATCTAGAGCTACACCCATCATTCCTGCTTGACCAGAACAAAAAAGATCACTGTTGGCACTTGCGTAGCCTTTAGCATCTTTCATTCCAATTAAAGCATTAACTTTACCGGATGATGTTCTAACTGAAAGACCTTTACATTTCTCAGTGTAGAACATATCTCCACCGCTTGTAAAAGCCATATCCCATGGGTTTTCAAGTCCCTTCATCATCAACTTTGCGCTAATGGTTGGGGTACCCATTGTATCAGCATTACTTGGTGAAGCCATTAAGGCAACAACCGAAACAATAGCTGCTGATAAAAGTTTAGTTTTATTAAACATAAATTTACTTTCCTTTCTTGTTTAATATTTATTTCTTTTGCACATTAGATAAATATGCAGCCAGATTTACAATTTCCTTATCTGACAAAGGCTCTGCCATCATAATCATCAAAGATGAATTAGGACCAATTTTTGTTCCGGCTCTATATTTTTTGAGACGATCCATTAAATAGTCTATTTCCTTTCCTGCTAACTTAGGATAGCTAGCAAGACCCATACCTCCAGGTCCATGACAATTACCACAGTTTTGAGAATATCTTGCCTCTCCTGCATCAATATCGCCACTCATAACAACATTTGAGTAGACAATAACTAATAAGAAGACAAATCCAATTAATAGATTCTTCATTTCCATTCCCATTTGTTAAAACAAGCTAAAAGCCTGTTCTGCTTAGTTGCATAAGGTTATATAATAATCATTTTTTTTTTTTCAACAACACAAGTTTAATTTATTTTAAATTATTCTAANTTACAAAATTTTATACTTAAAAACTTGATTAAAAAAATTACAAATATTCCTTACCAGGGTATAATATCATTTTCATGAAATAATCCACCAGTTGGTCCATCTTCATCTAAAGAAGCCAGACGCATCGAAGTTTTGTAGCTATCTTTAACTTCCATTGGAGCATTAGGACCACCTAGTTCAGTTTTAACCCATCCAGGATGACCAGAATTTACTTTAATTTTCGTATCTTTAAGCTCAGATGCTAGATGGATAGTGTAAGCATTTAGAGCAGTCTTTGATGCATTATACGCAAATTCTTTTGCCGGAGCGATTGGTGAGTCTTTCTGAGAATGAAGAGTTAATGAACTTAAAATTGTAGAAACATTAACTATTCTTCCTGCCTTAGATTTTTTTATTAATGGAAGTAGCTTTTGAGTTAGAGAAATTACTGAAAAAAGATTTATTTGGAATGTATCTTTAACATCTTTATCACTTACAGAAGAACTATTTGTAACGAATAAATTTCCTGTAAGAAGAACTCCTGCATTATTAATCAAGATATCTAACTTTTTATATTTCTCATTGATATATTGATATACTTTTTGTGGTGCCTCTAAATCTTGAGCATCATATTGAAGCAAGTCTACATCAATTCCAAGTGAAGATAAGTCATCATTAGCCTTTCTCCCTTTTTCTAAATCTCTAGAACCCATAATAACTTTTACTCCTGTTTCAGCTAACTTCTTTGTAGTCTCAAATCCTATTCCTCTGTTAGCACCAGAGATAAATGCAACTTTTTCCATAATTAATCCTTTCAAAAATATTAATTTCCTGATTTATAAATATACATTTAATTAGAGAATTTCTCAATTTTTTAANCCTATAATTTTTGATACTTTATTAGTATTTTCTAAAAAAGAAAAATGTATAGAATCATTAATAGTTTGATAATTATCAAGTTTTAAAAGATTTTGAGTTCTCAATCTCTCATCTTCTCTTGCCCAATCAAAACTTCCATATATTAAATTAACTGGGACTTTAACTTTTTTATATAAATCTTTAATTCCGCTATTCTTATTAAAATTAGAAAGGACGTTCCTGAAATGGTAAACATATCCCTTTTTTTTTAAGGAGCTACAAAGTAAAGATAAATAATTTGCAGGTAGTTTTTTAGAATCAAAAAATCCGCCATTCATGATATTTTTTAGTATAAATTTATTTTCTAAACTACAAAAAAAGTTTCCTATAATTGGTAACCCAACATGAAATAAAATAAATTTCGCAAAAAAATTACCTCTTTGAATTCCTTCTCCGAAATAGGAATCGTAATCATATGGATTNAACAAAAATATTTCTTTTACAATATTTGGTATCTTAACTGATACACTTGCAGCCAGTGTTGCGCCAATTGATTCTCCAGCAATTTTAAGATTATTAATTTTTAATCCTTTAACAAAATCTACAATAGAACTTGAAAAAAAACTCAGGTCATATGTTGTTTTAGTATTAATTGGAGAATCACCAAAGCCAGGAAGATCAATAGAATAAACTGTAAAATTATTTTTCAATTGTGCACCAAGATTATCAGAATATTCCAATCTATTTCTAAATGTATGTAAAAGTAAAATAGAAGGACCTTTTCCTATTTTTTTATATCTTATATATGTTCCATCACTTAAATCAAATCTTTTAATATCCATAATTATCCTTTATAAAGTATATACGCGCGTATATACCTTTATAAATTTAGTTTCTTTTTAAATTATGTAAAGTAATATATTAATAACTATGAGGAAAAAAATTATTAATATAGAAGAATTACAACAATGTGCATGTTTTAATGTAAGATTAATGGCAAGGGAATTAACTAATGAATATAATAATTCCTTAAAGTTTAGTGGGATAAACTCAACACAAATACCTATTTTAGCAATCTTAAATATATATAGCCAAATAGAAACNTCAAAAATTGCAAAAATTCTCAACCTAGAAATTTCTACGGCAAGAAGAAATTTAAATATTTTAATTANAAATAGACTTATCAGAATTGTTAGCAAAGGAATTAATGGAAATCTTTTAACTCTAACAAACAAAGGATTCTCAAAATTAGAAGAAACTCTTCCAATTTGGAGAAATTCTCACAAGAAAAATAAAAGTAAGGTTAAAAATTATGTTAAAATTTTAAAAAAAATTTCTATGTAATACCTTTGCAAAGACTATGTGGAAAGAACTTAAGAGTTAAACTCAACCATCAACTAAAAAACACCAATAATGTCTTTATTTTTTAATTTTTTTCTTATATTTCTTTAAAAAAATACCTTAAACTGCATCTATTTTTTCAAACCAGCCATAGACGTTTCTTTGTTTTTCTTAAGTGCAGTTTGATTTATTTATTTTTTTATATTTATGAATATATCGTGGACAATTCTGCCAGTAATCTATTAATTTAACTCGAACTATTAGATCTGCTTCTGAATAGTTTTTTAATAATGGATCGTTTTCTATAATTGTTGCTTCTCCATGAACACGAAGTCTATGAGGGTTTTCAAAGGAAATAAATAATAGACCAACCTTGTTATTCTCTTTGATGTTTCCCATCGACATAAACATTCCATTCCCATAAAAACTTGGAAACGCCAATGTAATATCATCTACAACAATAACAAAACCTGGATTTCCACCTTTNTATGATACTGTTGGTCTATTATTATGATCAATGGTTGAAAGAAAGAACATGTCCCTGGACTCTATAAAATCTTTCGCATCATTATCAAATTTATTTTTTACTATATTTTCATTCAATCGATCTGCTATCTTTCTTGAATCAAAACGATCTTGGAGATCTCTGTGCGACTTACTGTATAGTTTTTTCATATTTACCTTTTTATTTTTCATAATTTATTTAACTTATAGTTAAACATTTTTAAACTTTAGATCGTAATAAAAAACTTCCAATTATCGGAAATAAAGCTATCACAATACTGATTATAACAAATTTTTGCTCAGTTGATTCGATGTTTTGAAATGATTTATTTTTTAATAATGAATTAGAAACAATNTTTTCATTTGAGAATGTTGGAGAAGAAAAAAAAGAAGAATTAGGTTGGCTGTAAACCTCATTGAAGAAGAAACTTAAAAGATAATTAACATTTTTCAAACTTTGGCAAACTATTATGAATAGAATAGTCAAATATAGAAAACAAACCTCAAATTTTTTTAAGTCCANCATACCAGATTTAGAAATTGAGAACCTCCAACTTTAAACATAAGATTAGATGGAGGAAAGAATTCAAAATATCCCTGAATTGATTTATCATCATTTAAAATAAAATCGACAGTATAAAAAAAATATGACTTGTCTATCGCACTTGTTTTTTTTTTTTATAATACCGTTACTATGGTATAGCAAATCTCTATTTTCTTTATTATAAATTTTTAACGGAACCTTTTTCTCAAATAAATTATCACCAAAGTTAGGAATTGAGAATTCTAGTAAAGGTCCTAATTCATCTGCACATACATAAGATTTACCATCATAATTTTTTGCTTCAACTTTTAAAAAGAAAAAAAAAATTAAAATAAAAAAAATTGATCTGAATTGGGTCATTTTTTAAAATATAAGAAATTTATTTGGTTAATATTATTTATTTTTAAAGATATCTTTNCTCAATATTAATATTTGTTTAAATCCTTTTATTATTATTTATAAAACATAAACGATACATTTGGGCTTTATTTTTTTTAATAATTTTCTCAACTGAGACTAAAATGATTTATTTATATACCATATCAGAGACTGATCAAAAGAATTAGAATTTAGTCCTTTTAAATATGCAATTGTTAGATCAAATTCATTTTTAGTATCTTTTTGAAAACTTTTTTTGATTCCTAAACCATATTGATGTTTTTGATTAGTATACGTACTGAGATTTGAAATTTTCCCAAAATCACTGCTTCCCGCTATTGCTAAATGAATNTCAGATATAATTGGTTTTTTGAAAAAAATTAAAGGGAAATATTTTAGGATAGTATTTTTTGACTTTGTTCCATTAATATTTTTATAGAAACCAAAACCGTTGTTAAAAACAAAATGTTTAAATTTATTCTGGAATAAAAATTTATATTCTATTTGNTCTGAGCTGTTTTTTTCGGTTGCAAAATTGAATGAAAAAAAAGTAGAAAATAAAAAATTCTTTTTATTTACAATGTTAAANTTNTTTTGAAATTTTATTGTTGGNATTGCCAATGAGCTATTTTTTAAATCAGCAATGTGAAATTCTATATCTGTCTCATGTCTTTTATTCCAACCTTTGCCAAATTCTAAAACTTGATGATAAGTCTCGTGATTATTTTTTTTTCTATCAATATTGATATGACCTCTCCATTCAAAGAAAATATTTCTTATCTCTGGTGACTCGGAGAATCTTATTATTGGATTATCAATTTTGTGATGAGCCTTTACAACAAAAGGAACTCCCATATATACTAGTATTATCCAAACAAAAAATTTCAATTTATTACTACCTAATTTTACTGGCATTAATTTTAATATTTAAGCATTATGATGAAATCATCAAATAATAATTTAAAAATTATTTTAGCAGGTATTTGTTCTACTTTAATAGCTATTGGTTTTGGCAGATTTATTTACACACCCATATTACCGAATATGCAAAATGACTTAAATTTTAGTTCTACAACCATGGGAATAATTTCTTCATATAATTATTTTGGCTATCTTGTTGGTTCAATTATTCCAATCATTTGGAAATTCAGTAACTTTAGAAATATAATTATTTTTTCTTCAATATTTTCTGTAATTACAATTTATTTAATGGGCTTTACCACAAATTTAAGACTCTTCATTATCTTAAGATTTTTATGTGGAATATCAAGTGCTTTTGGCTTTGTTTTTACAATATCATTGATGTTTAATTTCTTTAAAGATTTTAAAAACAAAACTTTACAACTTTATCATTTTTGTGGAATTGGGCTTGGTATAGTTATTGGAACTACAACTGTTTGGATTATTTCAACTATATATCCTCTCTGGAATTATCAATGGATTTTTATAGGTTTTATTGGAATTCTATTATGTATCCCTATAATTATCTTTATTCCTAAACAATATGTTTTAAAAAATGATACAAGTGGTCCAATTAAAAATAAATTTAAACTAGACTTTTTTACTATATCATTTGGATATTTTTTCTTTGGTATTGGTTATATAATTTTTGGAACATTTATAAGTGCAATAGCCAAGGACTCATTTGAAATTTCTTTATATCAATATCTTTCTTGGATTATTGTTGGAATTTTTGCAATTCCATCCGTTCTNATTTGGAACTGGATATCAAGAAAAATTAATATAGATTCTTTACTATTTTTTTCTTGTTCAACAGTTGCTTTGGGTGTTTCACTATTATTTTTTAATAACAGTCTTAATTATTTTTTAATTTCGTGCTTGTTTTATGGTCTAGGAGTTCCAGGATCTGTTGCGTTAGTACTTGTTGAGGGAAAAAAAAGATTCATTGGAAATGTTAATATTTCAGTTGCTATTATGACTTCTGCATTTAGCATTGGTCAAATATTAGGGCCATATATTTCAGGTATTCTTATTGACTCAGAAAATGATTACAAAAGCTCAATTTTTTTAGCTATTGTTTGTTTAGTTTTATCAAGTATTTTGATGCTGAATCCAAAAAGGTTTAAAAAATCTTAAATCATGGTACCCCTAGTCCGACTCGAACGGACACTCCCGAAGGAATGGGATTTTGAATCCCACGTGTCTACCAATTCCACCATAGGGGCATGGTTTAAATAAGAGGTTTAAGTATTCAGAAACTCAAAAAATCTTTTTTTCCCAAATCTACGCCTTTTGATCTTAAAATATTATAAGTAGTCGTCATATGGAAAAAAAAGTTAGGAAAAATCCAAACAAATAAATATTCTTTAAGATCTTTAAATCTAAATTCATTATCTCCAATTTTAAATTCAATTTTATTATCTTCTAACTCGATCATTTTTTCTGAACTTAAATTTTCTAATATAACAATATTATTTCTTATTCTAACCTGTAAATCACTAAAGTTATCTTCATTATCTTCAAACTTTGGTGGTTCTTCTTTAAAAACTCTGTATAAACCTCTCCTAGTCATATCAGTTGCAATCTGAATTTGACTTTTTAATGGCAACATATTTGGAAATAATCTTGTATTAATAAAAACTGTTTCGTCAATTTTCTTTTCAACACAATATTTTTTTCATAATTCCAAAATTGTTGAGAATGTTTTGAAGTTTTTTATTATTACAGGAATAGAAATTTCATAGATATTCAAGTACATTTACCTCTAATATGTAATATATATAAATAGCTTTATGTACTATAATTAATATTTAGAATTTTAACTAATTATTTTTATAAACTCGTTAGAATTAAATATAAATTTAAATTACTAATTCATTCAAAGAAAATTGAATCTTTACCAATAGTCACATTATTAATATCTATAAATATATTTTGTGAAACTGTAGTTAGGTTAGATAAAGGGTTTTTTTTACAGTTATCAACTATGGCTAACCATAGTTCTTCCTCAGAAATTTTATTACCTAATGTTTTATTTAAAACACTTACTCCTAAATTAACTCCCGACAAAAATCCTTGGACCCAAGATATAGTAAGAAATTTAAATTCCTCATCATTACTATGGGTTAATAAAACTTCACAATCTTGAGTTCCAATTCCAAAAACTCTGTACTGAGCGTGTGTGTATTTGAAAAGAAATATAAACAAAAAAAGCACTATACTGATGTATCGTGCTTTTTTTAACGATTCATTTGTAAAGCAATGAACAAAAAATTTATAAAACACCTCTTTTTTGAGAGTTGTTTAGATTTCAGCAAGTAATTTTTTTAGTTTTTTCTTACTTTTGCTTCCTGTAAGTTTCTTTTTAGCAACAGCATCTTTATTTGATACATCATCGCCAACTACTACAATACCGATCATTCCCATAGCAGCGTGAGGTGAACATTGATATAAATAAATGCCTGGAACTGAAAAGGTTAATGAGACTTTATCACTCAACTTAGATTTCTTTGGCAAGTCATATCCATCGGGTCCAATTAACATTTCTACATTGTGGCCTTTTGCTGTTGGAAGCCAATCAATAGTCTGTCCGACATTTATTTTCACCAACTCTTCACTATAAACCATTCTTTTTTTGGTTTCTTTATTTTTGTTTAACATTTCAATAGACACATCAGCAGAATAGGCATTAGATGTGAATAAAATAAGAATGAGACTTAAAAAAAATTTCATAATAAATCCTTTATAATTAAATTTATATAAGTATATATGTATATATTAATTATAAGTTTGATGTCAATGATAATGACAATTAGAATTACTATAAAATAAGGTTTCAATCAAGACTTGAAGTAAAAAATTAGGTTCGTTGCTGTAAATGTTTCTTTATTATAATCTCTATTGAGATTTCATATATCTATAAATATAATGGAAAAATTTTCTAAACAAATTTACAATAAAATAATTTTTTTTTCCTCAAAAAAAACTGCTTGGATATATCTCTCATTTATATCCTTTATAGAATCTATAATTTTCCCTGTACCTACTGATATATTTTTAGCTCCAATAATAATTTCACAAAGGTCTAAAACAATTTTTTTAATATTTGTTACTGTCCTTTTTTCAGTCTTAGGTGGAATACTTGGCTATTTCCTGGGACAATATCTATGGGATTTAATTTTACCAAGTATAAATTTTATATATCCAAATTTTGATGAAGGCTTCAATTCTTTTGAGAAAAACTTTCTACAATATGGTTGGTTTCTAGTAATTATTGGGGGGTTTACTCCATTCCCATACAAAATTATTACTATCTCATCAGGTATTCTTCAGCTTGACCTTTTAATGTTTATTGTATGTTCAATCTTGTCAAGGGGTGCTAGATTCTCATTTGTTGGATTTATGTTTTTTAAATTTGGCGAAAGTATAAAAAATATTTTAGAAAAATATTTAAATTTAATGAGCATAATTTTAATTACTTTATTTATACTTTATGTTTACTATAAGTTTTTTTAAAATAATCTTTTTTTATTTTTAAATCATGAGTTTAAAAAAAATCAAACAATATTATTTATTTAGTTTTTTATTTAGTCTTTTTGCTATTATTTTTGCTCTTTATTATCAATATATAGAAAATTATTTACCATGTGAACTTTGTATTTATCAAAGAATACCATATTTTATAATCATACTAATTTCCTCTTATGCCTTCTTTATTGATGGAAATAAAAATTATATGTATTTTATTGGACTTTTATTCTTTACAAGTCTTGTTATAAGTATTACCCATTTTGGAGTGGAACAAGAATTTTGGCAAATAAATAGTTCTTGCTCAAATAATACAAATGATTTTGAAAACATAGATCAACTCAAAGCTTTTCTTGAAAAAGTTCCTATTACTAAATGTAATGAAATAACCTGGTCTGTATTTGGAATTTCAATGGCAGGATATAATGTAATGTATTCTACAATTAATATTTTAATTTTTATTTATTACTATAAAATAATATCAAATGAAAAATAAAAAAATTGAAGAAATAATTAGAGTAGATCATGCTGGAGAATTTGGTGCTCAACAAATTTATGCTGGTCAAATAAAATATACTAAAGAACCAAAACTAAAAAAAGTTCTTATGAAATTAGCAAAGGAAGAAGAAACTCATCTTGAATATTTTGAAAAGACTATGCTTTCTAAAAGAGTTAGGCCAACAATTTTTCATCCACTTTGGAAACTAGGAGGTTTTTCATTTGGTGCAATTACTGCCCTTATGGGAAAAGATTATGTAATGGCCTCTACTGAAGCAGTAGAATCAGTCATTGTTGAACACTATAAAAAACAACTNAAAGAAATTGAAGGTACTAAAGAGAAAGAACTAGAAAGTAAAATAAAGAAGTTTCTNCAAGATGAATCCGAACATAAGGACACAGGAAAATCAAATATAGCGAACAATACTTACAAATTAAAAATTTTTAAAAATATAGTTAAAAAATTTACCAAAGGAGTTATCAAAATATCAGAAAAATTTTAGTTTAATAGGGAAGTGAGGTTTTTCCCATCAAAAATTTATCGACAGCATGTGCAGCTTGCCTACCTTCTCTGATTGCCCAAACTACAAGAGATTGACCTCTTCTCATATCACCAGCGACAAAAACTTTCTTTAAGTTCGTTTTATAGTCACTTTCATTTGCTTTTACATTACCTCTATCATCCAAATCAATATTTATTTCCTTCAGCAAACCTTCATGAATTGGATGAACAAAACCCATTGCCAAAAGAACAAGATCTGCTTTTAATTTAATAGGTGCTTCCGTTGAAGGCATCATTATATTTTTACCATTTTCATCTTTACCCCATTTTACTTTTTCCAGAACCATTGTAGTCAACTTTCCATTTCTACCTTCAAATTTTTTTGTTGACACACTCCAATTTCTCTCAACGCCCTCCTCATGAGAAGATGAAGTTCTTAACTTTAAAGGCCAATTAGGCCAAGTTAGAATCTTATTCTCTTTCTCAGGTGGTTTTTCAAGAATTTCTAGTTGAGTTACTGATTTTGCAGATTGTCGATTAGAAGTTCCAATACAATCAGAACCAGTATCTCCACCTCCAATTACAACTACATTTTTTCCTGTAGCCAATATTTCATTTTCACCAACGTAGTTATCACCCTCGCATCTTTTATTTTGTTGCTGTAGAAAGTCCATCGCAAAATGGATACCAGATAAAGATCGACCTTCTATTTCAAGATCTCTAGGTTTTTCTGAACCACCAGTCAAAACAACTGCATCATATTTTTTATTAAGTTCAACAAATGTAATATCCACTCCTACGTTAATATTACATTGAAAAGTAACACCTTCTTGTTCCATCTGATAAATTCTTTTGTTNATATAAGATTTCTCCATTTTAAANTTTGGAATACCATATCTNANAAGACCACCAACTCTATCATTTTTCTCATAAACNGTAACATGATGACCAGCTCTTGCTAATTGTTGTGCACAGGANAATCCGGCAGGACCTGAACCTACNATAGCAATAACTTTATTAGTCTTNGTCTTNTTAATNTGAGGTAAAACCCATCCATTTTTGTAGGCTTTATCAATNATNGTTTTTTCAATATTTTTAATTGTAACAGGACTATCTTCAATATTTAATGTGCATGCAGCCTCNCANGGCGCAGGACAAATTCTTCCAGTAAATTCTGGAAAATTATTTGTAGAATGCAAAACNTCCAATGCCTCTTTCCAATCATTTTCATATACAAGATTATTCCATTCAGGAATAATATTATTAACTGGACAACCATTATGGCAAAAAGGTATTCCACAGTCCATACACCTTGAAGCCTGTTCACCCAATTTCTTCTCAGAATTAGGAAGGATGAATTCATTAAAGTTCTTAAGCCTTTCATTAGGTTTAAGTAATTTATTTTCCTCGCGTTCAACCTCCAAAAATGCAGTTACTTTTGACATTAAATTGCTTTCTCTTTTTTATCCATATCTAATTCTATAGATTGCTCCAATGCTCTCCTAAAATCAAGAGGAAATACTTTGTAGAAACTTTTTAAATTTTTATCAAAATTATTCAAAATCATTTTTGCTTTATCTGAGTTTGTATAATTTAAATGTCTTTTCAACATTAACTTTATTCTCAATTCATCTCTGTTTAAGAGGCTAATCTTTTCAAAAATAGATTTTTCATCGATTTCATCTGATTTTTTAATTCTATGAATTTCAACCATTGATTTATTACATTTATCCTCAAAATCCCCTTCTTCATCAAATACATAAGCAATCCCTCCACTCATACCAGCACCGAAATTTACACCAGTTTTTCCAAGAACCATAACAATACCACCTGTCATATATTCACAGCAATGATCTCCTGTTCCTTCAACTATTGCTAAAGCGCCCGAATTTCTAACCGCAAACCTCTCTCCAGCCATTCCTAAAAAATAACACTCCCCTGAAATAGCGCCATATAAAACAGTATTACCTACAATAATATTTTTATCAAATTTATAGTTTGAATTTTTAAAAGGAATTATTGTAATCCTTCCACCAGACAAGCCTTTGCCAACATAATCATTACCTTCTCCTTCAAGATTGAGGGTTATACCTTTGGAAAGAAATGTCCCAAAACTTTGACCAGCTGTTCCTCTCAAATTAATAACAATAGAATCTTCATTAAGACCAGAATGTCCAAATTCTTTTGCTACTTCTCCAGACAACATAGATCCAAAACTCCTATCAATATTCTTTATATCCTTGTTTAAAATAATTGATTTCTTTTTCTTTTTTAAAACATTTTGTGAATCCTTTATTACCTCTTTATCTAATTTAGATAAATTATGTTTTTGAGTAGATGAATTATAATAATCATCAGCAGAACCAGAATCAGGTCTATAAATTATATTGCTAAGATCTACCGATTTAGCTTTCCAATGGTCTATTGCAGATATTTTATTTAAAAAATCTGAACGTCCAATCAAATCATTAAATTTCCTCATGCCAAGATCTGCCATAATTTCTCGTACTTCTTCTGCCACAAAGAAGAAATAATTTATTACATTTTCAGGTGTTCCTTTAAATTTTTTTCTCAAAATTTTATTTTGAGTAGCCACTCCAACAGGACAAGTATTTAAATGACACTTTCTCATCATAATACATCCAACAGAAATAAGTGGGGCTGTCGCAAAACCAAATTCATCTGCTCCAAGTAAAGCACCAATTACAACATCTCTCCCTGTTTTTAAGCCCCCATCAACTTGTAATGAAATTCTACTTCGTAAACCATTCAAAACTAAAGTCTGTTGAGTTTCCGCAAGACCTAACTCCCAAGGAGTCCCTGCATTTTTTATGGATGTTAACGGAGATGCCCCAGTTCCTCCATCATAACCAGCGATAGTTATATGATCAGCTTTACATTTTGCTACCCCAGCTGCAACAACTCCTACTCCAAATTCAGAGACTAATTTAACACTTATCCTTGCTTTAGGATTAACATTTTTTAAATCGTAAATAAGTTGGGCTAAATCTTCAATTGAATAAATATCGTGATGAGGAGGAGGAGATATTAATCCAACTCCTGGAGTCGAATGTCTCACTGCTGCGATTGTTACATCCACCTTGTGACCAGGTAATTGACCTCCTTCTCCAGGCTTTGCACCTTGACTTATTTTAATTTGAATATCATCAGCATTAATCAAATATTCCGTTGTGACACCAAACCTACCTGAAGCCACTTGCTTTATAGCTGAACGCATTGAATCCCCGTTTTGCATCACCTTAAATCTCTCGACTTCTTCACCACCTTCACCCGTATTAGATTTTCCACCTATTCTATTCATAGCTATAGCTAAAGTAGAGTGAGCTTCTTTTGATATTGAACCAAAAGACATAGCTCCAGTAGAAAATCTTTTAACTATTTCTTTAGCTGGCTCAACATCATCTAATGATACTGAATTATTATTATTAGAAATTTTTAATAATCCTCTTATAGTTGATAGGGAATCCTTACTATTTATACTTTCAGAAAATTCCTTAAATGATTTATAGGAATTAATTCTTACTGCCCTCTGGAGATGTGTTATTGTTTTTGGTGACCAGTTGTGTTGTTCTCCTTTGATTCTAAAAGAATATTCCCCTCCATCATTTAGCTTTAAATTATTTGAAAAATCATATTCAAAAGCTTCATTAAATCTCATGATTGTTTCCTTTTGAATATCTTTTAAATTAACGCCTCCTATTAATGATGCAGTACCATAAAAATATTTGTCTATTACACTTTTTGAAATACCAACTGCATCAAATATTTGTGCTCCACAATAAGATCTTATTGTAGAAATCCCCATTTTTGACATAATTTTTAACTGAGCTTTATTCGCTGCTTTTATAAAATTATTTTTTGCTTCTTCATAATTTTTAGTTTTTACAATTGATCTAATAGTATTAAACGCAAGATAAGGGTTAATTGCTTCAATACCAAAACCAGATAATACGGCAAAATGATGCAATTCTCTGGCTTCTCCAGTTTCCAATATTAAACTAGCTTTCATCCTTAGTCCTTCCTTGATTAGGTAATGATGAACTGCTGATGATGCAAGAAGTGACGGAATGGGAGCGTTTACTTTTGAAAATTCTTTATCAGATAAAATTATTATACTTTTGCCCTCTAAAATTAATTCTTTTACTTGCAGGCAAATATGTTCTATTCCATTTTGTAACTCATTTCCATTAAGTGAATTTTTAAACAAAATATCTACAGTACCTGAACTCAATTTTTTTTCTGAGTACTTGCTTATATTTTTTATAACCTCTAATTCAGAATTTGTTATTATGGGCTGATCTATCTCAAGTCTGTAATTATTATTTTTAACTGGAGTAGAAAACAAATTCGGTCTTGGCCCTAAAGTATTCTTTAAAGACATAACAAGCTCTTCTCTAATAGGATCTATCGGAGGATTAGTTACTTGGGCAAAACATTGCTTAAAATATGAAAATAATAGTTTTCTTTTATCAGATAAAATTGATACTGGCGTATCAGTTCCCATAGATCCAGTCGGTTCAATTCCTGTTTTAATTATTGGATCAATAAAGAAGTTAATATCTTCTTTAGTATATCCGAATGCGAACTGATTTTTTTTTAATTCTTTTTCATCAATTGTATCATTTTCTTTATATTGTTTTTTAAAGTCATGAAGAAAAATTTGATTGCGTTTTAAATGATTTTCAAAATTATATTCTTTTGAATACTTTTTTTTTAACTCATCATTTTGAATAACTCTCTTTTGATCTAAATCTATAAAAAATATTTTACCTGGTTCTAATCGCCACCTCTTAATTACTTTACTGGAAGGCAAATCTAATACCCCCATTTCTGAAGAAAGAAGTATTAAACCATCATCAGTTTCACAGTACCTTGATGGTCTTAAACCATTTCTATCTAAAACACCTCCAATTTTTCTACCATCCGTAAAACACATTGCTGCAGGACCATCCCATGGCTCAATATAATT
>PALK01000003.1 GCA_002710765.1 Rickettsiales bacterium | reverse complement strand
GTTTTTCTTTTATTAATTTTATCTTTAAATGATTTGATTAAATCATTAGCTGAATTAAAATTTAAATTCATTTTCCAGTTTGCAACAATAAAAGTGTTTTGTTTCATATAATTCTTTGGTATCTATTATTCTTAATATTAAATAATTTTTGATAAGAATAACAATGTTAAATAAATTAAGAAATAGTTCAAAAAATTCTTTTATAAAAATAACACTGGGAAGCTTACTTACAATCTTGATTTTAAGTTTTGCTATGTGGGGTACAGAAGATTTAGTTGGAGTCACTAATAAACAAAATACAGTAGCAACTGTTGGTAAAATAGATATATCATCCACAGAATTTTCTTCCTTGTATTCTAGACAAACTGAAGAAATAAGAAAACTTCTGGGTTCAGGTTTAGACATTGAGAAAGGAAGACAATTTGGTTATGTTGACAGAGCTCTAAGTTCATTAATTAACAGAGCATTGTTTAACAATCAAGCCAAAGAACTTGGTTTATCTGTAAGTGATATAAATGTTAGGGATAAGTTTTTTAAAGATCCAGCTTTTAAGGATGATCTTGGACAATTTAGTGAATTAATATTTCGTCAATTAATTTCAGAGTCAGGTTACACAGAAGATACTTATATTAAAGGTACAAGGCAGGATCTTGCAAGAGAACAAATGGTAAGCACGATTAGATCAAGTTTAAAAATTCCAGAAATTATAACAAAAAATCTTGGAAAATATAATATGGAAGAGAGATCAGTAAATTATTTAACGGTTAATAAAAAAAAGCAAAAATATGCCAAACCCACAAACATAGAAATAAAAGAATCCTACGAAGAAAATAAAGAGTTATTTATGACTCCTGAATACAGAGATGTTCAAACATTAATCTTGGATGCAAAGCAATATGCTAAAAATATAATTGTCACTGAAGAAGAAATTAAATTGATTTTTGAGGAAAGACAAGAAAGTTTAGTTAAGCCAGAAAGAAGATACTTAAATCAGATTCTCGTAAATAACGAAAATTTAGCAAAAAATATAATGAAAGAATTTAAAAATAATAAAGATTTTTTAAAAATAGCTTTAAAATTTACTGACAAAGAAAAAGAAGATATTGATTTAGGATGGAACACAAAAAATGAGTTGCCTGAAGGGATAGTTGATAAAGTATTCAAACTCAAAAAAAATCAAATATCCGAACCACTTAAAACCTCTTTTGGATGGCATATTGTAAAAGTTATTGATATAGAAGAAAGAGAGGAATTATCATACGAGAATGTTAAGAATGCCATAAAAAACGAATTATTATTAGAAAAAGGTAAGGATGCGGTTTATGACCTACAAGATGATATAGAGGATTTTCTTGCCTCTGGTGATACACTTTCTGAAATATCTGAAAAACTAGATGTACAGTTAATTAAGGCTTCTGCAATTAATGTAGAAGGGAACAACCTGGATGGTTCTAAAAATAATGATTTTCAAGACGAGAGAATTTTAAGAACAGTATTTAATCAAAAAGAAAATGAAGAAGGTAATCTTATTGATATTGATAAAGATGAAGGGCTAGCAATTAGTATTGTTAATAAAATAATTCCATCTAGACAGATGACATTTAATGAAGCGAAAGAAAAAGTAAAAATCAATGTCATAAATAAAAAAAAATTTAAAAATGCTGTTGTAAAAGCTAATGAAATTAAAAGAGAAATAGAAATTACTGATAAAATAGAATCAATATCAGCAAAATATAATCTTGAATTAAAAGGNGTACCTCCATTTAAAAGGACAACTTCTGATGATAGTGAATTACCATTTCCATTGATTAGTAAAATATTTAGAGGAAAAATTAATGACGTGATTATATATGAGAAAAACGAGGAAGAAGTAATTATTGTTCAAATAGCAGATATTATAGATACTTATGGTTCTGACAAATCTGAATTAAAACAATTTAAAACAAAGGTTGCTGATGATATGAGCATAGATCTTTTGGCACAGTTTTCAGAAATTTTAAGACAAAAATTTAAGATTTCNATCAATGACGATGTAATAGATCAGCTAAACTAAAAGAATGGAAATCTTTAAGCCAAATCTNAATGATTTTAAAAAAAAATATGATAAAGGTAAACCTCAATTAATATATACTACTCTTTCTGCCGATTTATATACACCCGTATCAACTATTTTAAAATTTGAAAAAGAGAAATATTCTTTTCTTTTTGAGTCTGTAGAGAATGGAAATAATCGTAGCAGATATTCGGTGATTGGAATCAAGCCTGACCTTATATGGCAATGTAAAAAAAATAAATGTTTTATTCAGAAAAACTTTCCTAAAAAAATAAAAATTGAAGAAAATAACATAACCCCAATTGATAGTTTAAAAAAACTATTTTTGGAAAATAAATTTGATATTCCAAAACATTTACCTCCTATGTCTGCAGGATTATTTGGATATATGGGTTATGACATGATTAAATATTTTGAAAAAATTGATCTTCAAAATTTTGATCAACTTAAACTTCCTGATTCAATATTTATTCGTCCTTCGTTAATGTTAATTTTTGATAATGTAAGTGATAAACTTTTTATAATAAAAACAGTCTGGCCAGGAACTCAAAATTCAAAAAAGTTATTTCAAGATTCTTGCAATGATATTTTAGCTATTCTAAAAATTATAGAAAAACCTATAAAAACAAAAAAAAATATAAGTCTTAAAAATATAAGTAATAATGAAAAAACCATGAAAAAAGTTAATTCTAATATTACTTATAAACAATTTGAACAAATGGTTAATTCTGCAAAGGAATATATATTTTCTGGTGAAGTTTTTCAGGTAGTTTTATCTAGGTGTTTTAAAAAAAAAATTAAATCCTCATCAATTTCAGTATATCGAGCTTTAAGATTTCTCAATCCTTCACCATATCTTTTTTATATTAATTTTAATGAATTTTCAATTGTTGGATCTAGTCCGGAAATCTTAGTAAAACTTACTGATGATATTGTAACTATTAGACCTATAGCTGGAACTAGAGCAAGAGGTAAAAATAGAGCTGAAGATGAAAAATTGGAAAAGGATTTATTAAATGATCCAAAAGAAATATCAGAACACCTAATGCTTCTTGACCTTGGAAGAAATGATATAAGTAGAGTTACTAAATATGGTACTGTAAAAGTCACAGATAAAATGTATATAGAACACTTTTCACATGTAATGCACATTGTATCTAATATTAATGGTAAAATTAAAAAAAATTATAATAATATTGATGCCTTGTTTGGAGGTTTTCCTGCTGGAACAGTTTCTGGAGCACCAAAAATAAGAGCAATGGAAATTATAGAAGAACTTGAAAAAAGTAAAAGAAATATATATGCAGGCGCCATAGGTTATTTATCAGCTAATGGTAATCTAGATAGTTGTATTGCTCTAAGAACAGCAATTATAAAAGACGATTATATATATGTTCAAGCTGGTGCTGGAATAGTGGCTGATAGTAATCCAAAAAATGAATTTATAGAAACTCAGAATAAAGCAATGGCACTATTACAAGCTGCTCTATATGCTGAAAATTTTAATGGCTAGAAAATGTTAATTTTAATAGATAACTATGATAGCTTCACATATAATTTAGTTCATTACTTTGAAGAACTAGGTCAAAAAGTTATTGTTTATAGAAATGATGAAGTTACTCCAGAAGAAGTAATAAATAAAAATCCAAGTTTTATAGTAATTTCACCAGGCCCAAGTGAACCAAAAAATGCTGGAATTTGTTTAGATTTGATTAAAAAAAATAAAAAAAGTAAAATTCCACTTTTAGGGGTATGTCTTGGTCATCAAGCAATTGCTGAAGCTTTTGATGCAAAAATAGTTAAAAGTGGAAATCCTGTTCATGGAAAGGTAAGTCAGATTAAACATAATAACTCAAAACTTTTTAAAAATATAAGAAACCCTTTTAAGGCTACAAGATATCATTCACTAATAATTGAAAAAAATTCTTTGCCAAAATGCTTCAATATTATCTCTGAAACAAAATCAGGAACTATAATGGGAATTGAACACAAGGATTATCCATATTTTGGAGTTCAATTTCATCCTGAAAGTATTGCAACTGAATTTGGTCACTCACTTCTTCATAATTTTTTAAAAATTTAAAATGTATCAAATAAAAGAAATATTTAAAAAACTAATTNACAAAGAAAATTTAACAATAAANCAATCATCAGAGATTTTTGAAAAAATAATTAATAAAAANATAGATCCAATTCAAATCTCAAGTNTTCTNACTTTTTTATTTCTAAAAGGTGAATCTTTTGAAGAGATAATTGGNGCTGTAAATGTTCTTAAAAAAAAAGCTAAAAAAATTAATTTAAATAATGACCTAATTGATACATGTGGAACAGGTGGAGATAACAAAGGTAGCTTTAACTTTTCTACTGCAACAGCAATTCTTTTATCTGCTTGCGGTGTTAAAGTTGCTAAACATGGAAATCGTTCTATTACATCTAAATCAGGTAGTTCAGATGTTCTAAGTTCTTTGGGTATAAATATAAATTTAGAAGAAAAAGATCAAAAAAAATTTTTTAAAAGAAATGGGATTTGTTTTTTATTTGCACCCAACTATCACCCATCACTGAAGAATGTTATGGAACTTAGAAAATCATTACCTTTTAAAACTATTTTTAATTTAATCGGACCTTTATTAAATCCTGCATCAATAGATTATCAATTATTGGGTGTTGGAGAATATAGAAATTTAAAAACTCATTCAAAATGTATTAGCACACTAGGAATCAAATCAGCTTGGGTTGTTCATAATATGGATGGATATGATGAACTTACAACATTGTCACCAAATTATGTATATAAGGTTAAAAATAATAAAGTTTCGAAATTAACTAGAATTACTCCAGAACAAGCGGGTTTAGAATATTCCAAAGAAGTTGATTTAAAAGGGGGTGCTCCGGAAGAAAATGCTTATTTAATGCATAGATTATTTGAAGGTGAAACTGGAGCAATAAGAGATAATGTTTTATTGAATGCTGGAGCTTGTTTAAATATAGTAAATAAAGTTAGTAGTATAAAAGATGGAGTAATTTTAGCTGCAAAGCATATTGATAACTTTTCTGGAAAGAATAAACTAAATGAGTTGATAAACTTTTCAAAAAAATAAATTTAATTGTTTATCTTTTTAAAAAAAGAATACAATCATCGCAAATTTTATTAGAAAAGTTAAAAAGACTAATTTCTTTTGGTGAAATTGGTAAAGGAGCATCACACTTTATACAAACTTCTAGCTCATAGTTATCCATATCAACCATAATAAAAAGTAACATAATTTAATTATTTTTTCATATTAATTAAAAAAAAGGTTTATAACAAATAAAATTCTAGTAATATGGATTTAGCCATCCACATGGTTTAAAAGTGGCGCATAGTACATGCGTCAAAAGTACATGCCTACTAACTTTAATAATTAAGGAGTGAAAAGTATGTTATTAACAAAAAATATAGTTAAATTCAAAAATTTTTTAATAAAAATTCCAAATGAAACAAAAAGAGTTTGGGACTTATCTGAAAATAGATGGGGATATAAATTATTAAAAAAAAAATCTAAATAATTGCTTTGTAAATTAGATAATTAATAAATCTCACTACCCATTAAAATGTTTCTCTAATGGGTAGTCACTGACTTGGTTTGGTTGACGGGTTCATTAATTCACTATTTTCAAAGATTTATTTTTATTAAAGAAAGTTGTAAAAATTGTATTAATTGGAAAAAATTAGTATGATTTTATTATTAAAGAATCATGTTACAAGGTACTTTTGTGAGATTTTTTTTAATATTATTTTTAATTTTTTTTCCATCAATTGTTTTTAGTAAAATTGGTGATGTTTATTATTGTGTTGGGAAAAATTTTGTAAGAGTTGAAAATTTTAAAGTAAAACAATATAAACCAGAAAATTTTACATTTAAAAGAACATATGATGGTTTAATATTTGGTTCTGAAGATAATTATTTCAAAGATATAGAATTACTTACTAAAGAACATGATTATGGAAATGAACAGTTTAGATATAGTGGTCCAACAGGTAAACTGTCATATTTAGATGGTGTGTTTCATTCAACCTTTAATAACTATGATTCAATAACTTCATTATCAGGAACTTGTTCTATTTTTTAAAACCCGTCAACCGAACCTACTCGACAGTAAATGATTTATTTTTTAGAAATAATTTAATTTTTCAAAAAAAAAAATAACTATTTATTTTTGTTTTTTCTATCTCTTACTTCAATTATTAGCTTTTCACAAGGATAACCAATACTAGTATCAACTCTGACTACTTCTTTATTTGAACATTTATAGTAACATTCTCTTTCAGTATCAATGTTATCTCGATTAATAATCTCATTATCAATCCTACATTCAATATTTACTTTTTTTATTTTTCCATATTGATTTACTTTTGAATTAATTTTTAATTCTTTTTGATTATCAAAATTAAAATAATTCATTAACTTACTATTTCCCATGAAAGCAAATAAAATTGACACAAATAATATAATGATTAAAAAATTGATTCTAAATTTCATATTCTGGTTTTATATAAAAGTAGTTAATCAAGTTTAAAAATTAAAAAAAAATTATAAATACATTTTTATATACTTTTGCAAATTTGATTCCACAAAACATAATCTTTTCCAACTGGAGGCTTTAATCTAATGGCAGGGTTTAAAATTTGAGTATCTATACCAACATACACCCATTCACATGGACCATAATTGACTTCCATCTTCTTTTTATGAGAAAAGAACTCAAGAAAATTAGTTGAACAAGATTGTAGAAATATTGTTAATACAAATACTAATAACTTAATCACAAGAGCATATTAAAATTTAATGAATTAAAAATTAAACAAAAAAAAACCTGACAAATTAGTCAGGCTTCTTAATAAACTATTAAAAGTTTAAATTACTTCTCAGCGCAAGCGTAAGAATTAATTTCTAAACCTACTGAAATTTCAGCAATTTTTGGTGTATTCCAAGCCATTTTATGCTCCTTTGAATAAATATTAATATTAATTGTTATTAATATATATAATCAAACTTAATACAATCTGAGTTAATCATTCATATTCTGTTAATAATTAAATAAATGATAATTTTAATTAATCTTTCACTCTTAAGCTTAGAGAGTGTAAATATTCTATTTTTCTAATTAGTTTTAACATAACTGAATTGAAAAATTTGTATTTCTTTTAGATAAAAACTTTATACCGTTAAAAAATGCATTCTTTTGTCCTACAAGAATAACATTTTTTTTACCTCTAGTAATTGCTGTATAAATCAAATTCCTTTTTAACATAAAAGAATGAGAGTTACTACATTGTATAATCACAGCTTCATATTCAGATCCTTGACTTTTATGAACTGTAATTGCATAAGCTAATTCAATACTTTGAATATCTTCAAAAGAATATTCTATTTCCTCACCCTCAAATTCAAAAAAATATTTATCTTTATATTTTCTTAATACAGTTCCAATATCACCATTCATTACACCAATTTTATTTTTGTTAGAAGTTTCAATGATCTTATCACCTGGAAAAAATTCAAAATTTTTATTACCAAAAATTGACTTTTTTTTACTATGTAAAATATTTTGAATATATGTATTTAGATTAATTGTACCGAGTTCTTTTGTTTTTTGAGGAGAGAGAATTTGAATCTTATCATGATTTTTAATACTAAGCAATTTGGGAAGTTCATTTAAAAATAAATTAGTTATTATATCAAACTCTTGATTTTCTTGAACTTCTAAAAAAGTAAATTTCTTTGCTATTTCATTAAATAAAGTTGGCTCTTCTCCTTTAATAATTTTTTTTGCTGATTCTATAATATTGCTTAAATTTTCTTGTCTAAAGTTACCTGTTAATTTATATGTTGGTATACTGTTTGAAAATATCATATCTTTAAATGGTTGCCCAGGAGCTACTGGTGGTAATTGATCAACATCACCAATGAAAATTAATGAAGAATCAATGGGATGATATGTAAGTAATTTTTTTAAAAGATTAATATCAATCATTGATGATTCATCAATAATCATAACATCAAAATAAGCTTTATTTTTTTTTTGTAATTCTAAATACATATGTATAGTTGAAGTATCTTGACAATCTAATTCCGGCATTTGTGTTAATCTTTTTTTTGCTCTACCAGTAGGCGTNCATATTTTAATTGTTTTTTTAAATTTCTTCAAAGCATTCACAATNCCAATTATAGTTGTAGATTTTCCAGAACCTGGTCCACCTGTAATAATTGAAATCTTTGAGTTAATTACACCATTTATAGCTCTTAACTGTTCATCTGATAGTTCAATTTGATTAGAAATTTTCTTTTCATTAAATGTAAGTCTTTTTTCTTTAGATTTTTTATTAAGAATTTTTTTAATTAAATCATTTACTTGTTTATCTCTTTGCTGTGAATCTAATGTTTCAATAAAATTTTTTTCATCNTTTTTAAATAAATGAAANATATGATTNTTTTGATATAAATGTTCTCTTATTTTAGTCCAATTTAACATACACATTTTTGCTACTTGATTCAGAACATAAAATTCATTTAAACAAGTGTGCCCTCCGATTGTNTCTTGTGAAATTATAAAATCTTCAATTGACATCAAAACAAGTTTTTCTTCAGAAATTGAAATTTGAAAACGATTCAATATTTTTTTTAAATCTTTAATATTAATTCTTGANATATCAGTTTCTTCTCCATTAATATCAATTGATTTTCTTATCAAGGATTCAGGTTCATTAATTAAATTAAAGATAAAGTCAGAACCCATATTATCTCGAATTGAGTCTATTTGATTATACCTCAAACCTAAATCTCTTAAAAGAATATCCAAAAAAGCTCGGTCAAAATCTTTAGAATAAACTTTATCAATATTTTTAATTTGNGATGAAGTTAGGTTTAATTTATCTTTATAATTTACAAGACCTTTATTAACCATAAATAAAAAATTTATACCTTCNATCTCAAGTATATTTTTTATAGTTTTAGAGCCTATTCCTTTAAATTTAAAGTCTGAAAAATATTTAATTATTCCCTCCTCTAATGGTTTATTATTACCTAAATAAAGTATAGAGTTTGAACCTAAAATTTTCTGATTTTTTATAGACCTTTTTGAAAAACAATACCATCCGAGTTTTAATTCTTTTTGAAAAGAAAGATTTAAATTTCCTGAATCAATTGATTTAAAGCTAGTTTTATCTTTTTGTACCAAAAAAAAATCGATTGTTTGATGGACTCTAAAACTTTGTTTTTTTTTTTTATGATTTGAAATTTTCATGAGAATTTATTAATTTNATTTTTTCNCTTNTATGAAGTTTTTTTATTCGATATTCTTCTTTAGCNGCACTACTTTTATTTTTAAAGGGTTTACTTTTATATACTAATTTAAGAGGTCTTANACTTAAACAATAACGAGAAGCTTTTTGATTATCATATTGATGTTCATTATACCTTCTGTNGACATCAATTGATATTCCAGTATAAAGACTATTGTTTCTGCACTCTATTATATATACCCACCATTTATTCATTAGTATTATTATTACCTGTAATTAAAAAGTAAAAACCTAAAAGTGTTAGAAAAATTTGCTCACTTGTAAAAAGCTNAGCATTAAAAAACCAATCACGATGAGCAATATTAAATGCAAAGAACATAATTGTAATGATTACNAGAGAAGAAACTCTTGTCATTAACTCTCCAAAATAACTTTTTAAAAATCCACCTATAATTAAAAAAATTCCTGAAAATAATTCTGCTAAAGCAACAAATGATGCTAAAACCGGAGAAAAATCAAAATAATCTATTAATTTTTGAGGAGGTAATGGAAACTTTCCTATTCCATGAAAAATAAAAGCAGTTCCAAGCCCTAAGCGTAAAAACCATGGTGCCAAAAAAAAATAATTTTTCATTGTTTTATTTATTCTTTCATTTAAGTTTTTCATTTATTCTCCAGTAATTAATATTAAACATAAAATAGTAACTAGTTCTTATTTTAATAATAGTTAAAATTTAATAATAATGAGTAAACAAAATACATACATTAAAACTTTTAAACTTCTTTTTCCTTATCTTTGGCCAACTAATAGAAAAGATTTAAAGAAAAGAGTTTTTTATTCAACTATTTGTCTTTTATTGGCCAAGGTTACCAGTGTTTTTATTCCAATTATTTTAGGAAAATCAGTAGACTCGTTATCANATTTAGAAAACTTNAATACTAATATGTTTATTCCTATAACTCTAATAATAGGTTATGGTTTTTTAAGAATTAGTTCCTTTGTTTTTAATGAAATTAGGGACGCANTGTTTTCAAAAGTTTCCCAACATGCAATAAGATCCGTTTCATTAAATGTTTTTAAACATTTACATTCCTTACCTCTTGAATATCATTTAAATAGACAAACTGGAGCTTTAAGTAGNTTTATTGATAGAGGAACAAAAGGGATTGATTTTTTATTAAGATATGTTGTATTTAATGTCTTTCCTACTTTCCTTGAAATTATCCTTGTCGCAATCATCCTTTTTGTTCTTTATGGTTTTTCTTATGCTTTAGTAACATTCTTAACAATTTCAATTTATATAATTATTACTCTAAAAATAACGAAATGGAGAATTAAGTTTAGAAGAGACATGAATAATGCTGATAATAACATCAGTACTAAAATGATCGATAGTTTAATAAATTATGAAACAGTCAAATACTTTAATAATGAAAAGCANGANCANAATAAACTAGATATCTCACTCAAAGATTATGAGGAGGCCGCNAATAAAAATAGACACTCTCTATCTTTTCTTAATATATCCCAAACCATCACAATAATGACTGGAATTACTATAATGTTGATTATGTCTGCTTATGGAATAAAAAATAATTTTATTTCTATTGGTGGCTTTGTAGTAATTAATACTTATATGCTTCAACTTTATCAACCTCTAAATTTTTTAGGTTCAGTTTATAGAGAAATTAGACAATCNTTAATAGACATGGAAAATATGTTTAATCTTTTAGATGAAAAAAATATAATAAAAAATTCAACAAAAAAAATTAATATAAATGGAAANAATGAAATAATTTTTCACAATGTTTCTTTTTCTTATAATAAAAAAAGAANNATTATTAAAAATATCTCCTTCAAGGTATTAGAAGGAAAAAAATTAGCTATAGTTGGGTCAACAGGTGCAGGAAAATCTACTATAAGCAGGCTTCTGTTTAAATTTTATGAACTTAATAGTGGTAAAATAACAATAAATAATGAAGATATAAAAAATATTTCTAATGATTTTCTAAGAAACCTAATAGGTGTTGTTCCGCAAGATACTATTCTTTTTAATGATACAATTTATTATAATATTTTATATGGAAAACCTGATGCTAAATATAATGAAATTATAAAGGCATCAGTAAATGCCGGTATTCATAATTTTATTAATAANCTTCCAGATAAATATAATACTNTTGTTGGCGAAAGGGGNCTAAAACTNTCTGGNGGTGAAAAACAAAGAATTTCAATTGCTAGAACATTTCTAAAAAATCCAAAAATTCTATTTTTTGATGAAGCTACTTCAGCTCTTGATTCTCAAACCGAAAGAAAAATACAAAGCAACTTAAAAAAAATCTCAAAAAATCGTACAACTTTAATTATTACACACAGACTATCATCTGCAAATTTTGCTGATGAAATTATAGTTTTAGAAAAAGGAACAATAATTGAAAGAGGCAATCATTCATCATTGTTAAAATTAAAAGGAAAATATTTTCAAATGTATAAAAAACAAAAGATTTAATAGTCTTCTTTTGAAAAGTTAGAATATATAACTTATGTTTTTACTTATAAATAGTTATTTTTAGATTAATTTATTATGATTATAAGAACAATTAGATTAATCTTTAGAAAGATAGTATTTAAATGAATAAACTTGAAGAAATTTGTCGCTATAAAAAAAATGAAATAGAAGAAAATAAAAAAAAAAAGTCAATTGATTTTTTCCTAAGAAATAAAACAATAAAAACTAGAAACTTCCTTAAAAATTTAATTAATAATAAAGATGATAAATTTAATTTAATAGCAGAAATCAAAAGAAGTTCACCGAGCAGAGGAATAATTAGAAAAGATTTTAATCTTGAGAACATTGCTATAGATTATGAAAAGGCTGGTGCAATGTGTCTTTCTGTTTTAACTGAAAAAAAATTTTTTGAAGGAGAAATAGANTTTATTAAAAGAGTAAAANAANATGTAAAAATTCCCATACTAAGNAAAGATTTTATAATAGANCCNTGGCAANTATATGAAAGCTTTTATNATGGTGCTGATTGTATATTATTAATATTGGCTATNCTGNATGATAAAAAAGCTTATGAATTATATAAAATANCAAAAAANTTAGGTTTATCTGTTATNGCTGAAGTTCATAATNAAAATGAACTTAAAAGAGCTATTGACNTNAANTTTGAATGTATAGGTNTTAATAATAGNAATTTAAAAACGCTNAAAATAGATCTTAATACCTTTNTTAAATTATCAAAAAANATNCCTAAAAATATNATAAAAATATGCGAAAGTGGTATATCTCGTAATGANCAGTTANNCANAATGGANAAAAATGGNGCAAATGCTTTTTTAATTGGTGAAAGTTTAATGCANCAAAANGATATATACAATGCAACGGATCAACTNATAANAAGAGTATGAAAAACTTNACNCACATAAAANATAAAAAAGCATCTATGGTTGATATTTCAAAAAAAAAAATAACTTNCAGAGAATCAAAAGCTTCAGGGAAAATNAAATTCTCTAAAAANACATATTTANATATAAAAAANCATGGNTCTNCAAAAGGGGAAATNTTTTCAACCGCNAGAATAGCNTCAATTCAAGCAACAAAAAAAACNTCTGAACTAATCCCAATGTGTCATAATATTGATTTAAANTACATAAATATAGAATTTNCCTTTGTTGAAAAAGATTTATCTATTCTTATCGAGTCNAGTGTTAAAACAAATAATACTACTGGAGTNGANATGGAAGCTTTAACTGCTGTAAGTATTGCAGCCTTGACAATTTATGATATGTGNAAATCAACTGATAAAAGTATTAAAATTACCGACATNAAATTAACATATAAATCAGGNGGAAAATCAGGGACTTTTNNAAAATGATATCTTTCAATAAAGCNNTANAAATAATAAAGAATTTTGTNAANATTAATAAAAAAACAGAATATTTATNAATTGAAAACGCTTTTTCAAGAATTATAGCTAGAGACTATAAAGCAAAGTTTAATTCTCCAAGAACTGATAAATCTGCAATGGATGGCATTGTTATATTAGAGAAAGATTTTAAAAAAAAAAAAAAATTTAAAATTATCGGTGAATCAAAAGCTGGACAAAATAAATCAGGTGAAATTAAATCTGGAGAGACAAAATTAATTTATACTGGAGCGCCTGTTCCTGGGAAGAATAAAAAAATAATAATAATTAAAGAAAAATGCAAATTTCTTAATAATACTTTAGTTCAAATATCGGAAAAGATCGAAAAGCAAAATTTCATAAGAAAAAAGGGATTTAATTTTAAAAGAAATGATTTGTGTCTTAAAAAAAATTCTTGTTTAAATATAAGAAATATTTCACTAGCATCATCACTTAATCTAAAAAAAATTAAAGTTTTCACAAAACCAAGATTTGCAATCTTTATAACTGGAGATGAAATAAAAAATATACAAAATCCAAAAGGAACAATTTATTCATCAAATTCACAAATACTAAAAAATTTTATAAATATATTTGGAGGACTAGTAACTGAGATAAAATATGCCAAAGATAATGAAATTGATATTTTAAAAAAATATGATGCACTTAAAGACTTTGATTGTTTAGTTTCATCAGGTGGTATTTCAGTTGGTAAATATGATTTAATCAAAATGGCATTAAAAAAAAGAAATTTAAAAATTAAAATAAATACAATTGCAATGAAACCAGGTAAACCAACTACATTTGGAATATTTAAAAAAAATAAATATTTTCTTGGTTTGCCAGGCAATCCCGTCTCCTGTTATGTCGGTTCATTTTTTTTTATTAGAATGTTAATAAGTAAATTTAATGATAAAAATTATAATTATATAAAGTTTGAAGATTCTATAAATAAAGAAGAAATTCCAGAAAATAATCACCTCACATCCATAATGAGAATTAATATTTTTGAGAAAAATAAACAATCATATTTCACAATATATAAAAATCAAGATAGTTCATTGGAAACTACATTAGCAAAGTCAAATGGTCTAATTATCAGAGAACCTTTTTCACCAAAAGTAAGTATTGGAAACAAAAATCAAATAATTAAACTTAATGATTTTCAATCAAATTACTTCTAAGCATTGACAACAAGAAAGAACTTATGTAGAACATTTATAATAAATTATTTAAATATGCTTACACTTAAACAAAAAAAATTACTTGATTATATAGATGTTTACTTCAAAGAAAACAGTGTTTTTCCAACGTATGAAGAAATGAAAGATGCTTTAAATATTAAGTCTAAATCTAGTATTCATAAATTAATTTCTAGTATTGAAGAAAGAGGATTTATTGAAAGAATTCCTCATAAAGCCAGGGCTATTCAGTTCAAAGATAAAAAAATTGATTTAAATAAAATACCCTATCTTGGAAGAATTGCAGCTGGGAACCCAATCGAAGCTATTACAAGTAGTTTTGAACAAATTTCAGTACCAGATTATTTAATAACTAATTCTAAAGAACATTTTGCTCTTGAGGTAATTGGAGACTCAATGAGAGATGAAGGAATATTTAATGGGGATATTGTTATTATTAAAAAAACAAATATAGCTGCAACTGGTGATATTGTGGTTGCTTTAATTGATGACAATGAAGTGACACTTAAGAAGTTTAGATCCTTTAAAAATTCAATTGCATTAGAACCAGCAAATAAAAATTTCAAAACTAGAATTTTCGGCCCAGAAAGAGTAAAGATTCAGGGTTTATTAGTAGGACTAATCAGAAAATTTAACTAACTAAATTATAATCATGATAATTGTAACTAGGTTTGCTCCCTCACCTTCAGGAAGGCTTCACATCGGTGGTGCAAGAACTGCGTTATTCAATTATTTATTTGCAAAATCAAATAATGGTATTTTCAAAGTTAGAATTGAAGATACTGATAAAGAAAGAGAATCTAAAAGTTCCATTAATTCAATATTAGAAGACTTAAATTGGTTAGAAATTAATACAATTGAAAAAATTATTTATCAAAGTCAAAATAAACATAGACACCTTGAGGTTTCAAAACTTTTAGTTGAAAACGATTTAGCTTATAGATGTTTTTTAAGTTATGAGGAAATTGAGGAAATTAAAGAAAACAAAAAATTCGAAAGTCCATGGAGAAACAAGAATAAGAAAGATTATCCCAAAAACAAAAAATTTGTTATTAGAATGAAAATACCCAAAAATGAAAATATTATAATTGATGATTTAATTCAGGGAAAAATAAATGTTAATAGTAACGAACTAGATGATTATGTTATTGTTAGAGGTAATGGAGAACCAACTTTCTTGTTATCATCAGCTGTTGATGACATTGATATGGAAGTATCACATATTATTAGAGGAGATGATCATCTAACAAACACATTTAGACAGTCGTATATATATAAGTTTTTAGCAAAAAAAGATCTATATTTTGCTCATTTGCCTCTTATCCATAATGAAAAAGGCCAAAAACTATCAAAAAGAGATGGAGTCACGTCTATTAACCAATTAAAAGATTTAGGGTATATGAAAGAAGCAATAGTTAACTATCTTTTGAGACTAGGTTGGTCTTACAAAAATCAAGAAATATTTTCAATTAATGAAGCTACTAAATTGTTTAAATTAAGAAATATTGGAAAATCACCTGCAAAAATAGATGAAAAAAAAATAAACTATCTTAATTCTTATTACTTAAAAAATATGCCAATTAATAAAGTTTTTAATTTGCTAAAAGAAAAAATTCAAAGTGAAGAAATTAAGATTACTGGTACTGAAGAAAACATAATAAAAAAACTTTTAAAGGAATTAATCGATAGGTCTGTAACAATTAATGAACTATTTGAACATTCAAAATTTATATATATGGATACTTATACTCCATTAGATAAAAATGAGAAAAATATTATAATAAAATCAATTGCATATAAGAAAGAAATCATATCTATATTAAGCAATATCATAGACTGGAAATCACAAGAAATAGAGAAAAAAATTAAAGATTTTATTACAAAAAAACAAATACCTTTTAAATTTATTGGACAACCATTAAGACTTTTGATAACTCATAGATTAAATAGTCCATCTATTGTTTTAATAATGGAATTTCTAGGTAAAAATGAAGTTATCAAAAGATTAAATAAATTATGGTAAAAATTTATATAAATCATGGTTAAAAAGAATAGTATTACAGTTATAGATAATACAACTGGAAAACAATTTGAATTTTCAATTAGAAAAGGAACTTGCGGACCCGATGTTGCTGACTTATCGTCTTTTTATTCTAAAACTGGAATGTTTTTATACGATCCTGGTTTTACATCAACTGCGAGCTGTCGATCTGAGATTACATTTATTGATGGTGATAAAGGAGAACTTCTTCACAGAGGTTATAAAATTGAAGATTTAGCTGAAGGATCTGATTATCCTGAAGTCTGTTACTTGCTATTGAACGGAGAATTACCTGATGAATCTAAAAAGAAACAATTTACTAATATTTTAACTAATCACACTATGCTCCATGAGCAAATCTTGCGTTTTTACAGTGGTTTTAGGAGAGATTCACACCCAATGGCAATAATGGTAGGAATTGTTGGTGCACTGTCTTCTTTTTACTCAGAAAAGACCCATGATTTTTCTTCAATTGAAGGTAAATGGGTTGCAGTTAGTAGGTTGTTAGCTAAAATGCCCACAATTGCAGCAATGGCTTATAAGTACTCACTTGGTCAACCATTCATTTATCCCAAAAATGATGCTTCTTATAGTGAAAACTTTTTACACATGTTATTTTCCACACCGTGTGGTGAAACTATTCCATCTAAAATTAAAATAGATGCATTAGATAAACTTTTGATTCTGCATGCCGACCACGAACAAAATGCTTCAACATCAACTGTAAAAATTGCTGGTTCTTCGGGAGCTAATCCATTTGCTTGCGTTGCTGCAGGAGTTGCTTCATTATGGGGCCCTGCNCATGGAGGGGCAAATGAATCAGTTATTAGAATGCTTTATGAGATTAAAACAGAAAAAAATATTGAAAAGTTTATAAAAAAAGCTAAAGATAAAAATGATCCTTTCAGACTTATGGGTTTTGGACATAGAGTTTATAAAAATCATGATCCCAGAGCAAATGTGTTGAGGAAATATTGTCATAGCCTTCTCGAGGAAATGAATGGAATCAACTCTCCACTTTTTAAATTAGCAACAAAATTAGAAGAAATAGCATTAAATGATGATTATTTTATTTCAAAAAAACTTTACCCAAATGTTGATTTTTATTCAGGAATTATTCTTAAGGCATTAGGGTTACCAGAGTCAATGTTTACTGTAATTTTTGCAGTAGCTAGAACAGTTGGTTGGATTTCGCAATGGAAAGAAATGAATGAATTAAATTCAAATAAAATTAGTCGTCCCAGACAACTTTATGTAGGCAAAGCTTCAAGGAAATTTATTTCNTTAAATAAAAGAAGTAGAAAAAATAANAAAAAAATGTACCCAGGTACTATTTAATATTTAAAATTAATTTAGCAGCCAAAATTGATGGATCATTNTTNTTATTGATAAGTTTTNCAGAAAGTTTANCAAAATATTTTCTTTGCTTTGAAAAANTATTCNTATCAGAAAGAAAATAATTTATTTTTTTTAAAATTTCCTCTTTATTAAAATTCTCAAATAATAACTCAGGAACAATTNCTNTATTAAANATTATATTAATTAAACTGCACCATTTAATTTTTACTAATTTTTTAATTATAAAAGTTGTAAAAAAATTAGCGTTATAAACTATAATCATNGGNACTTTATAAAAGGCTAATTCTAAAGATATAGTTCCTGATGCAGCTATAGCTAATAAAGAATTGGACATAATTTGTTCTTTTTTATTAAAATTAGAAATAATTTCAAATTTTTCATTTTTCATTATTTTTTTTATATTATCGACTAGACTTGGAATGGTTACAATTTTTAATCTATATGAAGGATTTTCANTAGAAAAAATTTTCATAACTTCTAACATTTCAGGNAAAATTTTATTTATTTCATTNACTCTAGAACCTGGATAAAAACTTATAATTTTTTCCTTATTCTTTTTTTTAAAATTTCTTCTTTGAAAAAAAATTGGATGACCAACAAATTTAGAATCTAANTTATATTCTTNAAAATATTTAGGTTCAAAATCAAATAATGTAAGTAACAAATCATAAACTTTTGAAAATTGNTTTGCTCTATATTTTTTCCAAGCCCATACTGAAGGNGCAACATAATGNATAAACTTTGTTTTATTTCTTAGATGTTGTAATTTNTTGATTAACCGATAATTAAAACTAGGAGAATCAATTGTNACAATTANATCTGGTTTATTTGTATTAATAAACTTTATTGTTTGATTTATGTATTTAACAAAAGATTTAAGTCTTAAAAGAACTTCAATAATTCCATTCACACTTAATTCTTTCATATTGATAATAGATTTAAATTTAAGTGACTCCATCTTTTCTCCACCGATACCAAAAAATAAAATATCATCTCTCTCACGTTGTATTGCTTTAATTAAGTCATATCCAAGAGAATCTCCAGATGGCTCTGTAGCAATTATCATAATTTTTTTATGCATTTAAATTCCTATCAAAAACATTTTATTTTTATTCATTTTGTTAATTATTTTTTCATGATCTATAAATAATGTTTTATTAGCAAGATAAGCAATGCCGCCTATAGAAAAATTATTACATTCTAGAATCGTTTTAAAACCTATGGTTGGTAAATCAGCTTTCAATTCTTGTTTCTTCTTAAATAATTTAATTAATGTCGGTTTTACACCTTTTCGTCTATATTTTGAAATTCTTCTAATTAGTCTATCTGTTCCTTCAATAGCCTCTATGCCCAGAACCTCACCTTGTTGGACTATGATTGACTGACCTACATCATATTTAGATAAAGTATTAAGAATAGATTCTCCTCTNTGAATATCATTTTTCGCAATTTTACATGGTTTTTTNTTTGTTTTAATTCCTTTACTTAGAAANAATTCAGGAGCTACAGATTTGATATCTAATACTTTAAACTGTAGCTTTTCAAGTTCAGAAATAATAAATTTAAACAAAAAATCATCTCCACCTTTTAAAAGAACCTTAGTAAATTTTGGGATTAACTTAAGACTATTAAAATCTGGTTTAATATCGGAAATAATAGGTCTTTTAATACTTCCTGCAAATATTATATGTCCGAACCCTTCATTTTGTAGTTTTTTAATTTCTGTTATAATTGTTCCAAGGNTTATAACTTTAAAAGGAAATCTTTCAATATTACTATTCCAACCAGAATTTGAAATAATTAATGAAAAAAAACTAATTTTTCTCTTTCTTAAATTTTTAATAATATTAATCGGTAGTGAACCATTTCCAGCTAAAATTATTATTTTTTTCACAAAGCTAACCAGGCAAACAAAATGATCTTGCAGTATTATTATTTAAAAAATCTATAATTTTCTTTTCACTTTTATATTTTATTGGTTTTTTAACAAACTCAGATAATCTTTCTCTAAAATTATTTTCATCAGAACTAAAAATAAATTTATAAAGAGTTCTTAGGGCTTGTATTTCATTTTTTTCAAAATTACTTCTTTTTAGACCAACTAAATTTAAACCTGATAACTTTGCTCTATTTCCAATNACTGAACCAAAAGGTATTACATCTGAAATAACTCCAGACATACCTCCAATCATTGCGCCTTCACCAATTCTAACAAATTGATGAATNGCACTTAAACCACCAATNACNGCAAAATCTTGAATTTCAACATGGCCAGCAAGTGTAGCATTATTAGCAAAAATAACACCATTGCCAACTTTGCAATCATGAGCAATATGTGTTCCAACCATTAATAAACAGTCATTTCCAACAGAAGTAACACCTCCTCCGCCAATAGTGCCTGGGTTTATTGTTACATGCTCTCTTATTTTTACATTCTTTCCAATCTTAATNTANGAAACTTCACCATTAAATTTTAGATCTTGTGGTTTAGAGCCAATTGATGCAAATGGAAANATTTCACAATTTTCNTCAATTTNTGTCNTTCCTTGAATAACTACATGACTATATATGTTTGCATTATCACCAATTTTNACATCTGGGCCAATNACAGAATATGGTCCAACTGTTACATTTTTTCCTAGTTTTGCTTGAGGATCAATAATTGAAACTTTACTCAACATATTTATAAGTTATCTATATTTAAAAAAATATCCAATAACAAATAATTTCATTATATTTCAAAATAAAGTTTATTTAATTCTATTCTTCAGATAATATTGCAGAAAGTTCTGCTTCAGCTACTAGTTCATTTTCAACATATGTTTTACAAGTAAATTTCCAAATATTCCTAACATTATTTTTCTTGAGAACTTTATTTTTCAAAACATCTCCTGGCATAACTGGCTTTCTAAATTTAGCTTTGTTAATAGATAGTAGTAAAACAGAAATATTTTCTTCTTTTTTTTTTAAACTAGAAAGAATTAAGCAACCAGCAGATTGTGCCATTGATTCTATCAATAAAACTCCTGGCATAACAGAAANTTTCTCAAAATGTCCTTGAAAAAAATTTTCATTGATTGTAACATTTTTAATTCCAGTTGCACTTTCAAATGGAATAATTTCCACAACCTTATCAACTAATAAAAATGGATACCTATGAGGAATAAGCTTTTTTATATCCTCAATATTTAAAAAGTTTTTTTTATTTTTTTNTAACATTTTTCATTAAAAAAGCTGTTGATTTATGCCAATTTCTAATTGGTTGTGCAGGGTANCCTCCAACATCTGTATTACTATCTATATTTCGCATTATTCCACTTTTTGCNGCNATTTTAACATTATCACCAATGATTAAATGNCCTGTAATNCCNACCTGACCACCCATAACAACATATTTACCTATTTTTGTACTTCCAGAAATTCCTGTCATTGCAGCAATNATAGAATTATTTCCTATTTCAACATTATGTGCAATATGAACTAAATTATCAATCATAGTATTTTTGTTGATAATAGTATCACCTGCTGAACCTCTGTCAATTGATGTGTTAGAACCAATCTCAACATTATCATGGACTATTACTCTACCAATTTGAGGGATTTTAAGAAAATGATTTCCCTTGATTGCAAATCCAAAACCTTCAGACCCAATTCTTGTCCCTGATGAGACTTTTACATTATTCTTGATCAAACTAAAATATATTGAAACATTATCAGATATTATACAATCTTCTCCAATTGAAACACCAGGACCAATAAAGGAATTAACACCAATTTTAGTATTTCTGCCTATTTTTGCAGACTTATGTACAAATGAATTAGTTGAAATTTTTACAGAATCATCATTATTTTTCAAAATATCTTCTTTGGAAAAATAAGTATTTGGATAAGTTGATTCAGGATAAAATTTCCTAGAAATTTGTGCAAAAGTATAATAAGGATTTTCAGAAATGATGTAACTTTTAGAATTATTTATAGCATATTTCTTTTCAACTATTATTACTCCAGCTTTGGTATTATTTAATTCTTTTAAATATTTTTTATTACTTAAAAAAGAAAGTTCGCTTGAAGAAGCAAGATCTAAAGAATTTATATCTTTTATCAAAAAGTTCTCATCTCCTAAAATTGAACAATCAGTATCTTCAATTAGTGAACTTAAGAAAAATGGTCCGTAATTTTTATAAAAAGAATTATCAGCCAAAATAATCTTTCATTTTTTTAATTCTAATTTTACCGAAGAGAGAACTTTATTTAATTGCTTAATTGCATTGTCAGTTAAATCAATATCCTTACCAACAAGAAGAACTTGATTTTTTGCTAAAACTAAATTCAAACCTCTTTCATTAGCAATCACTGAAAGAACATCAACTAAAGCTTTTTGAATTCTGTTTGTTGCTTTTTCAAAAGCAATTTCAAACTTCTTCACATCAGTATTTTTTTGTTGTTTGAGGTTATTAATTTTTTTTAGAATTTCTTGACCTTTTTTCGCATATGCTTCTTTAGATATAATATTCTTCTGTTTGAACAACTTGCTTTCCTCGTCTCTTATTTGATCTTCTTGTTTAGTCATTTTATTTCTGTGTACCCTTCTAATATCTTCAAACTGCTCAACAACCCCCTGATAAGCTATAGATTCATTCAAAATCTTTTGCATATCAATTACACCAATTCTAGTAAACTCTATATTCTCTTTCTTTTGTGTAAGTGACTTCTTTTCATCAATTTCTTGAGAGGATAGTTGATTAGTAATAATAAAAAAAATAAAAGAAAGTAGCAAAAACTTATTCATTCAATAATCTCCTTATAATAAATTATTAATATGTTGTACCAAAACTAAATCGAAAAATCTCATTTTTATCAAAACTTTCTTTAATTATTGGCCTAGATAAGAAAAATTTAACAGGTCCAAATGGAGATAACCACGAAATACCAAAACCAACTGAAGCTCTAATATTTAAATCATCTTTTACATTAGTCCCAGAATTAGAGGTATAATGTAAAGAACCTGCATCCCCAAATAATAATCCTTTAACACCTAGTTCTTCAGGCAAACCTATTGGAAAATGTAATTCATTTCTAATTGCAAAATACTGCTCACCACCTAATGCGTCGGTAGTTGAAGTGTCTCTTGGACCCATTCCATGATTTTTAAATCCTCTTAAGTCATCACCAGAAAGAAAAAATCTATCATTTATTCTTACATCCTTTACAGGAAGAATATAACCTAACTCTAAAAAATTTGCAGCAATTATTCCCTCAAATAATCTTGTAAAATTTGCAACTTTGAATTCAGTTAATAGATGCTTAGCATTTCCACCAAGTCCATAATAATCTATGTCTAATTTTATTCTGTAACCGTCTGTAGGATTTAATCTATCGTTTAATTTATCATACTGAAAAGCTTGCCCAATCATTGAAGTCACTGATTTTCCTTCTTGAGCTTTTATAAAGGTTGATGAACTTGTGTCTATATCATGAATTTTATCACGTTTAAGCGTATAACTTGAAAAATGTCTGAAATCATCAAAAATTTCATATCCAGCTCTTACTTTAAAACCAATAACATTGTGCTTATATCCACTATAAGTTTTGTTGTTTGCTCTAGTATTAAAAAGATCAATTCCAGCAGCAATATCTTTTTCCAAAAAATAGGGTTCGGTATATTTTAAATCAATGCTAGATTTACGTGTTGAAATGCCTAATTGTAAAGCTAGTTCTTTTCCTTCACCAAAAAGATTAGACTCTTTTACTCCTAAATTTCCTAGAGCACCATCAAGAGAAGAAAATCCAGCACCAACGGAAAATTCACCAGTTGATTTTTCAGTTATTTCAACATCAACTGACGTCTTATTAGTTTTTGGAACTTGTTCATAGTTTACATTTACTGATTCAAATAAGGCTAATGACTTTATATTTCTTTCACTTTTCTTAATCTTAGTCAAATTAAAAGCATCTCCCTCCATAAGCTCTATTTCTCTTCTTATTACTTTATCAGCAGTTTTTAAGTTTCCCCTTATATTTATTCTATCAATAAAGATTTTACTTCCCTCATAGACAACAAATGTTAAATTAACATTTTTTTCACTTACTTTTTTTAACTTTGGTCGCACATCAACGAACGCAAAACCAAGTTCAGATGCTTTTTCAATTATATTATCAATACTTCTATCTACTTTCTTAGAACTAAACCAATCTCCATTTTCAATAACTAATAACGAATCAATATCAAATAACTCAAAGTCTTTAATAGATGTTTCTAGTTTAATATCTGAAAGTTTGTATCTTTTTCCTTCAGAAATCTTAAAATTAATTATAAAATTTTTGTCTGTTGCAACAAGCTGTGAGGTAGTGGACAAAATTCTAAAATCAATATAACCATTGTCATAATAATATTTCTTCAAAAGATCTTTATCATAATCTAGTCTATCTTGATCAAACTTATCTCCTGAACCCCAAAATTTATACCACCTTGTTTCTTCAGAATACAAAACATCTTTAAGTGTCGAATCTGAAAATTCTTTATTACCAATAAAATTTATTTTTTTAATTTTAGCTTCTAAACCCTCATATACCTCAAAGACTAGATTAACTCTATTTTGGGCAATTTTTATAATCTTTGGCTCTATATAACTAGAAAAAAAACCAAGNCTTTTATATAAATTTTGAATTTTAATAACATCAGATTTAATTTTATCCTTTGAGTATACTTTTCTTACTTTTGATAAAATTTCGTCATTTAGAGCCTCATCAGTAATTTCTGAATTTCCTTCAAAAGCAATTTTATTAATAATTGGATTTTCTTTAACATTAATATAAATAATATTTTCAGATTCAAATATTTTAACATCATTAAAAAAACCTGTTAAATACAGATTTTTAACCGCTTTACTCAAGGCTTTTTGATCTGTTTTTGGAAAGTCTTCTATTTTTGAATCTCTAATTATTACACTTCTATCAAGTCTTAAATTTCCTTTAACAACAATAGTTAACTCTTCATCTTTTTTTAAAAAATCTTTNTTCGTTGAAAGTTGCCTTTTTTCTTTTTTTTTTAATACATCGCTTGGAATTGAATAATTAAAATTATAACTTGACGATGGTGTGCCTGGATATGCTTTGTCTTGTGAAAAAGATTTTTTGTTAAAAGAAAAAATTAAGAAAAATAAAATAAATAACTTAGAATAAATTTTTGACATGAATTTAAATTTTTATTTATAAAATCAAAATTATTTTATAAATCTTAAAATATCATTATATGTTGCAAATATCATTAAAGAAATAAGTAAAAAGAAACCTATACTATGCAAAACTTCAAGAGACTTTTGGTTCAGAGGACTACCCTTTAAAAACTCTATTAAATTAAACATTAAATGACCACCGTCTAACATGGGAACGGGAAATAAGTTAATTAAGCCAAGGTTTAAAGAAATTAAAACCATAAACCACAATGTACTATGCAAACCTTTATTCCAAAAATCTGAAGATAATTCNGCAATCCTAATTGGTCCACCCAGTTCATCTGAACCTCTAGTACCCAAAAATATTTCACCTATACCTTTCAATGTTGAAACTGTGAAAAAGTAAATTTGGTCAAGTGAATAAACAATTGAATCAAAAAAATTCAACTTTACTAAATCTTGATTAAGTCCTTTAATGCCTATTATACTATCTTTAACCAAAACATTTATATCAAAAATCTTGTCATTTCTACTTATTGTTATTTTAATCTCTTTGTTGTCATTCTTTTTAATATAATCCTTTAATTCATTGAAACTGTATATATTAGAATCATTTACCTTTAATACTAAATCATTTTCCAATAATCCACTTTCACTTGCAGACAGACCGGGTACAACTTCTGAAATTATTGGTTTTATTGAAGGAGAACCAAAAGAAAAATTAATTACTATGAGTAAAATAAAAGAAAATAAATAATTTGCGGCAGGTCCAGCAAATAATATTGCAGATCTTTGACCTAAAGTTTTATGATGGAATGACAAACTTTTATTTACTTTAGAATCTTTCTTCTTTTTTGTACTTGCTTCATCTTCATCTCCATGCATTTTAACATAACCACCTAATGGTATAAGTGAAAACTTCCATCTTGTACCATTTTTATCATTAAAACCAAATAATTCTTTTCCAAATCCAATTGAAAAAACCTCAACCTTTACGTTATTTATTCTTGCAATAGAATAATGTCCTAACTCATGAACAAAAACTAGAATCGTAAGNATNATAAGAAATGGTAAAATAGAATTTAAAAAAAGTAANAAATTTTCCAACATNATAAGTCTTTTAATTATTTTTCTAATGTAACATATTTTTTTGCGATCTCTCTNGCCTTATAATCTTCTGCAATAACATCNTCTATAGTATTTAATGGACANATANTAACCTTATTTAANGTTAAATCAACTATTTTTGTAATAGATAAAAAAGGTATATAATTATTTAAAAAAGCATCTACAGCTATCTCATTGGCTGCATTCAAAACAGCAGGTGCACTTCTACTTACTTTTAAAGCTTCAATAGCCAAACTTAGTGCAGGAAAAGTAGAATGATCNGGTTCAAAAAATGANAAATTATTTTGTGAAGCTAAATCAAGTTTTTTAACTGGAGCTGAAATTCTTTTTGGATANCTCATTGCATAAGCAATAGGTGTTTTCATATCTGGAGTTCCCATCTGAGCTANAACAGACCCATCTGAGTAAGCAACACATGANTGAACTATTGATTGTGGATGAATTAAGACNTCAATTTTTTCTAAAGGCATATCAAAAAGATAATGTGCTTCTATAAATTCGAGTCCTTTATTCATTAAAGTAGCTGAATCAACGGAAATTTTTTTTCCCATTTGCCAGTTCGGATGAAGTATAGCCTGTTGAGGAGAAATATTTTTTAAATCATCTTTTTTTTTACCTACAAATGGTCCGCCAGAAGCAGTGAGAATAATTTTGTCAATTTCATTTTTATTAGAGTCCTCAAAAACCTGAAATATTGCATTATGCTCAGAATCTATAGGGAGAATTTTAGACTTATTTTTTTTTAATATTTTTTTAAGAATTGTACCTGAACAAACTAAACTTTCTTTGTTAGCTAATCCAATATCAATACCTTTTTTTGCTGCTTCAATTACAGGTAAAAGACCTGCAGATCCNACTATNCCAGCCATAATAAANTTNACTTCANANTCTAATATATCAATCAAACAATTTTCACCACCCAANACAATCAAATTAGGATCATTATACTCTTTATTAAATAANTTATANGCTTCATTATCCTTTATAGCNACNACCTTTGGTGAATATTTTTTAATTTGTGNTATTAGTTNTTTATAATTGTTATTNATTGTTAAACCAATAAGGGAAAATTTATCNTTATGGGCTNCANANACATCNAGAGAAGATCTNCCAACAGAACCTGTAGANCCAAAAATTGTAATTTTTTTCTTCATAATTAACTTATTAATATCTTTTGAAAGTCAAAATTTATAATATACAAGAAAAACATAAAATTAATTAAAAATAAAGCACCATCTAATCTATCAAGCACACCACCATGACCAGGTATTAAATTACTACTATCTTTGACTCCACACAATCTTTTAAAAAATGATTCAAAAAGATCTCCTATTTGACAAAATACAGAAAGTACTAAAATCAAGAAAATAAATTCAAAATTGATAGTTGAGTTTTGATAATAAATAAGAGATGAAAATATTGAAATTATAATCCCTCCTATTAAACCTGACCATGTTTTTTTTGGACTAACACTTTTTAGTAATTTTGGTCCTCCAAATGATTTTCCAAAAAAATATGCGCCAATATCTGTAGATATAACAATAATAAAAATTAAAGGAAAAAAGAAAGCTAGTTTATCCATATTCTTAAAAAAAAGTAATATAAAAAAAGGTAAAACAATGTATATGATTCCTATCAAATAAATTATATTTTTATTTTTTCGTATTAAAAAAAAACAAAAGAAAGTTAATAAAAAAAATAAAGCAACTAAGGAAAGTTTATCAATTTCGTAAATTAAAAGAAAAATTTGTATTAAGAAAATATTAAAATAATCAAAAAGTGATAATTTGTATCTTGTTAAATAAAAATTATTCAATACATTGACTTTATTATAATTATTTGACTTGTAATTTAGTAGTCGAATAAATTCCCAACAAGAAAAAAATGAGAGAATATGTATAAAAAAGATTATAAAAAAAAAATCATATAAAAAGGCCAAGTATGCAAAAAAAAATAAAATTATTGAAGAAAAAAAACGAGTTATAAACATAATTTCTACAATATATCACTACCGTATCTTCTTTTTCTTTTTATATAATTATTTATTGCTAGTTGATATTTATATGAGTCAAAATCTGGCCAAAGAGTTTTTGTAAAATACAATTCAGAATAAGCAATTTGCCATAATAAAAAGTTAGAAATACGCATTTCCCCAGAAGTTCTTATTACCAAGTCAGGATCAGGAATTTTATTAGTCATCAAATTTTTTTGAAATTCTGTATTAACTGATTCTTTTTTATAATTCTTCATTTTTAAAATAGAGTTTATTATTTCACTCCTAGAACCATAGCCTAGGGCTAAAATAAAAAATAAATTATTATTTTTTTTTGTTACTTGTTGAAAATTTTCTAGTTTTTTAATTATGGTTCCTTTAAATTTTTTTATTTCGCCAATTACTGAAAAGTTAATTTTGTTTGTCATAAAGTTTTCTAATTCACTATCAAGATAAAATTCTAATAAATTTTGAAGGTCATTAACTTCAGATACTTTCCTATTCCAATTTTCTGTGGAAAATCCAAAAAAAGTTAAATATTTTATATTAACTTTTAAAGACTTTTTAACAATTTTTTTTATGACTTTAGAGCCCATTTTATGCCCTTCAATAATGGGTATATTTTTTTTTTTTGCCCATCTTCTATTTCCATCCATTATAAAAGCTATATGCTTTGGAAAATTTTTTACTTCTAAAATTTTATTCATTAAACTTTTAAAATATCTTTTTCCTTTTCTATGTACAAATTATCAATATCTAAAATTAATTCGTCGGTTAATTTTTGAATCTCATCAGAAAATTGAAATAATTCATCTTTAGAAATTTCTTTTTTTTTTTCATGTAGCTTAATATTATCCATAGCATCTCTTCTTATATTTCTAATTACGATTTTTGAGTCTTCAGAATACTTTGAGGCTAATTTTACTATTTCTTTTCTTCTATCTTCAGTAAGATCAGGTATAGGCAATCGAATCAAATTTCCCTCTGTCATTGGGTTTAATCCTAGATTGGATGTTCTAATTGCATTTTCCACGCTTGCAACTAAAGATGCATCCCAAACTTGGACTGTCAACATTCTTGGTTCAGGAATGCCAATGTTTGCTATTTGAGAAATTGGAACTTTTGATCCGTAAGCTTCCACTTGAACAGGTTCGATTAATCCTACAGATGCTCTTCCAGTTCTTAATCCAGAAAATTCTTTTTTAAGAATTTCTATAGATTTTAACATTTTTTCTCTTAAATCATTTATCTTAAATTCCATAAAAATTATTATTAATATATTATTGTAAAATTACCTTTCCCACTAGATACTTTAACTAATGAATTTCGATCTAACAATGAAAAAACAATAATTGGAATTTTATTCTCTTTTGATAAAGAAATAGATGAGGTATCCATAATTTTTAAATCATTTTTTATTACTTCATTNTAACTAATTTCNTCATACCTNTTTGCTTTTTTATTNGTTATCGGATCNGAGTCATAAATTCCATTAACCTTTGTTGCTTTAAAAATAACATCACANTTCATTTCGGAAGCTCTTAANGCTGCTGCTGTATCAGTAGTGAAAAAAGGATTNCCCGTTCCAGCTGCAAAAATTACAATTCTATTTTTNTCAATATGCCTAATTGCTCTTCTCCTAATATAAGGTTCACATATTGTATCCATTTTAATTGCAGATAAAATTCTTGTTGGTATTTTTAACTTTTCTAGTGAACTTTGCAGTAATAATGAATTAATAACAGTTGCCATCATCCCAGTATAATCTGCAGAGGTTCTATCCATTCCTTTTGAATGTNCGGAGGATCCTCTAAAAATATTTCCTCCTCCAACTACAATTGAAACTTTAATACCATTTTTGTAAATAGTTGAAATTTGACTAGTTATTGAATCAATAGTAGGAATATCAATTCCAAAATCTTTTTCTCCCATCAAGGCTTCCCCTGATAATTTTAATAAAATATGCTTAAAATTAAATTTTTTCACTATAAAAAATTAAATTACTTCTCCAACTTTAAAAAAAGTAAAANCCTTAATTTCGAAATTACAATTATTTTCTTTTTCAAATTTTTTAATTGAATCTTTAATTTTCATTTTATTATCAATTACAAAGAACTGCTCTAATAAGCATACTTCTTCATAAAACTTATTAATTTTTCCAGCAATAATTTTTTCTAATATTTCTTTTGGTTTGCCTGAATCCTTCATTTGTTCAAAATAAATTTCTTTTTCTTTTTCAATTAAATTTTTATTTAAATCATCACTATTGATAGATTTTGGTTCCATTGCAGCAATATGCATACAAAGATTCTTTGAAAATATACTTTCTTCGTTAAAATCTTTATCACATAGATATGACAAGACGACTCCTATTTTGCCAGAATTTTCATTTACAGAATTATGAATATATTTTTGAGCCTTCAAACTTTTTTCGCTTATAAATTTCATTCTTTTAATAACTAAGTTTTCTCCAACTTTTGCTATCATTGCAGTTAATCCATCTTTAACTTTAGAGCCCTCTTTAAAATTTACTTCACTTAATTCTTCTAGATTAGTTATTTTTTTTTCTAGAATTAAGTCTGATAGACTTAAACAGAAGTTTTGAAAATCTTCATTCCTAGCAACAAAGTCTGTTTCACAGTTAATTTCGATTATTGATGCTATATTAGAATTTAAAGAAATAGTAATCAAACCTTCTGATGCATCCCTTGAAGATTTTTTCTGTGCAGTACTTATTCCTTTTTTTCTTAACCAATCAGCAGCTGCGTTAAGGTCTCCGTTAACCTCTTCCAATGCTTTCTTGCAATCCATCATTCCAGCACCAGTTTTAGTTCTTAGTTTTTTTATATTTTCAGATGTTATCATTTAAAAAAATTTTTATAATTTTTATTATTAAGAATTTGGTATTTTTTTATNTGGATTAGACTTTATATTTTTTCTACCATCTATAATTGCATTAGAAATTGTAGAACAATAATATTCAATAGCGCGCATAGCATCATCATTTCCTGGAATTGGATAATCGATTCCTTCTGGATTTGAATTTGAATCCACAACTGCAACTATTGGAATTCCAATTTTATTAGCCTCTTGAACAGCAAGAAATTCTCTATTAGTATCAATGATAAATAATAAATCTGGTTTACCATTCATATTTTTAATCCCACCAAGTGCTTTGTTTAATTTAGTCACACTCTTTTCGAATTTTAAAGATTCTTTTTTTGTATAAGTATTTATTTGATCTCCACTCAAAAGTTCTTCCATATCTTTTAGCTTTCTNATNGAGTTTTGAATAGTATCCCAATTTGTTAGCATACCACCTAACCATCTNTTATTTATATAATATTGCTCACAATTCATAGCTGTGGCTGAGATAATTTCTGAAGCCTGTCTTTTTGTACCTACAAATAAAATATTTTTATTTTGAGCAGAAACATTTTTAATATATTCTAATGCTTTAAGAAATAGATNTAATGTTTGTTTTAAATCTATTATNTGAATCCCATTTCTTTCACCATATATATATTCTTCCATCTTTGGATTCCAACGTTTAGTTTTATGACCAAAATGAATGCCAGCTTCTAATAGATTTTTAATATTAACTTTTTCCAAGTTCATAGTTTTTCTCCGGTTATACCTCCACAATACGTTTAATTACACCGGTAACTTGTATTGTGTGCGAATTTTTAAAAAATCTACATTCAAAATTGNTTTAATTCAAGTATTAAAAATTAATTTATTTTACTAATTTTTGTTATGCCTTGAATTTCTTTAAGATCGTTTAANAAATCAAGATCCAAGGAGAAANTTTCCTTACTTTTTATCAGTAGATTTAAATCATCATCTTTAACTAAAAAACTCAACGAATTATTTCCTTTATTTCTTTTACTTAAAATTAAATTTAAATTGTTTAAATCAACAGACGCTAAATTAACTTCTATCATTAATTTATAATTAACTAGTGCCTTATCAGATTCAATTTTTTTAAGTGATTTTAGAACTAATCTAGCTGATTCGTCATTATATATTATTTCTAAATTTATAATACATAGATCTCCTAAGTTTGGTACTTTGATTAAATTATCTAACGTTTCAGAAAAACAGATAACTTCTAATTCTGAAGTATCATCAGAAAAACTAAAAAATGCATATTTTTTACCTAATTTTGATTTTCTTTGAATAATATTATTAACTATTACAAGGGACGAAAAATTCATATTTTTATTTTGATTGTTCTCAATAAAATCATTTATAAAATTTAACTTCGAAAAACTATCTTGATTATAAAAATTCTCAAAATGTTCTATTGGATGTTTTGATAAATAAAAGCCAATAGACTCATATTCTTTTTTTAAGATAGTACTTGTATCCCACTTTTTAAAACCTTTAGAATTAAATTGAGATTGATCAAAATGATTTTGATCAAAGAGATTTCCCTGAAATTTATTAATATTTTTATGAAAATTAGAATTAAATTTAATAATTTTTTCAAGATTTTTTTCCAAAAAAAATTGGTTAGTTTCAATAGAGTTCATTGCTCCAGAAAATATCAGACTTTCTAATTGTCTTTTATTAAGCACTGCGTTATCAATTCGTTTTAGCAAATCAATTAATGAGGAAAATTTTCCGCTTTTTTTTCTATCATTTACAAGATATTTTATAGAATTTTCACCAATATTTTTTATTGCTCCTAACGCATAATTTATTCCTATTGCCTCAGATTTATCATAAACAACTTTAAAAGATTCATGAGATTTATTTATATCAGGTTTAAATATTTTAAACCCAAGATTCTTGACTTCCTTGCAAAAAATTCCAAGTTTATCGATATTATTAATTTCACATTCCATTGACGCACATAAAAACTCCATTGGATAATTAGCTTTTAAATAAGCAGTTTGATAAGATATTAATGCATAAGCAGCTGCATGACTTTTATTAAAACCATATCCTGCAAATTTTTCAATTTCATCAAATAAATTTTCTGCTTTGTTTTTTTTGATATTATTATTTGCACAACCTTCTATAAAATTTATTTTTTGTGATTCCATTTCTGCTTTAATTTTTTTACCCATAGCTCTTCTCAATAAATCTGCTTTAGCTAGACTAAAGCCTGCTAATTTTTGAGCAATTTGCATAACTTGTTCTTGATAAACCATAATTCCATATGTTTCGTCTAAGATTTCTTTTAAATCTTCATGAATATAATTTATAGCTTCCTCGGTTTTTTTTCTTTTAATATATAATGGTATATTGTCCATTGGACCTGGTCTGTAAAGAGAAACGATTGCTATTAAATCTTCAAAACGATCTGGCTTAATTTGAATAATTGTATCTCTCATCCCCTTTCCATCAAACTGAAAAATNCCAACTGTTTGTCCACTCTTTAAAATCTTAAAAGTCTTTTCATCGTCAAAGGGCAATGAATCAAGATTTATATTAATATTTTTTTCTTCTAATAATTTACAAGTTTTTTCAATAACTGTTAGAGTTTTTAATCCTAAAAAATCAAATTTAACTAGTCCAACTTTTTCAACATATTTCATAGAAAATTGAGTAACTGGAAAACTTGATTTAGAGTCTTTATATAATGGTAAAATTTCTACTAATGGTTTATCAGATATTACAACACCAGCTGCATGAGTAGATGCATGTCTCAATAAACCTTCTAATTGAGTTGAAATTTCAAATAATTTCTCAATTATTTTTTGACTATTAATAATTTCTTTTATCTTTTTATCATACTTAACGACATCTTTTAGTGAAGTTGGCTTGGCTGGATTATAGGGAATTAATTTACATAATTTATCAACTTGATCATATGGAATTTGAAGAACTCTCCCAACATCTCTGAGTGCTACTCTGGCTTGAAATGATCCAAATGTAATGATTTGTGCAACACAATCATGTCTATACTTATCTTGCACATATTTTATAACTTCATCTCTTTTATCCATACAAAAATCTATATCAAAGTCAGGCATAGAAACTCTTTCTGGGTTAAGAAATCTTTCAAATAAAAGACCAAATCTTATGGGATCTAAATCAGTAATTGTTAAACACCATGCAACCAATGAACCTGCGCCTGAACCTCTACCTGGACCAACAGGTATTTTATTTTTTTTTGCCCACTGAATAAAATCTGAAACAATTAAAAAATAACCTGAGTATCCCATTTTTGAAATAACTCCTAATTCATAATGAAGTCTTTTTTTATAATTATCTTTTTCATGACTTAGAATTTTTTTTATCTTAAATTTATCTTCTAATCCACTCAAAGAGTTATTTCTCAAAATATCATCTTCATTTAATTTTCCAGAAACTTTTGGTAAATTAGGTTCTTTTTCTTTTAGTAAAAAAGAACATCTTTGTGAAAGTTTTAAAGTATTAGAAATAGCATTTGGTAGATCTTCAAAAAGCTCTACCATTTCATTTGGTTTTTTTAAAAAACTTTCAACATTAATTTTCTTTCTATTTTCAGAATCAATGTATTTCTGCTGAGAAATACAAATTAATGCATCATGTGATTCATGAAACTTTTTTTCTAAAAAATAATTTTCATTTGTTGCTATTAAAGGTATTTTTTTTTCTAAAGAAAGATTAACTAGAAATTCAATATAAGGATCAACTTCCAGCTTTTTAATTCTTTGAATTTCAAAAAAAAAATTATTTTTAAAAATACTTAAAAAATTATTAATTAATTCTAATGATTTATCTTTACCTAAATTTAAGTAATTATTATTTATTAAGCCATCTTTACCTCCAGATAAACAAATCAAACCATCGTTGTTTTCTGATAATTCATCAAATGTTATGAATGGATTATTTGTTCTATTTTCTGATAAATATGATAAGGTAACTAGTTTTGAAAGACTTTCATATCCCGTTTTTGAACTGACAGTAAGTAATATATTCCCAGAATTATAATTTTCATCTACAACACTTAAATCACAAGAAATTATTGGTTGAACTCCATGTTTTACACAATCAAGAGAAAACTCCATAGAACCAAACAGATTGTTTTTATCAGAAATTCCTATTGCTGGTGATTTGTTTTTAATACAATAATTTATCAAATCATTTATCCTCAACGCACCCAAAGATAGTGAATATTGAGTATAATTTCTTATATGAATAAATTGACTAGAACTCAACTAATTTTCCTTTATTGATCTTATAACAAACATCAAATTCAGATAATAATTCATGATTATGAGTTGCTGTTATAGTAATAGTATTTTGATTTTGTGATAAATTAATAATTTGTTTAAAAACTTCTTTAGCATTTTTATCGTCCAAACTTCCGGTTGGTTCATCAGATAAAAGTATTTTTGGTTTTTTTATTAATGCTCTTAAAATTGCAACTCTTTGTTGCTCTCCACCAGAGAGCAATGAAGGTTTCATTTTTAATCTATTTTTTAAACCTAATTTTATTAATAAATCTTGAGCATTCATAATTGATTTTTTATAACTATGACCATTTAAAATTAACGGTAATGCTACATTTTCTTCACATGTAAAATCTTCTAAAAGTTGATTATTTTGAAAGATAAAACCAATATTTTTTCTTCTAAAAAAAGTTTTTTCTTCTGAATTTAATTCAGAACAATTTATTTCGTTTATAATAACTGTCCCATTTTTACAATTTTCTAATAATCCTATTATATTAAGAAATGAAGTTTTGCCGGATCCTGATGGACCTAATATACCTACATTTATGTTTTTTTTAATTTCTAGATTTATTTTATCTAGAACATTAATTTTTTCATTTCCTTGCTTATAAAATTGAGAAATATTTATTAAGTTTAACAATACAATTTTACTCCCATTTAATTAAATGGATAGGTTCTATTTTTGAAGCTTTATAAGAGGGGTAAATAGTTGCTAAAAAAGATAAGGTCAATGCAATACTAATAATCAATATTATCTCATTTAGGTTTATAATTATTGGAAGCTTTGAGAAAAAATATATTTCCTCTGCAAATAAGTTTGAATCAGTCAATAACTCAAGAAATGATTTTATTTCATTTATATTTAAACAAAAACTAATACCTAATATAACACCTAAAAAAGTTCCAATTAAACCTATAGAAAACCCATTTATAATAAATATTTTTAATAATTGATATTTTGTGACTCCTAAGGTTCTTAAAATCCCAATATCTTTCTTTTTATTATTAACAAGCATTATCATTGACGAAATAAGATTAAAAGCTGCTACTAATATTATTAAAAAGAGAATCAAAAACATAACATTTCTCTCAACTTCTATTGCATTAAATAATGAAGGATTTAATTCTCTCCAATCAACAACTTCAAAGTATTTAGGAATTATATTTTTAATATTTTTAGAAAATTGATTTACAGATTTAAAATCATTAACAAATATCTCAATACTATCTACTTGATTTCTATTAACACCAAGAAAAGTCTGTAAGTTTTTAAGGGGCATTATTATTAAAGAAAGATCATATTCGTACATTCCTGTTTCAAAAAAACCTATAATTTTATAGTTTTGTGAAGTCGTTAATTTGCCAAATGGAGTTTTAAAACCTTGTGGAGAAATAAGATTAACGAAATCGTTTTTTTTAAGATTAAATTTTTCTTTTAATCTATTTCCAACTAAGATTCCATTATTTTTTTTATATTCACTTAACGTGTCCTTACTTAATTTGTTACTTAATAATTTTCTTTCTTTTAAATTTTCAATTTCTAATCCTTTAATTAAAACACCGGTCGATAAATTTTTAAAATTTATTAAACCCTGACTAAGTATAGTAGGATGTGTTGTGACTAAAGGATTAGTCTCCTTTAACAAACTCACAATATTTTCATAATTATTTATTTTTTGATTATTATAAAGTTTTACTTTCATTTGACCATTTATTCCGAGTACTTTAGAAGTTAATTCTTCTCTAAAACCATTCATAACTGACATTACAATTATTAAAGTTGCAACTCCTAGCGATATTCCTAAAAATGAAAAAATTGTTATGATAGAAAAAAAACTATCCTTAGTTTTNGGTAATAAATATCTTTTTGAAACCCATATATCAAAAAAAGTNATCATNNTTTAAGCTTTTGAAGAATTTTATTTAAAGCCTCAGTNTTNTTAAAATTATATTCTTTGCCAGTNGATCTNNCTTTTATCTGTANAACAGAATTTTNAATATATTCTTTTCCAANNATTATTTGTANAGGNATTCCAATTAAATCTGCATCACTAAATTTNACTCCNACACGATCTTTTCTGTCATCATATANTGCATCTATACCTTTTNATTTAAGATCNTTATATATTTTNTCTGAAAATTCNATACATTCAACATTNTCAGGTTGNAAATTNANAATTATTAAATCAAAAGGAGANATCTCTTTTGGCCANATTATTCCTTTATCATCAAAATTATTTTCAATTATGGCTGCTGGNATTCTAGACAAACCAATTCCATATGAACCCATATATGGATATAAACTGCCATCAGTTGAATTTATTTTAAAATTAAATGATTTTGAATATTTATCTCCAAATAAAAAAATATGCCCAAGTTCGATACTTTTCTTTGAAATAGCTTCAAAATTATTTTCAGTGTCTGCTTCAAAATATTCTGAAGTAGAAGTATANTAATTAGAAAAATCNTTATAATCAAGTTTCTTNTTATCTGATAAATCTAATTTAGGGTCCAACTTAATTTCTGACTCTCCACCTTTAGAAANAAGATGAAACTCATGAGATAAATCCCCTCCGATTTCGCCACTTAGAGCTTTTACAGGNATTATATCAACACCTAAGTTTTTAAAAATATCTAAGTATAAATTGAAAAACATTTCATACGTTCTAATTCCTGAATCTTTATCTTTATCAAAACTATATGCATCCTTCATTATAAATTCNCTGGCTCTCATTACCCCAAATCGTGGTCTAATTTCATCTCTAAATTTTGTTTGAATATGAAATAAATTAATTGGTAATGATTTATAACTTCTAATATAGTCACTTCCTAGAAGAGTGATCATTTCCTCGTTAGTTGGACCNTACAAAAGTTCTTTATTATTTCTATCTGTAATTCGAAGCATTTCTTTTCCATAACTTTCATATCTATTGCTTTTTTTCCATATTTCAGCAGCTTGTATAGTTGGCATTAATATTTGATTAATATTTTTCTCTTCATGTTTTTTTTCTATTATTTTTTGAATTTTATTAANAACTTTAAAACCAAGAGGAAGCCATGAATAAATTCCAGAAAGTTCCATTCTTATCATACCAGATCTTANCATNAGTTTATGTGANGGAATCTTTGCTTCTGATGGTGTTTCTTTTTGTGTTGGTATAAAGAAATTAGATAGTTTCATTATTTGCTAACTTTATAAATATAAAAATNAATAACCAGACAAAAAATGANAATATAGTTGTTAAAAGAAATTTTTTCTTTAANTTAGGTTGTTCNGGTGCACCNGGATCATTNCCATTTTCNACTTTGCTTTGATTAGCAATATCAATNGGNAAAAATAGAAANAAACAAATCCACCATATGATAAAATATAAAGCTAATGAACTGATTATAGACAAAACTTATTCCTGCTCAATTTCAATCAAAGTACCATTAAACTCTTTAGGATGAAGAAAAATGACTGGTTTATTATGCGCACCAATTTTTGGATTTCCGTCCCCAAGAATCCTAATACCTCGATCATTAAAGTTTTTTANAATTTTATTTATATCTTTAACCTCAATACAAATATGATGAATTCCTCCATTCATATTTTTTTGAAGAAATTTTTGAATTGGAGAATCATTACCGTAAGGTTCCATTAATTCAATTTTAGAGTTTTGTAANTCTATAAAGACTACACTTACTCCATGATCAGAATAGTCGTGAACTTTTGAAACTTTTGCACCTAAAACGTCTCTATATTTTTCGGATGCTTTTTTTAAATCTGGAACTGCAATAGCAACATGGTTAAATTTTGTAATCATCTTCCCTCTCTAATTTGACCTTATTATTTTAACTTCAGTTAAAGGTTTTAATCCAAAATATTTATTCATATAATTTCTAATTTTTTTTCTAATATAATCTTCTAATATATTATCAGTAAAACCCTTTTCTTCCAGTTNAATTAAAAGTTCTTTTATATAATCTTTAATTTTATCNTTTTCAATTTCATCATCAACATCCAANATCGTTGGTNACATNANNATTGGGTCNANATTNAGATTATCATTTATATCTAAAATAATCACGANAAGAATTTCTCCNTCAAAATTTACCATTTTNTGATTATCAAAAACTCTTTTATTTATTGGTAAAATTCTATTTCCTTTTAGAGCTTTTCTTCCAGTAAAAACCTTTTCAATAATCCTAGATTTTTTTTTATTATCTAAAAAAACAACATCTCCATTCTCAACTAAAATTGTTGAATTAATTCCAGATTCCTTTGCAAATCTAGAATGTTCAAGTAAATGTNGGTACTCTCCATGAACAGGAATTAATATCTCAGGNTTAACCCANCCATACATTTTTGATAACTCAGCTTTTGATGGATGACCTGATACATGAAGCATTGAGTTATTATGATCTAAAATTTTACAACCTATTTTTCTTATTTTATTTTTTAAACTATTAATTTGAGTTTCATTACCAGGAATTTCCCTTGAAGAAAAGATAACTAAATCATTGGAATTAACATTGAAATTATTATTATTTCCATTCAAAAGTTTATAGAGCGCTGCTCTATTTTCGCCTTGACTTCCTGTACATATTATTACAGTATTTTCATCAGGAAGGTTTTTGCCTTCAATCTCATTTAAAAATTTATCAATTTTAGTTAAATATCCATTTTCAGCTGCAGATTCATATATTCTTTTCAATGATCTGCCAATAAGAATACAACTTCTGTTGTATATTTTTGACACGAATGCGATAGTTTCTAGTCTTGCAATATTTGAGGCAAAACATGTTATAACTATTTTCCCTTTAGTATTTTCCCTAAAAACCTTCTTTAAATTATCCCTTACATCGTTTTCTGATCCTGATGGCTTGATATTAAAAACATTTGTAGAGTCACATACAAGAGTATGAATACCTTCACTTGTAATTTCATTAATCTTTTTTTCATCTATTGCATTTCCTACAAGTGGCGTTGGATCAATTTTCCAATCTNCTGTATGAAAAATATTACCTTTTTCTGTTTTAATAATAACAGCATTAGGTTCAGGAATGGAATGGGTTAGTGCTAAAATTTCTATATCAAAAGGTCCTAATTTAGTTCTTTTATTATATTCAAGTAAATTTATTTTTGTATTTTTGTTTACAGTACTTATAAATTTTCTTTTTAAAACTGAAGCAGTNAAAGCAGTCGTAAAAATAGGAACTTTATTTAATTCTTCGTAAAGATAAGGCATAGCTCCAATATGATCTTCATGAGCATGAGTTAATATAATCCCACATAGTTTATCTTTCCTTTTAAATATAAAATCAAGATCAGGCATAAAAAGATCTGCTGATTCAACCCTTTCATCNTTGAAGGTAACTCCTAAATCAACCATTAACCAACTATCTTTGTAATGATATAGATTACAATTCATTCCAATCTCTCCTGAACCTCCAAGAGGAATAAAAATTAGATCACTTTTATTAAATTTTTCTATTATTTCATTCATATTAAATTAATTTCCTATATATAAAATTAAGTCCTTTTAAAGTTAAATTTTTATCAATTAAATAAATNTTTTTTATATAGTCTTTAAAAGAATTAGCGTTACCTCCTGTCAAAATAATTTTTGGATTAACCTTTTTCTCAGATCTAATTCTTTTAATCAGACCCTCAATCATTGATATATAACCCCAAAAAAAACCAGATCTAATAGCACTTTTAGTAGAGTTACCAATAATATATTTAGTTTTTGAGAATGAAACTAAAGGTAATTTAGCTGTATATTCATGCAAACATTTTAAGGAAAGGTCAATTCCAGACGAAATTATTCCCCCTTCATAAACTGAATCTTCATTAATATAATCAATAGTTGTAGCAGTTCCAAAATCAATAAGAAGAATCGGTGGTTTTGTTATTTTTATTGCATATATAACGTTTACAAGTCTATCTGAGCCAATCTCCAATTTATTTTTAATCTTAGTTTTTATTGAAAATTTCGAAAGCAAGTTATCAGTAAAATAAGGATTAATATTTAAATTTTCAATAAAAAAAGATTTAAAAATTTTATTTTTTTTTGGAACAACACTGCTAATAATTATTCCTTTAATTGAATATAAAGAAATTATAATTAGAACTTCATTTAATTGTTTCTTTGTATTTAATTTGTTAATTTGTAATTTAAATGTTTTAACAATTTTAAGCTTTTTAAAAATACAAAACATAGCATTTGTATTACCTATATCAATTGCAAGAATCATATATTAAATTACTTCTCCAAATGGAAAAACTAAAAGATTTTCATTCTTGTTTTTTATCATTATAGAACCGTTATCATCAATTTTTAAAAATTTGCCGTTAAAAAATTTATTATCTTTTCTAATTAAAATCTCCTTACCTAAGTCTTTTGAATTTTTTAACCAAGTTTTTTTATAAAAAGAAAATCCATTTTCTTCCCAATCATTAATATTTTTAAATATATAATCAGTGATAGAAAAGAAAATTTTTTTTGGTTCTAGATTTTTAGAAAACTCAGATAATTTTGTTGTTTCATAATTTAAATTATTAGGTGATGAAATTATATTAATTCCAACACCAACTATCAAATAATTAATACGATTTTTTTTTATATTTGTTTCTATTAAAATTCCTCCAATTTTCTTTTCATTAAGGTAAATATCATTGGGCCATTTTAATTTAAAGTTTAATTTTTTATATATTTTTTTAAGTGCTTGAATTATTGAAACACTCATTAAAATATTGAGTTGTCCTAAATTATCAAGTTTAAATTTTTGATTCACAAGAAAAGAACATGTTAGATCACCATCATTGCTATACCATTTATTATTTGATCTTCCTTTTCCCCCTGTTTGAACTTTTGAAAGTAGTGCTATAGAATTTTTAAATTTAAATTTCTCTTTAATATTTTTAATCTCCATATTGGTGCTAATTGATCTCTCTAAAAAGATATAATTAAAGGTTTCAAACATTTTTAATTTACCGAAAATAATGAAAATGTAATTGAAGCAGATAAATCTAGAAAAAACTTTGGATAAAATAAAATTGTAACATTTAAAAAAGCTAAAACAGATAAAAGAATTTTGGTATCAAATCCAACTTTGCTATCCATTTCTTCTATTGGAGGATCAAAAAACATTAATTTTATAATTCTTAAATAATAATAAGCGGCAATTACTGACGAGAGGACTCCAACAATAGCTAAGAAAATCAAATTATTATCAATAGCTACATTTAAAACAATTAATTTTCCTAAAAAGCCGGATAATGGTGGAATGCCTGCCATAGAAAACATAAAAACTGCCATACAAAAAGTCATAAACTGATTATTATTGAAATAACCACTTAAGTCTTTCAGAGAAGTCACATTTACGTTATCTCTTTTTAGATTTAAAATAATAACAAAAACTCCAAGATTCATTAAAAGATAAAGCATTAAATATATGCAAATTGCTATGATTCCATCTTCAGTTCCAGGAACTAATCCAATAAGCATAAAACCAACATGGTTAATTGTACTGTATGCTAATAATCTCTTAATTTCGGTTTGCTGCAAAGCACCCAAGGAACCAACAATCATAGATGTAATTGATAATATCAGGATAATTTTACCCCAATCAATAGTTATTTCTCCAAATGGAAAAACTAAGAATCTTATAATAACTGCAAAAGCAGCGATCTTTGGAACAACTGATAGGTATGCTGTAATTATAGTAGGAGAACCTTGATAAACATCTGGTGTCCACATATGAAATGGAGCTGCAGATATTTTTAAAGATAGTGATACCAAAATAAATACTACACCGATAGTTAAGATCATCGGTATTTGATTAAACTGACTAATAAGATTAGAAATTTCTGAAAAATTAGTTGTTCCAAAACAACCATAAATTAAACTTGCTCCAAAAAGAAAAATACACGTTGACAAACTACCTAATACAAAATATTTCACTCCTGCTTCTGATGAATTAATATCATCTCTTTCAAAAGAAACTAAAATATATAATGCAAGACTTTGAAGCTCCATTGAAATAAATAATGATAATATATCATTAGATGAAACCATTAACATCATTCCTATAAGTGATAAAACTAATAAAATTGGAAACTCAATTCGGTTAATATTTTTATTATTATTAGTTGTAAGAAAAACATAAAGAATAATTCCACTTCCAATTAGGAGGAGTGATTTAATGAAAGAGCTAAAAGAATCAATCACAAAAAAATTATTGAAAATTTCTTCATAATGAAAAATATTTTTAAAAACTAAGAATTGAGCAATTATAACTGAAAAAAGAGATAAGTAAGTAATAAGGACATAACTTTTATTTTTAATAAATGGTCCAATTAAAACAAAAAATAGAACACATAAAACTAAAAATATTTCAGGAGTAAAAGAAAAGGAATCCATTTTATAAGATTGATATTGGGTATAAAGACATAATTCTCTCTAAAGATGAAGTTGAATAATCTAACAAAATATTTGGTTTAATTCCAATGATTAGTATTAAGATTACTAAAATAGAATAAATAAAAATTTCGTTATATTTTATATCATTCTTATTTATAACAACGTTTTTATTCATTTCTCCCAAAAATACATTCTTATATAATAATAACATATATGCTGCAGCTAGTATAATTCCTGTGGAAGCAAAGAAAGCTATAAAAGTATTATTACTAAAAACAGCTAAAAGTGTTAAAAACTCTCCAATAAATCCACTAGTTCCAGGAAAGCCAATTGCTGATAGGCTAAAAATTAAAAAGAATACTGATAAGTTTGGCATAATATTACCTAAACCACTAAAAAAATTAATCTCTTTTGTTTTATAAATATTATAAATTGAACCAATTGAAAAAAATAAAGCAGCGGATATTAAGCCATGAGATATCATTTGAGTAATTGCACCATGCAAACCCTGCATATTTGACGAGAAAATTCCTAATGTTACAAATCCCATGTGAGCTACTGAAGAGTATGCTATTAATTTTTTCATATCTTTTTGAACCAAAGCTATTACTGAAGTATAAATTATAGCTACAAGTGAAAGTGCAAAAATAAAAGGTGTAAAAAAAATCGATGCATCTGGTAACATTGATAAGTTAAATCTAATAAATCCATAACCACCTAATTTTAAAAGTATCCCAGCTAAAATAACTGAACCTTCAGTTGGAGCCTCTACATGAGCATCAGGCAACCAAGTATGAAAGGGCCACATTGGAATTTTTACAGCAAAAGAAGAAAAAAATGCAAGCCATAGCCAAACCTGAATATAAAAAGGAAGACTTAAATCTAAAATTGTTGGGATATATGTTGTTCCAAATTCCTGATAAAGAAAAATTATAGCAACCAACATTAAAACAGAACCTAAAAGAGTATACAAAAAAAACTTATATGCAGAATATATTCTTCTATCTCCCCCCCAAATTCCAATAATTAAATACATAGGAATTAAGATACTTTCAAAAAAAATATAAAATGAAAAAAGATCTAAAGCTCCAAAAGAACCAATTAAAAAGCTCTCTAAAATTAAAAACGCAGAAAGATAAGATTTTATTTTTACTTTTTTACTATGCCACAAAAAAAGAATACATAGAGGTATCAATAATGTTGATAACATTATAAAAGGAAAAGATATGCCATCTATTCCAAGAGAAAACTTTAAGTTATCATTATTTAACCAAGAAACTGAATTAACAAACTGAAAATGAGGGATATCCTTATCAAAGTTTAATGGGATATATAATGATAATAAAAAATTGATTACAGAAGTCCAAAGTGCTGATTTTTTGGCTTGAATTGAATTTCCGTCATCTTCAACAGATAACAAAACAAATACTATACCTATTAAAGGGATTAAAATCAAAAGGGGTAGAATTGCAATATCAAGCATATTAAATTACATAAAAATAAATACTAATAAAAATTGTTAAACCAATTATAACAGTTAATGCATAATGATATAAATAACCAGTTTGAAGACTTGAAATAAAAAAACCTAACCTTTTAACAACTTTTGAAATACCATTTGGACCAATATTATCAATAAATTCCTCATCAATAGATTTCCAAAAACCTCTACCTAAATTATTGATTGGACCAATAATGAGAAACTTATATATTTCATCTACATACCATTTGTTTTTTAAAAAAAGATAAAAGAAACGAAGATTTTTTTTAAAAAATAATCTCACATTTTTTAAATAACTATATAGTAAAATCACAAAAGTAAGACCAAGCAACATCATTAACAAAGGTAATTTTTTAATATAGATAGGAAGATCATTAACCAATACTGGTGTTTCAGTTTGAGAAATATTATATATAGTATCTTTCCAAAATAATATTGAATCTACGCCAAAAAAATAATCATGGAAAATTAGTCCACTAAAAATAGAAAAAAAAGATAGAACAATTAGTGGTAAAATCATTGTATTAGGAGATTCATGGACATGTGCTAAAACTTTTTCATCAGAATTATTTTCCCCATGAAAAACACAAATCAACAATCTAAATGAGTAAAATGATGTTAGGAATACTACTATTATAGCAACAATATAAGCATAGCTTTTGAATAAAGAATTATCTAAATATAAAACTTCTAGAATAAGGTCTTTAGAATAATAAGCACTAAAAAAAGGGAACCCAACTAATGATAACGTGCCAATTAGCATTAAGAAATAAGTTACTGGAATTTTAGAATATAAACCACCCATTTTCTTAATATTTTGTTCATCTGACATTGAATGAATTACTGAACCTGCTCCTAAAAATAATAATGCNTTAAAAAAAGCATGAGTTACAAGATGAAACATTGCTANACCATAAGCTGAAGANCCTATTGCTATAAACATATAACCCAATTGACTACATGTAGAATAAGCAATNATTTTTTTAATGTCATNTTGAGCTAAAGCTACAGATGCTGCAAANAATGATGTTAAAGNTCCAATAATCATTATNAAATTTTGAGCAAAATCNGANTTTTCNATTAACGGTGACATTANAACTAANAAAAAAACACCTGCAGTAACCATTGTTGCNGCATGAATCAATGCTGAAACTGGAGTTGGGCCCTCCATTGCATCTGGCAACCAAGTATGAAGTCCAAATTGAGCAGATTTCCCCATACATCCAATAAATAATAGTATTGAAATCAAAGTTAATGAGTTAAATTCCATACCAAGAAAGTTGAAAAAAGTACTCTTTTGTGTATCGACTAGAATAAATATTTCATCAAAATTCACTGTTCCAAAAACAATAAAAATAGTAAAAATACCTAATAAAAATCCAAAATCACCAACTCTATTAACTACAAAAGCTTTTAATGCTGCTTTGTTAGCAGAATCTTTATAACTCCAAAAACCTATTAAAAGATAAGATGTTAAACCAACACCTTCCCAACCTAAAAATAATTGAATAAGATTAGATGAAGTGACTAAAATAAGCATAAAGAAAGTAAATAAACCAAGGTATCCAAGAAAAACAATTTTATTATCATCATTTGCCATATATCCAATTGAATAAATATGAACTAAAAGTGATACAAGATTTACAACAACAACCATAATTGCTGAAAGCCTGTTAAAACTAAGTGACCAATTGATATAAAATCCTCCAGATGTTAACCAGTCTCCTAATATTACGATTTCACTTGACTCTATCTCAGAAATATTAAAAAAACTTAATATTGCCATTAATGTAGAAATTAATAAAAATGAACAAACAATAAATTCTACTTTAATATCGGAAAGTCTTTTATTTGAAACAATACAGAAAATAAAACTAAATAAAGGCAAAAAGACTGACAGGAAGTACATCTCTTTTAACCTTTCATTTTATTAATTTTCTCTACACTAATAGAACCACTTTTTTTAAAAAAAATAGTNAAAATAGCCAACCCAACTGCTGCTTCAGCAGCAGCAACGACTAATATAAATAAAGAAAAAATCTGTCCNGTAAGATCATTTAAGTGAAATGAAAATCCAATAAAATTAATGTTAACTGAAAGTAACATTAATTCAATTGACATTAAAATTGTAATAACATTTTTTTTATTTATAAAAATTCCTAATAGACCAATTGAAAAGATTACTGAGGAAAGAAAAAGATAAAAGAAAATATCCATTAGAAATAATAACTATGATTTATTCTTAAAGTCATGAAGCTTAATCAGATCCTTTTTTAAAACAGAATTTTGATAACTAATTTTTTGACTTAAAACATTTTCATTTTTTTGATANGCTAAAACAATTGCTCCGATCATTGCAACAAGAAGAACAAATCCGGACAATTGAAAAATTATAAAATAATCTGTATATAAAAATAGACCTATTGATTCTGTATTTGTTTTTCCGGATAAATATAAATTATTAATATTTATTTTAGAGTTTGAATCAGGAAAAATTTTAAATTCAATAAAAATAAGAGATAATTCTACAAGAAAAATAGAAATTAATAAAATTCCAAATGGTAAATATTTTAAAAAACCTTCTTTAACCTTAATTACATTGATATTAAGCATCATCACAACAAACAAAAAAAGAACTGCAACTGCACCAATATAAACAATTAAAATTGTCATAGCTAAAAATTCAGCATTAGACAAAAGGAAAATTATAGCTGCATTGAAAAAACTAAAAATTAAATATAGCACTGAATATACAGGATTAACTGAAATTATAACCATAAAACTTGAAAATATCAAAATTCCAGCAAAAATAGTAAATATTAGTGTCATCTTATAAATACTTTGATTCTGAATCTAAGTTTTGAGCAATTTCCATTTCCCACCTGTCTCCATTATCAAGTAATCTCTTCTTATCATATATTAACTCCTCCCTAGTTTCAGTAGCAAATTCAAAGTTAGGTCCTTCAACAATAGCATCAACNGGACAAGACTCCTGACAAAAACCACAATAAATACATTTAGTCATATCAATATCGTATCTGGTAGTTCTTCTTGAACCATCGTCTCTTGGCTCAGCGTCTATTATAATGGCTTGAGCAGGGCAAACAGCTTCACACAATTTACAGGCAATACACCTTTCTTCACCTGAGTCATATCTTCTTAATGCATGCTCTCCTCTAAACCTTGGACTTATATAACCTTTTTCAAATGGATAATTTATAGTAACTTTTTTTTTAAAAAAATATTTAATGGTTAGATATAAACCATCAAGAATCTCTAATAGAAAGGCTTTTTTAAGAAAAGTGAAAAAATTGTTCTTCATTTATTTTATAATTTAAAGTTTTTCAAAGTATATTAAATAACTAGAGGTTAAAACAATCCAAAAAAGCGTTAAAGGTAAAAATATCTTCCAACCTAAACGCATTAATTGATCATATCTATATCTTGGTAAAGTAGCCCTAATCCATAGAAAAAGAAATAAAATAATACAAACTTTTATAAAGAACCAAAAAAAACCAGGAATAACATTAAAAAAATAAATATCTANAGGAGGAAACCATCCACCTAAAAATAGAATTGTAGTTAATGAACTCATTAAGATCATATTCCCATATTCTCCGAGAAAAAATAAACCAAAAGCTAATGAAGAATACTCTACATTATATCCAGCAACTAATTCTGCCTCTGCCTCTGGAAGATCAAAGGGTGCTCTATTTGTTTCAGCAAGCGTNGATATAAAAAAAATAACAAAAATTGGAAAATGAGGTAAAAAAAACCAAATATCTTTTTGTGCCAAAACAATATCAGTTAAATTTAATGAACCAACAGTAATTAAAATATTAATTATTATTAAACNAATAGATACCTCATAAGAAATCATTTGAGCTGCAGATCTTAATGCACCTAAAAATGCATAACGCGAATTACTTGACCATCCTGCCATAATAATTCCATAAACTCCCAATGAAGAAACTGCTAATATATATAAAATTCCCACATTAATATTTGATAAAACGATTCCATAATCAATTGGTATTACTGCCCATGCCAGCAATGCTAATGTAAATGTTAACATAGGAGAAAAAAGGAAAAGTATTTTATTTGAATTTTGTGGAAGGATTGTTTCTTTTGTTAAAAGCTTTATTCCATCTGCAAATGGCTGAAGAAGCCCAAAAGGACCAACAACATTTGGACCTTTTCTGAGCTGAATTGCTCCAATAACCTTTCTTTCAAAAAAAGTTAAATAAGCAATGAAAACCATCAAAGGTGCTATGATAACAATAATCTTAAGTATTATTATTAAAAGCTCAAAAAAAATATTTTCTCCCAAGTTCATTTACCTTTTATTTTTTAAGCAGCTTGCCATAACTTTTGATAATCTACTAACAGAATCAGTCATATAAAAATTTTCTATATTTGACTTTAATATTAAATTTGAAATCCTATTTTTTGATTTTTTTGATTTTGTTAAACTATTTTTTTTAATAGAATCTATATTTTCTAGATGTGGATGTTGCTCAAATAGCATATTTCTTAAATCAGTGAAACTTTTGAAATCTAATTTCAGGTTTAAATTTTTGCAAACTTGATTAAAAAACAGCCAAGATTCGTTTACATTTGGAAGAGGTTTCCTGAGTTGTGCAGATATCTGAGGTCTACCCTCAATATTAACAAATATGCCTTCTTTTTCAGTATAACAAGGAGATGGTATAATAAGATCAGCTTTTTGTGCACCATAATCACCATGATGTCCATGGTAAACAACAAATACATTTGTATCTAAATTATTAAGATTAATTTCATCTGCTTCAAATAAATATAATAAGTCTAATTCTCCTTTATTTGCCATTTGTAATATATTTAAATTTAATTTCTTTGGATTGTAAAAACCAACATCCAAAGATCCGGCTCTACCTGCGAAGGTTTGAAGAACATTAAAACCATTCCAATTTTTGTTATTAGAATATTTCTCATAGATTCTTTTAGACATATTAAAAATTTCTTTGGAATCATTTCTACATAA
>PALK01000002.1 GCA_002710765.1 Rickettsiales bacterium | reverse complement strand
TTTCACCTAATAAAAGTAAAGAATATGCACCTCTAATAGTTTTTAGTGCTAAAATTAGTCTATCAATTAATGAACCTTTTGCCGTCGAAATTAAATGTAAGATTACTTCTGTATCTGACGTAGACTGAAATATTGATCCATTGCTTATCAGCTTTTCTTTCAATATTGAGGTATTCGTTAAATTTCCATTGTGAGCTATCGCAATACCGCCTAAGTGAATTTCAGAGAATAAAGGTTGTACATTCTTTAATGCAGATTCTCCAGTAGTTCCATATCTATTATGACCTATACATGATGAACCCTCTAGTTTTTTAATTACATCAGAGTTTCCAAAAACTTCTGAAACCTGTCCCATACCTCTATGACCAAAAAACTTTCCTTTTTTGCTAAAACTAACAATACCAGTGGAATCTTGACCTCTATGTTGTAAAGCATGCAAGCCAAGAGCCGTCAGTGATGAAGCATCTTTATTATTATAAACACCAAAAACTGCACATTCATCTTTTGGTTTAAAATAATTAAAAAATAATTTATTCATTTTCAATATTTTCAAATAAATAATTTAAACTATCTCTATCTTCTTTATCATAACCTTTGTTAATTTCAGATTTTTTTTCTCTTCTAAGGTGAGAGTTAATACTTTTTTCAAATAATGAATCTGATTTATTTTTAAGTTTATTTTCGATAGCCTGAGCGGATTGATTTTCTTTATCAAAAAAATATACGATTTCAAATGTTCCATGCATTATAAGATAATTCATTTTTGATTTTTCTAGCCAGTTTGGAATTTGATCATTATAAAGTTTAGTGAATGCAAAATAGAAAAGACATAACAGTATATAGCCTCTTAAAATTCCGAATATGAACCCTAAACTTCTATCTATCATTCCTACAGAACTTTTTTTTATTGAACTGGAAAACTTATTTGTTAAAAAAGATAAACAAAAGAGGCTAATAATAAAAATTACTAGATAGGTAGCTATACTAGCAACAAGCTCATTTGTTATAATAATTTTAGTAAAAGTTGAAAAGAAATCTGCTGAAAAATAAGAAATAAAAAAAGCACTTGTCCAGCTAAATAACGACAATGTTTCTTGAGAAAAGCCTCTTGTAAACGAAAAAATTGCTGAAAGAAAAACAAAAATAATTACTGAGATATCAAAAATTAAATACGATTCCAATTTTAGGCACCTATAATCATCTTAAGTTTCACCATTTATGAAGTTAATTAGTACCTTATTCTTTGTTTTATCAAGTTCATTAACATCACCATACCAATTAATTGCTCCCTTATTTATAAATGCTACCTTGTCAGCAAACTCATATACACTTTCCATATCATGAGTAATTGTTATAGTAGTAAGTTTATTTTTTGTAACAAGTTTTCTTATTAGTTTATTAATTTGATCTGACATTATTGGATCCAATCCTGTGGTGGGTTCATCAAAAACCAAAATTTCTGGTTGTGCTAAAATTGCTCTTGCTAACCCAACTCTTTTTTGCATACTTACTGAAATATCTGACGGGAAAAGTTCAAGAATAGAGTCATCAATACCTACCTCTTGCAGTATTTCTACTTTTTCAGAAAATTGCCTTGAAAAAGAAATATTTTCTTTAACTGTAAGACTATCAAATAAAGCTGCATTTTGAAATAGAACCCCAAATTTAGATATATGTTTTATTTTTTCTTCTTTATTTATTTTTTTTAAATCATATGAATTATCAAAAATAATTTGTCCCGAATTATAATCTAATAAACCAGTAATACATTTTGTTAAAACAGATTTTCCTGAACCTGATTCACCAATTATGGCAAGAGATTCAGATTCATAAATTTTTAAATTTATATCTTTTAGAACATCTTTGTCACCAAATTTTTTTTTTAGATCTCTTATATTTATCTTAATATTACTCATAATTTAAAAAATAAAGATGTGAGGATATAATTTAAAAATAAAATTAAAATAGAAGAAGATACAACAGAATAAGTGGTAGCAAGACCAACTCCTTGAGCACCACCTTTTGCATGAAACCCATGATAACATCCCATAAATGTTATTATAAGACCAAAAACTGACGCTTTTACAAGACCTGAGAAAACATCAATAAACTGTACAAAACTGTATGTGTTTAATAAATATACATCTGGATTAAAATTAAGAACGTGTACACAAATTGTATAACCACCTAATACGCCTATTATATCACCAACAAAAACAAGGAAAGGAAGTGATAAAACACCAGCCAAAATTCTAGGTGCCACTAAATAGTTCAGTGGATTAGTTGATAAAGTTTTTAAAGCATCAATTTGTTCTGTAACCTTCATTGTTCCAATTTCGGCTGCTATAGCTGCTCCAGATCTTCCAGCAACCATTAAACCAGCTAAAACTGGAGATAATTCTCTTGTAATTGATAAAACTACTACATTTGGAATTGCACTTTCAGCAGAAAATCTAGAAAAACCTGTATAAGACTGAAGAGCAAGAACCATACCTGTAAAAATAGCAGTCAGGCCAACAACAGGTAAAGAGTTAAACCCAATCTTTATAATTTGATGATAAAATAAGCTTAAATAAAATTTTGGAGTTATACAACTTTTAATACAATCTAAGAAAAAAACTACAAAGTAACCGAGTGAGTCAAAAAAATGATAAATATATTTGCCAATCAAAGAAGGTAAAAAAATAAAAAAATTGACTAAAGATTTCATCCTGGCATTAATATATTTTTTTTCAAAGGCATTTCCAAGACTATTTAATAATAAATTTTTTTTTATTAAAATTATTAATCAGAAAAATTATTGTTATCAATGAAGTCTGAAAATTTAGTTGATGATGGGTTAAAATGTAGTTTTACTTTTGAAATTGGACCATGTCTATGTTTTGCTATTATTGCTTCAGCTAAGTTATGGACTTCATCCATTTTACTAACCCATGTTGTATGTTTTTCTGTCCCTTCAGTTGGCTCAGTTCTAGCTAAGTAATATTCTTCACGATAAAGAAAAATAACTAAATCAGCATCTTGCTCTATAGCACCTGATTCTCTTAAATCTGAAAGTTGAGGTCTTTTTTCTTCTCTATCTTCTACTTTTCTTGATAATTGAGATAGCGCTATTACTGGAACATTCAACTCTTTTGCAAGAGCCTTTAGTCCTCTGGTTATATCTGAAACTTCCTTAACTCTGTTATCATTTAAGTTTTTAGAAGTTGAAGTTATCAATTGGAGATAGTCAATTATAATTAAGTCCAGACCTTCTTTTCTTTTTAATCTTCTTGCTCTAGTTCTTATTGAAGAGACAGAGAGAGCAGGAGAGTCATCAATAAATAAAGCTAAATTAGATAGTTCCTCACTTGATTTGACAAGATTAGTGAAATCATTTTTGGAAATATTTCCTGTTCTTATTTGTTCAGAGGCTACACCAGAGTTTTCAGATAAAATTCTTGTTGCCAACTGTTCGGATGACATTTCTAAAGAATAAAAAAGAACTTTTCCTTTAGAATTAGGATTCTCTTTAACTTTTTTTTGAAGATGTTTAGATATATTGAATGCTATATTTGTTGCGAATGCTGTTTTACCCATTGAAGGTCTCCCAGCAACTATAATTAAATCAGAGTTATGAAGACCACCAATTTTTTTGTCAAAGTCTTTGAGACCAGTTTTTAATCCAACAATTTCAGAATCTTTTTTGAATGCTTTTTCAGCATAATTGATTGCTTCAGATACAACACTATCAAATGCTCTGGGACCAGTTTCGATAATTCCAAAAGTTGCTAAATCATATAGTTCTTGTTCTGCTTTTTCTATTATTTCATTTGAATCTTCTTCAACAGAAACCATGTAAGAATTATTAACTAAGTTAGTTCCAAAGTTAATAAGTTGTCTTCTTTGTGAAAGATCATGAATTACTCTGGCATAGTGGCCTGCATTAATTATGCTCACGGAATCTTCGCAGATTTTAAGAAGATAGCCAATACCACCATTTTCTTTGAAATCTTCATCATTTTCAAAAAAAAGCTTTATGGTGTTTAAATCAGCTATTTGTCCCTTATCAATTACTTTTTTAATATAAAAAAAAATTTTTTGATTTAGTGGTTGAGCAAAATCTTCTTTAGATAAAAAACTCTCCACTTGCTCAAAAGCTTTATTATTAGATAAGATAGCTCCAAGTAAAGCTCTTTCTGCATCGTAATTTTTTGGAGTTTGTCTTAAATCTTTTTGAAAATTTAGATTCGTTACGATGTTTTTATTTTTATCTTCAGTTTTTACCATATTAAACAAATTACCTTAGTCTTATTATAATATCACTATAAATTTGCCTGTGAATTCTGTGGATATTGGTAACAACTTTTACATCAGGAATGTTTTAAAATAAATAAAAAACATATAAAATATATATATAATTATTAGAGTTATCGAAACTTTCTTATCGATATTTATCTTATATCTTGTAATCAATGTAAATATAATTGTTAAAATCATTAAAATTAAAACATCATATAAAAGTGTTTTCTTATCATAATTAAAAGTTTTAAATAAAGATGAAAAACCTAAAATTAGTAGAATATTATATAGATTTGAACCTATTATATTACCAAATATCAATTTGGGTTTCATTCTTCTTATTGCCGTTACACCAGCTGCTATTTCAGGAAGTGATGTTCCAAAAGCTATTAAGCTTAAACCAATAACTGACTCAGAAATACCCAAAACTTTCGATATTTCAATAGCACTTATGACAGTAATTTCTGCACCAAAAACAGTTAAAAAAATAGAAATTATTATAATTGGAATTCCAAAAAGAATTGGATGAGAATTTATTTTCTGTGATACAAATCCTTGGTCATTCTCTGAAATTTCTGAATCTTCGTTTTTTAAATTTTTAAATATTCTATATAAATATAATATGAAAATTATAATAAAGAGTAGTCCATAAATTAAATTAAATTTAGTTGAAATAAATATTAAGAAAAATAAAATTATAACAAAGAAATGGAAAAAATTATCAAAGTTAGATACTTTAGGTACTTTTATATTTTTTATAAGACCAGTAAATCCAAGTACCAATAATATATTAGCAATATTAGAACCAATAATATTTCCTAGTGAGAGTTCTGCAGCATCTTTTAATACAGCATCAATTGATACTAAAAGTTCTGATAATGAAGTTCCAAAACCTACAACAACAATTCCAATTAAAAGTTCAGATATTTTATATTTTTTACCAAGGGCAATAGAGCTATTAATTAGTAAATCAGCTCCCCACAAGACAATTAAAAGTCCGATGAAAAGTTTTAAAAGGAGCATAAAATTTTTTTGAAAAAAGTATATTTCAATAACAAATTTTCTATTTTATTCATTTTTTAATTTAAGGTTTCTTTTCCTTTTGTTTTGTTTTTTGAACTTCCGTAATTTTTTTTTCTATAGGACTATCCTCTTCGTTTTTACTTAGTTTTATTTTTTTTGGATTTTTATCTTTTGTTTGTTGATCAGATGCTTCTTTTTTTTCTTTTTTATCCAATACTTCTTCATCTTTCTTTTCTATTTTTTTTGATTTTACTAATGAATCGTTTTGTGATTTTTCTAAATTTAGTTTTTGTTCTTCAGCACTTTCAGAGGAAATAGCAACATTTAATTTTATAAAAAAAGAAACTTCTGCATGAAGTTTTATCTTAATTTCAAAAATACCTATTTTTTTTATTGCCGTCGTTAGATTTATATTAGAAGGTGGAATGGAGATTTTTTCATTTTTAAAATGATTGGAAATATCTTTTGGACTAACTGAACCATATAATTGACCTGTTTCACTTGCNTGACGAATAAAAACNATCTCTTTACCAGAAAGNTTTTTTGATAAACTNTCTGCATCAGAAACTAATTTTTTATTAGATTCTTCNAGATCTTTNTTAATTTTTTCAAAATANTCTTTATTACTNTTATTCGCACGTAATGCTTTTTTCTTTGGAAGNAGAAAATTTCTTGCAAAACCATCTTTAACTTCAACAATATCTCCAATTTTTCCNAGTTTATCAAAACTTTCTAATAATATAATCTGCATTGTTTTCTCCTAAGGAATCAATTTATTTTTATAAAATCCTTTTATTTGTTCATTTATTCCAATTAAAAATAAGAATATTAAAAGAAGATAACTGAAAAATAAAAAAAGTAAAAATAATAATAAAAATTTCAAAGAATTAGGNAAATTAATTTTTTTTAGAAAATCAAGAAACTTAATGGTTCCTTTAATAATGAACAGTGATGAGAATACAAGGAATAAATTTAAGAAAATTATTTCAAAGTTATCTTTAAAAATAATAAAATTAACAAAGAAAATAATTAAAAGAAAAAAATACCAATTTGGTAGGTTAAAATTTTTAAAATTAATGGATGGTCTATAATTTATTTCTAGTTTTTCTAGAAATTTTTGTGCTAATATTGTGTTAACGATTGTCACACAAACTAAAAAGATTACATTTAAGGCTGGGTATATNTTTAATAATATAACAAGTATTTTTTCTAATTCCTTTGAAATATCAAGGCCGTTTTTTCTAAAAGTTTCTAAATAGACTTTTTTTATTTCATTGAGGGAATTTTCAAAATCAATTTCAAAGAAAAAAAATTTAAGAAATATAAAAAGAAAAATAGAAATAATTAGTAAATAATATGAAAGTACTTTTGAATATTGAAACCAACTTTTTTTTATTTTTATTTTTAAAAAACTTGTATAAGAAAGTACTAAAATAAATGTAAGAATGAGATTTAAATTTGAGTAGTAACTCAATTCAAAAACTTCATTGATTATATTNGTATTAAAAAAAGTAATAAGTATAAGATTTGATAAAAAAAAGCTAGATATTGTTAATAATACAGGCGTACAAAGACCAATAATCAAAAGTGGAAGTAAATTTAATAAGAAATAAATTTGAGCATTAGTTTTTAAAAGTAATAAATAAGTTATNACAATAAANATTGATGAATATAGTATTATTGAAAATTTATTTACATTCTTTTCCATTAAATATTAATTTGAAACATAGGGTAATANTGCNAAAAATCTTGCTCTTTTTACGGCNAAGGCTAATTGTCTTTGTTTCTTAGTNCAAACNGATGTTACNCTGCTAGGTAAAATTTTTCCTTTTTCAGTAGTAAATCTTTTAAGTAAGTCTAAATTTTTGTAATCGATTTCGGGTGCGTGCTTTCCTGATAGTGGGCATTGTTTGGATAATGTATTTCTGTTGTTATCAAATAATTTGTTTTTAGTAGCCATTTTTTTTAACTTTCTTCTTTGGATTGTTTATAAATTAGTGATGACTCTTTAGAGACTTCTTTAATTTTTATATTAAGAAATCTTAGGTGATCTTCATCTATTTTTAATTTTTGAGAAATTTCTTGGATATTAGTATAGTTTGTTTCAAGATTATAAAAAAAATAATGACCTTTAGAATTTTTTTTTATTTTGTATGCTAAACTCCTTAGCCCCCAATATTCTTTTTTTAGTATTTTACCACCATTTTTGGTGGCCATATCTTCATATTTTGATACTTTTTCTTCAGCAAGTTTTTCTGTTAAATTACTGCTTAGTACAAAAACACTTTCATATAAACTCATAATTTCTTTCCTTTCGGTTAAATTCAAATAGAATTTAGCTATAAATAGCAAGGTTTGNTTCTTATAACATCAATCTTGAAAAAAAAAAAGAATCTTTTAANGTAATTAANTATTAAAGTTAATGATGAGTGAAAAAAAATTAAATTTGGCNTTTGTTTTNCCAGGACAAGGTTCTCAAAAAGTAGGAATGGGANTGGANCTNTATGAAAATCATCANAAAGCAAGAGAAGTTTTTCANGAGGTAGATGATACCNTAAATTACAATTTGTCAAAAATTATTTTTCNTGGNCCTGAAAAANTTTTAACTCAAACNAGGAATNCCCAACCAGCATTAATGACATTAAGTATNGCTCTTGTAAAAGTTCTAGAATTTGAATTAAAACAANANTTTTCTTCTATTGCTTCNGTTGTNTGTGGTCATTCATTAGGAGAATATTCAGCTTTATGTTCAANNGATTCTTTAAAGTTGNCTGATACAGCTAAATTANTAAAAATTAGAGGAGAGTCAATGCAAAATGCTGTTGATTCAATAGAAACTAAAATGATAGCAGTTATTGGNATGAAACTTGGTNTNNTAGAAGATTTGTTAGTTTCTNAAGAAAGTAATGAGGTNTGTGAGATTGCTAATGANAATTGNCCNGGACAAATAGTATTATCTGGTCATAAAGATAAGGTTGATGAGATCGCAAAACTTTGNAAAGTTAATGGTGCAAAATTAATTGTNGATCTAAATGTGAGTGCACCTTTTCATTGCTCATTAATGAACCCTGCAATGATGGTTATGAAGGAAACACTTGGCAATATTAAAATACAATCTCCAAAAACTAAGTTCATAAATAACTTTAATGCAAGCTTAGAATCAGAACCAAAAAATATTAAGAATCTTTTAATTAAACAAATTATCAACAGAGTAAGATGGAGAGAGTCTATTGGATTAATTTTTAAATCTGGTATTGCAAATATTGTTGAAATCGGTTCTGGTAATGTTTTAACTGGTTTAAATAAAAGAATGGGCTTAAAAATTGAACCTGAGAAAATTAATAGTCTTGAAGATATTAATGTTTTTTTAAATAAATATTTTTAAATTGATGAAAAAAAAAGTTTTAATTACTGGTGCTTCAGGTGGAATAGGATTTGCTATTGCAAAAAAATTTTATGAAAATGGTTACTTTGTGATTTTATCTGGAAGGAATCTTCCAAAGCTTGAACAAAATGCAGAAAAATTTGAAGATAATTATGATGTTCTAAGTTGTGATTTGTCTATAGAAAAAGATATATCTGAACTTGGTAAAAAAATAAATGATAAATATGATGGNATTGATATTTTAGTAAATAATGCTGGAATAACTGAAGATAGTTTATTTATGAGGATGGATTATTTAAAATGGAATAGGGTCATCAATACAAACTTAAATTCTAATTTTCTATTAACAAATTCTTTTATTAGGAAGATGATTAAAAATAAATGGGGGAGAATAATAAATATTACTTCAGTGGTTGGTCATACCGGCAATCCTGGACAAGCAAATTATTGTGCTTCAAAACAAGGAATCATTGGCATGTCAAAATCTATAGCTCTTGAGGTAGCTAGAAAAGGTATTACTGTAAATTGTATTTCTCCGGGTTTTATTGAGACAGAAATGACGCAAAAATTAAATGAAGNTCAAAAAGAAAGTATACTTAATAGTATACCAATGGGAAGAGTAGGTTATCCTCATGAAGTCGCTAATTGTGTTTTTTTTCTCTCCTCGGAAGACTCAAGTTATATAACAGGCCAAACAATTCACATTAATGGTGGCATAACAATGATTTAATTATAATTTATTTGATTTAAGATTAAATTTAATTATTAATATATTTTAAATAATTATATAATNAACTAAAGGAAAATTATGAGCGATGTTGCAGAAAAAGTAAAAAAGATTGTTATTGAACATTTAGGAGTTGAAAAAGACAAGGTTAATGATTCCGCAAGTTTTATTGATGATTTAGGGGCTGATAGTCTCGATACAGTTGAATTAGTAATGGCATTTGAGGAGGAGTTTGAATGTGAAATTCCTGATGATGTTGCTGAAAAAATTTTAACGATTAAGGATGCAATTAAATATATTGAAGATAACAAAAAGTAGCAGTATTNACTAGATGAGAAGGGTTGTAGTAACTGGAATTGGGATGTGCAGTCCTTTGGGATATGGTGGTCAGTATTGTTGGCAAAAATTANTTGAAGCTAAATCNGGCATCAATGAACTNAGTGGATTTGAAANCTCAGATTTACCATCTAAAGTTGGAGGTCAAGTTNCATTAGAAGGAAACTCTGAATTTTTTCTTGAAAATATANTAGATCAAAAAAATAGAAGAAAAACTGAAACTTTTATTCAATTTGCTATTTCAGCTGCAGATGAAGCTATTAAAGATTCTGGTTGGAAACCACAAAATGATAATGATTTATTTTCAACTGGAGTATTAATAGGTTCAGGCATTGGTGGTCTAGATGGTATTAGAAAAAGTTCAGAAAATTTATTAAGAAGTCCTAGAAAAATTTCTCCTTTTTTTATTCCTTCATGCTTAATAAATCTTGCTAGTGGTCATGTTTCAATTAGGCATAAATTCAAAGGTCCTAATCATTCTGTTGTAACTGCATGTGCCTCTGGCGCTCATGCGATAGGTGATTCATATAGATTAATAATGCATGGAGATGCAGATGTAATGATAGCTGGTGGTTCTGAAGCTGCTTGTACTAGACTTGGTGTAGCTGGGTTCAGTGCCATGCGAGCTTTATCCACTAAATATAACTCTGAACCACAAAAAGCTTCAAGACCATGGGATAATGATCGAGATGGATTTGTATTATCTGAGGGAGCAGGGGTATTAGTTTTAGAAGAATATGAACATGCCAAAGCACGTTCAGCTAATATTTATGCTGAAATAATTGGTTATGGACTTTCTGGTGATGGCTATCATCCCACTGCGCCAGCACCTGATGGAAGTGGGGGCATGAGAGCAATGAAAATGGCTATAAAAAATGCTAAAATTAATTCTGAGTCTATAGATTATATAAATGCCCATGGTACATCTACACCACTAGGTGATGAAATAGAATTTAATGCAGTAAAACAAACATTTAAAAATAATTTAAAAAATATTCATATGTCTTCAACTAAATCATCAACTGGGCATTTACTTGGAGCTTCTGGCGCTATTGAGGCAATATTTTCAATTCTTAGTATTAGAGACTCTATCTTACCACCAACTCTGAATTTAGATAATTTGTCTGAGGATTGTAAAGGAATAAATTTAGTTCCAAAAGAAAGTATATCTAAAAATGTTAATTATACATTATCAAATTCTTTTGGTTTTGGAGGTACAAATGCTTCATTAATTTTTAGCAGGTTATAATGTTTAGAATTTTTTTTTTTTCTTTTTTTTAGTATTAATTTTTAATTCTTTTTACCAGTATATCTTTAATTATAATTCAAATAATTCAGAAAAAATTATTAATATCCAGCCTGGAACAACTTTAAATGATATTTCAGCTTTATTAAAAAGTAATGGTTTTATAGACAGTAAGATAGTCTTTAAAATTTGGATTAAAATCAATAATCTTGAAAAAGAATTAAAGTTTGGTGAGTATAATATAAAAAAAAATATATCTATTGGCGATTTAGCAAAAATTCTAACCCTAGGAAAAACAATTAATAGATTTTTTACTATTCCTGAAGGATTTTCTAAGTTTCAACTTCATTCAAAACTTTTATCAAATAATAAAATACCTTATTCATCACAAGAAAATATTTTGCCTGATATTTTAATCGCAGATACATACTCATTTACAATAAATAATAAATTTGATGATATTATTAAAAGAATAAAAAAAAAGAGTATGGAAGAATCTATGACTATATGGGAAGCAAGAGATAAATCAATTCCATTAAATTCAATTGAAGAAATGTTTATTTTAGCCTCGATTGTTGAAAAAGAGACAGCAAAAAATTCAGAAAAAAATAAGATTTCTGGAGTTTTTTTTAATAGATTAGAGCTTGGAATGCGTCTACAATCTGATCCAACTGTTATATATGCGTTAACAAAGGGAAAAAAATTAAAAAGAAAATTGACAAGAAAAGATCTTAAATTTAAATCAGATTATAATACATATACAACTAATGGTTTGCCACCCTCTCCAATATGTTATCCAGGAATTGATACTTTGCGTGCTGTTGCTAATCCATATAAAGGAGACTTTTTATATTTTGTTTCGGATAAAAAAGGGGGACATTTGTTTTCAATTGATTACGCTGGACATTTAGAAAAAATAAAACAATTAAAAAAAAAAAAAATCAACTAGCATGAAAAAATTAAGAAAAGGTATGATGGTTGTTTTATCTTCTCCATCTGGAGCTGGAAAAACAACTCTNTGTAAAAAAATAATTGAACTTGATAAANAAATAAAAATGTCAATCTCNGTGACGACAAGGCCTAAANGAAAAAGTGAAAATGANGGTNTTGATTATTTTTTTAAATCTAAAAAAGATTTTATTGATTTNCAAAATAAAAATTTTTTNATCGAAACTGCANNGGTTTTTAATTATTTTTATGGAACTCCTAAAAAATATGTTGAAANAGAGTTACTTAATGGNAAAGATATTTTATTTGATATTGATTGGCAAGGCACTCAAAAGCTTGCAGANTATTCCAGAAGTGATTTAGTTTCNATNTTTATNCTNCCACCATCAACTAAAATATTNAAACAAAGANTAAANAAACGTGCNGAAGATAGTAATGAAATAGTAAGAAANAGAATGAAAAAAGCAAAATCAGAAATTAGTCATTGGATAGAATACGANTATGTTCTNATAAATGATAANATTGAAGAATGTACAANAAAATTACTAGAAATNATTAAAGGAGAAAGACTTAAAAGGTCTAGACAAAAATTTATTTTTGAATTTGTAAATAATTTATTATGAATATAATGAGTTATAAATTTTCTCGTATAAATTAGGACTGATTTCTTGAGGTCTAACAGTCTTTTTTAACTTATTTTTTGTTAGAATTTTTTCAATCCCTGGATATTTATTGATTAGATTATTTTTAATTTGTTTTCTTCGATGAATGAACGATAATCTGAGCAAATCATCCATTTTGTAATAATCAATTTTTTTTTTTTTTTTGGAGTAATAACTACTATAGATGAGTTAACTTTTGGTCTAGGTGAAAAATTTTCTGGTTTTATATCAAATTTTTTTTCTACATAGCAATATTGTTGAACTAAAACAGATAATCTTCCATATGATTTTGATGAGGTTTTAGCAGTTAGTCTGTCAGCAACTTCTTTTTGTACCATGACAATAATAAATTTAAAATTATTTATATATTGCAGCCAATTTATAATTAAAGTCGAAGCAATNTTATAAGGTAAATTAGCAATTAAATAAATATTTTTTTTTATAATTTTTGTAAGATTTATTTTCAAAGCATCACCATAAATAATCTTTAGATTTTTATCAAATTGCCTATTTAAATTGTCTAAATGTTTTTTTAGATTAATGTCTTTTTCAATACATACTAATGAATTGGGTTTTTTATTTAGAATTGAAACTGTTAAAGATCCAAAGCCAGGACCAACTTCTATTATATTTTTATTTTTTATGTTCTTAAAACTAGTTATTTTTTCAATAATACTTTTATTTTTAAGAAAATGTTGTCCTAGTTTTTTTTTTACCCTAAAGCTTTTCATTTTTTATATTAATCATTTTCTGAATAGCTTTTACTGAACTTAAAAAACTATTATGATTTGCTATATTTTTTTTTGCAATATTAAATGCAGGACCATGATCAGGTGAGGTTCTTATAATTGGTAAACCACCAGTTATATTTATAGAGTTAAAAAAATCAATAGTCTTTATAGGGATAAGTGCTTGATCATGATACATACATATTATGCCATCAAATTCTTTTCTTTTACTTTTGGCAAAGCAAGAGTCTGCGCTGAGTGGGCCAGAAATTATATAATTTTTTTTTTTAAGTTCAAATATAGCCGGTAATATATGTTTTTCCTCTTCATTACCAATTTTTCCATTCTCTCCTGAATGAGGATTTAAAGCACAAATTCCAATTTTAGGATTTTTTATTCTCCATAAAACTTTTAGTGTTTCAACAAAACTTATAACTTTTNATATTATTTTTTTTTTAGAGATATTTTCAGAAACCTCCTTTAAGGATAAATGGGTTGTAATTAATCCTACTTTTAAATTTGTTCCTGAGTCATCAGGTTTAGAGGTTGATAAAATCATTATCTCTTCAAATTTTTTATTATAACTTTTAGAAACTATATTTGAAATAAACTCGGTTTGACCAGCAAAACTAAACCCATGTTGAAATAGTATTTTTTTATCAATTGGATTCGTAACAATTGCAGACGCTTGATTTTTAATTACTAATTTAACTGCCTTTTTAATTGATTTAATTATTAATTTTGCATTTTTTGATAATGGTTTACCTAATTCAAATTCAATTTTATTCTTTAAATTATAAACGGGCAAATATTTAGAGAAAACTTTTAAAGATTCTGCTGGATCTGTAATTTTCTTTATAGGAATATTTAAATTCAAAAAATCAGAAATTTTTTTTAATCTTTGTTCTGAATCAATGATAAAGAATGGCATTAAAAACTCTTTATTTCTNTTTAGCCAAGTTTTAAAAACAATTTCAGCAGAAACGCCTGATGGATCACCCATTGTNACAACAATTGGTTTAACAAANGAATTTTTATTCATTATTTTATNTTTAAATTTATATTNGTCTTTTTCTTAATTTTATTAAGATATGTTTTTGCCATAACATTTAGTCTTTCACGATAGATTCTATTTTCAACTTTTTTAGAATCAATTTTTTTTATTTGACCNCCACTNATATTACANATTAATAAGAAGAGAGATTTATTTTCTTGTTNTATTANGTCAGTTATTTCACCAATTTTTTTATTTTCTAATTTTTGGCTAATANTAATNGGAAAATCTGTAAAACTTANATCATCTATTNTTTCAATTTTAATGTTACTATTNTTTTTATAATTTTCAAAATCTTGTTCACAATTTAATGNATTCNCCATNAGATTAACTAAGTCTTCNTTTTTATTTTTTGATGAAAAACTTATTATNGAATAAGNTTTNTCANTCTGTTCTCCAAGTCTCCTTTTATCAAGTAATTTAATAATTTTATACCCTTTATTAGTTTTAAAAATACTTGACGTCTCACCAATATTTAGTTTTTTAAGATTTGATAAAGTTTTTTGTTCAATTTGTTTTTCAAAAACCCAACCTAACTTTCCTCCATTNAAACTAGATGGAGAGTCTGAGAATTTTGATGCNACAGAATTAAAACTCACATCGTTTTTTAAAATATTTTTTACTTCTAACATTGTATCATATATTTCTTCCCAATCTTTTTTCTTTTTAAACATTACAATTTCTGAAAAATTAAATTGTAATGAACCTGCTTTTTTTTGGTATCCATCTACTATTTCTTTTATTTTTTCTGGATTAATATTTATGATATTGGAAAATCTTAAATCTATAGTTTTTTTCCATAAAAGTTCAGTTTCAATTTGTTCTGACAAAATTTCGTAATCAATATCATTATTTTCGATAAACTCTAAAAACTCATCCTTATTTCCTTTTTGAAAGCCAAAAACATAACCTAAAAAGTCTTCAATTTCAGCTTTAGAAACTTTTACATCATTTTTTTTTGCTTCAATTAATTTTATTTTTTCATCAATTANAAGTTCAATNGCTCTTTCTCTTACTTTATCTCTGTTNTTAACATTATCTTCGAGTTGCAATGTCTTAAGTAAGATTTTTATTCTTTGACTTAAATCATAAGTTGTTATTGCTTGGCTATCAATAGTTCCTATGATTTCTTCANAATTATCATTCGCAAATAATAATTGTTTGCCATCAAAAAGTAATGAAACTAATATTACTATTAAAAAATTTTTTATTTTATTTATGATAGTTTTAAATATCATTTTCCATTATCTTTTTTAAGCTAAATAAAAACAAAAACTGATTAGAAGTAGGGTTTTCACTATTATAAGTATATTGTCTATTCCAAGAAAAAGACAAGCCAAAACACTCATCTTCATACTTTAATTTGGTATTCCAATTTAGAAACTTTAATTTGTCAACTAAATCAAAATTCGATGTNCCATTTAAAACCCAAAATTTTGAAATTCTATTTTCAAAACCNANAGACATTTGATTTCTTTTTCCAATTGCTAATGATTCAATTCCTTCAGTTCTTTTTGCATAAAGGTGATTTGCATAAANACGNTTATANNNGTTTCCCAACGAANCTCCTGTAATTATTTGATCAAAGTTTAAATCTTTACTATCTAAAGACCAATGAGAATCAAGCGATAAGTTTTTTGTTGGTTTTATGTTTANGGAACTAACTATATTTGAGAAGTAGTTGCTTGAACCACTATTNGTTGGNTGATAAACTTCTTTTTTTAATCTGTAACTTTGACCAATATTAATACTAGTAATTGAAAGACTTTTTAAATTTTGATTAGTATATGAAAAGCCATAGTCAATCCTTGTGCCGTTATCTAATCTGTCATTACCTGAAAGTCTATTTCTTTGAAATAAGTCAATAAAATCTAGATCATAACTTCTACTGTCTTCATTAGGAATATGTAAATCATTTCCGTTATTTGCTCCAGCAACAATTAGCATTTTTGGTTCAAATATTTGTTTTGATACNTTATTTATTTTATAAAAAGGTTTTTGATATCCAATTGTTGCTTGAGGATAAAAACGATATCGTAAATAACTACTTTTATGAGCACCTAAGATAGGATCATCATAGTTTTCAATTTTATACATAGCAGCATTTATATGTCCTCCAAGNTTTATTAATGAACCATCTTTCAATAAATAAGGTTTTTCAAAATCTTGTAGAATNAAAAANTTATTTACATTCGCTCCTTCATCTCTNATNAAATTTTTAAATTCAAATTCTGTACTATAGTTTAATTTATTAATCTCTTTTTTACTTTTAATATTTGTTGTAATTTTTGGAAAAATTTTAGGTGTTTTTTTCTGCTCAAAATCTGGTCTTAATTCCTGAAAAGCATGAGACTCTATGGCATAATTATTGAAGTTTTCGTATCCTTGAAGCTTTATATTACTTTCAAGTGTATTTTCATATTTATATTTATATGCCTGTAAATAATTTCTATCGGTTGTTCTTCTTAGGTTATAATCCCAAAACCAGTTTTTACTCAAATCAAATTTTCCNGAGCTGTTGATGTGTCCCCTTATTTTATCTTTATTTTTTAAAGTTGTAGTCGTCCCACTCAATTCGGAAACTATCTCACCATCAAAAAAATTTTTTCGATGCTCTAAATAGAAAACAGGATTTTTATTAGTATTAAGTTTGGGAGATAAAGTTATATCCTCATAATCATTAAGAACATAATAATATGGAACTTCAAAAGATTCACCCAATGTTTGATCTGAACGATATCTTGGAGCAAGAAATCCAGATTTTCTTTTTACTTGGGGGGATGCATGAGAAAAATAAGGAAGATAAAAAATTGGCTTACCAGACAATTCAATGAAAGAGTCATAATATTCCATAGTTAATTTTTTTTTATCATGTACTACTTCATTGGCTTTTAATTGTATTAATGGTTCCATGAATTTTTTTTTTTTTTGATCATAACAAATATCACAAGCTGTAAAAACAGCACCATTAAATTTTTCCCATTCCTTGTTTCTTCTTTCCATTGAGTTTGCAGTTATTTTCATAAATCTTTTTTTTTGACTTTCAAGAAAGTTATTTTCGCTATTATCTGGAAAATGAAGATAACTTTTACTAAATTTTCCACTTTCTAAATTTGTTTTAGCTACTATACTGTCTGTTTGAAGAATAGAACCGTCTTTATAAAATATTTTTATTTTTTTTTTTGCAGATATTATGTCGTTCTTTGTATTAATAAAAACTTTTTCAGCATATATTTTAAAACTTTCATCAATAATTTCTACATTTCCAGTTGCAAAAATCCTATTATTTTCTTTGTCATGAGTAAATTGATCGGCATTAATTTCTAAATTGTCTTTATCTTCTGTAAAAATAATTTTATTTTTATTTTGTATTTCTTGTTCCTTTGCATTTATCTCAAGAAAAAAAGTTAAAATAAAAAAAAAAATTAAATTATATTTAGCCATCTTCCAAGTGGATAAGTGTTCCAAACAAAATAAAAATAGAAATAATTGGGATGCCCCAAACTGAAAGGAATATCGATAAACTACCATTTATTCCTAAGGTTCTTAAAACATCTGACATAAAATGAAATAAGATTCCCAATACTATACCAATAAATATATTTACTAATTGTTTTTTTTTCCTTGCTTTGCGAATAGAAAGAGAGCAACCAAGTAAGACCATTGTTAAGAAAATCAATGGGAATGATAATAAATAGTTATAATATATTATATGTCTTTTTGCAGTAAATCCTGATTTTTCTAAATTTTCAATGTAATCTGGAAGTTTCCAAGAACTAATGGTGTCCGGAGACCGAAAATTCTGTTCTATTTTTTTAATACTAAGATTAAACTTCATACTCATTTGTTTAAATAACTCAGGCACCTTGTTAATTTTTACAACTGAAACATCTTTTAAATCCCATCTATCATCAAACATTTTAACCTCAGATGCATCAATTCTTCTAACAAAGGAATCATTATCATCAAATTCAAAAATTATCACATTTTGAAGCTTATTATCTAAAGGTGAATAATGAGACGCATTTATAACAAATTCAGTCTTATTATTTATTTCTCTCAACCACAAACCAGTTTTAGAAATTGTATGCAACCCAGCATTTCCTCTAAAATATGAGCTTTCATATGATTTAAACTTTATATTCATTTGACTGAAAATTGGATTAAAAAAGAACACATATAAAAAAGAAATAATTAAACAATTTAAAATAGAAGGTAATAAAAAAAACCAAATTGAAATTCCAGATGAACGCATAACATTAAGTTCGCTATTTTTATTAAGTTTCATGAATGAGTGCATTGAACTTAAAAGAAAAACAGTGGGTAAAATTATAGGAAATAACGACGGTAAATGTAAAATAGCTATTTTTACTACAACATCAATTGGAACTTCTTTTGAAGAACTTCTTCTNAGTAGTTCAATTANATCAATTATAAGAAATANAGAACAGCAAAANAAAGTTATNATTAATAAAGAAAAAAAATTNTGTTTAATTATATAATTTGAAATTATAATTGGTTTTATCATTAAATAACCCTAGTATTTTTATATAGCGTATGAACTCCCAAGACAATGGAAAGTAGACTTGGAAAAAAGTTTACTAATTCAAAATCAATATTTTTTATGGCTATATTTGATGAAGCAATAAATATGGCTTTTAGAAAAATAATCAAAAGTAAAACTTTAATAGTAAAAAATTTATTCTCAGTTCGAAAAAATTTTTGTGAAAGAATAAAACTTACAATTAAAAAACTAAATGCTAAAACATTTAATGGGAGAGAAAACCTTTGAGTTATTTCAGCTTTAAAAGCCTGAAGATTATTTTGATCGTCACCATTTGATAAGTCAGGATTTTTTAACTCATATAATGTTCTTTCAGATGGNGATTTCCATTTTCCACCAAGTCTANTTTGTGTTTCATCAGAAATATTTAATAGATATTGTTCAAAATACAAAACGGATAGCTTTTTATTAATACTTGAATAAAAATGTTGAGTTCCATCTTCAAGTAGTATTTTTGTCCCTGTTAAGGATTTTATTAAAGAACCTCTTTTCGCAATAAGAGTGGTTGGTTTTTTTGTATTTCTAGAATCATGAATGAAGACATTATTTAACTGTCCTGTATTAGTTCTTTTTTTTATAAAAATAGTAAAATCTTTCCCAATTGTATTAAACGTTCCTTCTTCTAATAATGATGATGAATAATCATTCTTAATTGTATATAGAAGTGTTTTAAAATTTTGATTTGATAATGGAGCAAGATGCAGNGTAAAATATATACTGAATAATGATAATAGAGTTCCAAAAATAATAACTGGCTTTAAGAGACTAATTTTTGAGGTTCCNGAGCTTTCAAATATTATTAATTCACTATCATTTTTCATTCTTGAATATGTAAATAAAATTGATAAACATAAAATTATTGGAAGAATGATTGGAATAATGGATGGTAAAGATAATAAAATTAGTTTTAAAAAAAAAATAAAAGGCAAGCCTCTATTTAAAGATAGCTCTATTAGCTGAACGCTTTTACTTAATGCAAAAATGGAAATAATCAAAATAATTAAAAGTAAAGAACTTGTTAATAGTTGTTTAATAATATATTTTTCAATTAATTTCATTGATATTATTTAATTNAGACAATATAACATAATCATAGCATAAATTTTNAAGAAAGAGTAAATTTTGGAAATCAGTTTTTTAGATAAATTTTCTGAGAGTTTTTCTGTAATATTATTGGTTGATGGTAAATCAATAATTCATAACGAAAATCTAAGTAAAGAATTAAAAAATATTACTTCTAAATATGTAAACTCGGTTTCATTTAAATCAAAAAATTATAAACCTGAAGAATTTTCATATCTTTCAAATAAGAATGAGTTTCAAAAGATTCATTTTTGTAAAATTACCGGTGATGAAGACTTGTATGAACTAGAAGCTTTTGCTGGAAGAAAATTCTCAGAGCTAGAAAAAAATAAAAATTTAAATATTTCTCTTTTATTAGAGGAATATAGCTTTAAAAATTTCTCTTATGAAGATGCTTTGGCATCCATCGCATCAGGATTTAATTTAAAAAACTATTCATTTAGAAAATATAGAAGTAATGCTCGACCAATACATAATTCAATAAGTAAAATAAATATTTATGCAAAAAACTTTAAACTAGTAGAAAATAAATTTAAAAAGTTTAAACATATTTCTCAGGGTGTTTTTTTAACAAGAGATTTAGTTTCTGAGCCAGCTAATATATTATATCCGGAAAAATTTGTAAGTATTTGTAAAAAACTCTCAAAAGCTGGAATTAAACTTGAAGTTTTTGATGAAAAAAAAATAAAATCTTTAGGAATGAATGCTCTTATAGGTGTTGCTCAGGGTTCAGTTAGACCACCGAGAGTGCTAATAATGAAATGGAATGGAACTAAAAAAAAGATAAATAAACCTCTTGCTTTTGTTGGTAAAGGAGTGACTTTTGATACAGGCGGAATATCTATAAAACCTTCAGGAGGTATGGAAGATATGAAGTGGGATATGGGTGGTGCTGGAGTTGTTGCAGGACTTATGTATTCATTGGGTTTAAGGAAGTCTAAGGTTGATGCTATTGGTATTGTAGGATTAGTAGAAAATATGCCAGATGGAAATGCTCAAAGACCTGGTGATATTGTTGAATCGATGTCAGGTCAAACAATCGAAGTTCTAAANACAGATGCNGANGGTAGGCTNGTGTTAGCAGATATTTTATGGTANATAAATNAAACATATAAACCTAAGTTAATNGTAGACTTAGCAACTTTAACAGGNGCAATTATAGTTGCTTTNGGAGATCGNTATGGGGGACTTTTNTCAAATAGTGATTCATTATCATCACAACTTTTGGATACCTCNAAAGANATTAATGANTTATTATGGAGACTTCCATTAGANAANGAATTTGATAAATTACTNAACTGTGATGTTGCTGATATGAAAAATATNACCGGNACNAGAGGTGCTGGAAGTATAACTGCTGCTCAATTTTTAAAACGTTTTATTGGAAATACAAATTGGGCACATTTGGATATAGCAGGAGTTACATGGTCAAAAAAAGGAACTGCACTTTCTCGTTCTGGAGGAACTGGTTTTGGTGTAAGATTATTAGACAAATTTGTCGAAAAGTATTATGAAAATTAATTCCAACTTTAAGGAGGCAAATTTATATTATATTAAATCTAATTTTCAAATTTTAATTTCTAAACTATGTGTGAGGCTTTTGAACAATAATTTAAAAATCCTCATAAATACTAAGAATAAATTAGAAAACTCAGAACTTGATAAATTTCTATGGGTAAATGATAATAATTCATTTATCCCTCATATAAGTTTTGACGATCCAGAACTTTCTGAAGAAAAACTGGTTTTATTTTATGGAAATCAAATAAACTTTGAAAGGTTCAAAAAATTTGATGTATTAATTTTTTCTCCCTCTGTTATGATAAAGAAACTAAAAATTTTTACCAAATTCTTTTTATTCTCTTATAATAATAATAATTCAAATTATCATGAGCATAAATTAAGTTTAGAAAAAAAAGGTTTTAAAGTTAAAATATTTTTAGAACAAGAAAATTTTAAATGGAAGAATTTACAAAATAATGAATAAAAATATATGGCTCAAGAACTAACATTATCAATAATTAAACCTGATGCAGTTAAAAGAAGTTTAACTGGAAAAATTAATACTATTTTTGAAAGTAATAAATTGACAATTATTGCTCAAAAAATGATTCTTCTATCAAAAACTGACGCCATGAAATTCTATAATATTCATAAAGATAGAGCATTTTTTAACGATTTATGTGATTATATGACTTCTGGACCAATAATAGTTCAAGTTTTAAGAGGAGAAAATGCAGTTTTAAAAAATAGAGAATTAATGGGCGCCACGAACCCAGCTAATGCAGAAGAAAAAACAATAAGAAAAATGTTTGGTCAATCCGTTGAAGAAAACTCTGTGCATGGTTCTGATAGTCAAGAAAATGCAAAAATTGAGATAAATTTTTTCTTTGCTTCTAGAGAAATTCATGAATAGTTTATTAAACTACAAAAATCCACAACAATGCAAGTAAAATAGTTATTAAGCCTGTAAGGATAATAGACCATTTCACAAATGCATTAAAAAACTTTTGATGTTTAGCACTGTTTATTTTTTCTATCATATTTTTCCTTTTTTTGAAATTTTCTTTAGAACTTTTATATAAAGTTTATGTTCTTCTATCAATATTTTTTTTTTAAGGCTTGCTAAATTTTCATTCTTGTTAATTTTTATAGCTTTTTGATCTAGAATCTTTCCACCATCTAATTCTTCATTTACTTCATGAATTGTGCAACCAGAATATTTAACCCCTGCATTTAGCGCTTGATTTTGAGCATTTAAACCTTTAAAAGCAGGTAATAAAGATGGATGAATATTTATAATACTTGATTTCCACTTTTTAATGAATGACTTACTTAAAATTTTTGTATATCCTGCAAGGCAAATTAAATTTACTTTTGATTTTTTTAATGATTTGTCAATTTTTTCTTCATAATTACTTTTATTTTTATACTTTTCAGGTTTAATTATCTTTGTTTTACATTTGTATTTTTTTACTTTTTTTAGACCTTCTGAACTTTCATTATTTGAAATAATAATTTTGACTTGACCATTAATTTTTTTTTGATGACAAGCTTCAACAATATTGATCATATTTGAACCTCTTCCAGAAATTAAAATTCCTAATTTTAATACCATGGTTTAAAATTTTTGATAAATACTTTTGAAGAGGATTTTTTCATAACAATAGAACCCATTCTTATCACATTAGTATTTAATTTGTTTAGTTCTTTTAATAAATTTTTTTCATTTCTTTCTTCAATTATTATAATTAAACCAATTCCACAATTAAAGGTTTTGAGCATTTCNCTAGAGGAAANTTGTCCAATTCTTGATAACCATTGNAATCTTTCAGGTGATGTGAAGTTTTTAATATCTATTATTGCTTGCATTTTATCAGGAACAATTCTTTCAAGATTTTCAATAATTCCTCCNCCTGTTATATGAGCTATACAATTAATTAAATTTTTTTTAATTAATGGAAGAATTATTTTTGTATAAATTCTTGTTGGTAATAATAAATCATCTCCTAATTTTTTTTTACCGGATTTATATGGTGTTTTAACATTTAAATTAATCTTATTTTCATTTAAAATTTTTCTTATAAGCGAGTAGCCATTAGAATGAAAACCATTAGACTCAAGACCTAAAATGACATTTCCATTATTTACTTTTTTTTTAGAGAGCAAATTTTTTCTTTCCACAACTCCAACAGAAAAACCTGCAATATCAAAATCATTTGAATTATACATTCCAGGCATTTCTGCTGTTTCTCCACCTACCAATGAACAACCTGACTTTTCACAGGCAATATTAATACTTTTTATTAATTTTAGGAAAAAATTTTCTTTAATTATTGAAGCTGAAATATAATCTAAAAAAAACAATGGTTCNCCACCATTTGCTAATATATCATTAACACACATAGCAACTAAGTCGAAACCAAGATTGTTATATTTTTTAAATTCCGAAGCAATTTTTAATTTTGTTCCAACACCATCAGTACTGCTTAATAAAATTGGATCTTTATATCTTAGTTTTTTTAGATCGAATAGAGCAGAAAAACCTCCAGGATTATCTATAATTTCCTTTCTTTTAAAATTTGATGAAATTTTTTCTATTTTTTTTACAAGTTTTGTCGATTTTTCAACATCAACTCCAGAAGCCTTATATAAATTTTTTCTTTCTTTCATATTTTTTTTTAATTACCAGAATTTTCTAAACAATATATAAAATATAAAATATATTACTTTAAATTAAAAAAATAAAAAAATTGACTAATTTTTTAAAAATTCTTTTTTNTGTATTAATTTGCTTTTCTTCTGATAAGATTTTAGCTGATAGTAATATTTATCATATTGAAAATAACGAAATATTTTTGGATCATCCTGATATACTTGAGGCAAGAGAGATAGCAAAAGATAAAGCATTTAAAATTGCCTTTACTAAATTATTAACAAAAATATTACCGATTAATGATCAAGACCAAATATATAAATTAGAAGAAAATGATCCAATAAATTTTATCAAAGATTTTACTGTAAGAAATGAAGATTTTTTTGATAGTAAATATAAAGCAATAATTGATGTTAACTTTAGTTCTAATAAAATTAATGAATTTCTAAATGATTATGGTTTTGGTCTAAGTAATATAGTTTCAGAAGATTTTTTAGTTTTGCCAATTCATTATTATATGAATACTTTTTATTTATGGGAGAAAAATAATAANTGGTATATAAATTTAAAAAATGAGTATAATGAAAATAGCTTTCTAAAACTTTTTTTTCCTGAGTTAAATATACTCAATAAATTTAAGATTTCCTCAAAAGATGCTCTCAGTGGTAACATAGACAGTTTAAATTCTGTTTTAGATTTCTATAAAAAGAAATCTGCAATAATAATATATTTTGATGAAAGATATGATTATGAATTAGAGAGATTTATTGGAAATATAAAATTTAAGGTTTTTTCACAAAATGTATTTACAGAGCTTAAGCTTACTGGAATTTCTTTAGGAGATAGAATTTCAAAAAAGACTCAAATTAGTCTTTTGGCAAGAGAGAGCTTAATTGCCTTAAACGATTGGTGGAAAAATAAAACCACAATTTCTCAATATGATGAGAATAATTTAAATGAATATTTTTTTGAAATTGAATCATTAAATCTTAAAGAATCAATAGAAATTGAGAAATTATTAAAAAGTAGTTCATTCTTTAAAAAGTTAATACCAATAAATTTTGAAAAAAATAAAATAATTTTCAAACTTTCATCTTTTGGTTCAATTGAAAAAACTAAACTTGCTCTTAGATCTCTTAATCTTGAAATTATTAATACAAAAAAACCAAAAACATATAAGCTATTGAAATTAAGATAAAATATGAAGCAAAATATTTTTAAGTTTCATTTTAATAAAACTAACAAAAGATTTCTATTTTGTGTTTCTGAAAGAAATCATTTTGCATACAAAATGATATCTAAATGGCCAAATTGGGATAATAGAATTATTTATATATACGGACCTAAAGATTGTGGAAAAACACTTCTGTCAGAGATTTGGTCAAAAAAATCTAATGCAATAAATGTAAATAATAATTTTTTAGAAAAATTAGATTCAAACCAGAATATTAAAAGAATGGAAAAAGAAGAAAATTGGTTAATAGAAAATATTGATAAGATAATAAAAGAAGGATTTGAGGAGAAGATTTTGAATTTTATTAATATAATTTCACAAAAAAAAGGATTTTTGTTGATAACATCAAGAAAGANACCAAAAGAATTATTTTGTTCTTTGAAAGATCTTCTTTCAAGACTAAATGCTTCATTAGTANTTGAAGTAAAAGAACCTAATGAAGATTTAATACAAAAAATTATTTTGAAACATTTGGAGCTNAGACAANTNCAAATTTCTAAAAAAAATCTATCATATCTTTTAGCTAGAATGGANAGAACATATTCTAGTGCNATTANTCTTACAAAAATTATAGATGAAGAATCACTNGAGAGTCACTCCAATATATCTATTGANTTTTTAAAAAAAATTTTAAAAAAAAATTAAAGTAACNTTTNACANTTTTTTCCAAAAACATCATATTTCCANCCTTTAAGTAATTCAGATGNANTNCCTTTTATTAAGTTTTCTAATTCNNNTTTATTTGCAATTAAATTTGGANTGATTTTCAAAAGNATTGAAGTTTTAANTAGTAGATNTTTTAATTNTTTATATTTTNTTTTTTGANNNTTATTNAGATTANTANTACTTAATAAATTAATTTTTTTATTTTTTNTNTTTTTTAAATAACTTAATAATTTCTNCTGTTATTTTAANATTNTCTAGTTTNCTNAAGATTTTAGTTTTCTCAAAAANATTAATTTTATTTTCACATANTTTGATTAAAGTATTATCTGATATTACTTTTTTAGCNGGCACATTTAAATTCATAGCTTCTTTCTCTCTCAATTCAGAGATTTTCTTTAATAANATTAACTCAATATTAAATTTAGGATTATATCTAATTTTTTTCCATGCTAATTTTTCTTTATTAGAATAAATATTTATATCTAATAATTTTTTATGATATTCAAAAGTCCATTCAAATCTTTTAAACTGATTTAACTTTTCAATGATTTTTTTGTAAACAATATATAAATATTTAACATCATTAAGAGCATATTGAATTTGTCTTTTATTAAGAGGTCTAATTCTCCAATCTAATCTTTGATTTTCTTTTAATAGTTTAATTGCAATATAATCTTTACATAGTTTTTCTAAACTAACTGAAANATCGTAACCNAAGGGTAAAACACCAATTTGAGTATCAAANATTGGATTTGGTAATTCATTGAATAGATTAAAAAAAATCTCTAAATCTTGTCTAGCAGAGTGAAATACTTTTACAATTTTAGTATTAGATAAAATTTTTTTTAAATAGTATAAATCTATTTTTGCTGCAATAAGGTCAATTAAAATAGATCTTTTTGAATTAGAAATTTGAATTAAACATGGAATTGCTCTATATGTTTCGGTCCAATAAAATTCAGTATCAATCGCAATATATTTATCCTTTTGACATTCTTGATAAAATTGTTTTAACTGACATTTGTTTACTAAAATCACTAANAATAAATATCATTTAAAANTTTTTAAGTAAAATAATTATGAACCAATATAGAACATATACATGCGGAGAGGTTTCAATAAANGATATTGATAATGAAGTAACTATATCAGGTTGGTTAAATAAAAANAGAGATCATGGTGGATTATTATTTTTAGATATCAGAGATAACTACGGAATAACACAATGTGTGATTGATTCAGATCATCAATTTTTTTCACTTGCTGAATCAACAAGGATTGAAAGTGTCATCAGAATAAATGGAAAAGTTGTTAAAAGATCAGAAGAAACANAAAATAAGAATATTTCAACTGGTGATGTTGAAATAAAAATTAATGAATTTGAAGTATTAAATGCATCTGAAGTTATTCCTTTTCAAGTATCAGTTGAGGATGATGCTCCAGAGGAATTAAGATTAAAGTATAGATATTTAGATCTTAGAAGAAATAAATTACATAATAATATAATCATGAGATCAAAAATTATTAATTCAATAAGAAAAAGAATGATTGAAAAAGAATTTCTTGAAATTCAAACACCAATATTATCTTCTTCTTCTCCTGAAGGGGCAAGAGATTTTTTAGTACCAAGTCGTTTGAATAAAGGTAAGTTTTATGCATTGCCACAAGCCCCTCAAATTTTTAAACAATTGTTGATGGTTAGTGGTTTTGATAAATATTTTCAGATTGCTCCATGTTTTAGGGATGAGGATGCAAGAGCAGATAGATCTCCTGGAGAATTTTATCAATTAGATTTTGAAATGTCCTTTGCTTCCCAGGATGATATTTTTAATGTACTGGAACCAATCCTTTATGAGGTTTTTCTTGAATTCTCAGAAAANAAGGAAATAAGTAATTTTCCTTTCCTAAGAATAAAATATAAAGAATCTATGGAAAAATATGGAACGGATAAACCAGATTTAAGAAACCCACTTGAGGTTATTGATGTTTCAGAGGCTTTTATTAATTCCGGTTTCAAGACTTTTGAAGATAACATAAAAAAAGGTTTTGTTGTAAAATCGATCTCAGTACCCAATTCAAGTTCAAAACCAAGAGCATGGTATGATAAATTAAATAATTGGGCCAGAGAAAAGGGTCAAAAAGGTTTAGGGTATATTATTTTTGATAATGATGATGCAAAAGGGCCTATTGCAAATAACTTAAATAAAGAAAATTTAGGTATTTTAAAAAAATTAATTAATATTAAAGATAAAGATACAGTTTTTTTTATTTCAGATAGTAAAAAAATTGCCACTCAATTTTCTGGATTAGCTAGAGAAAAACTGTGTGATGAAATGAACCTAAGAAAACAAAATTGTTATGAATTTTGTTGGATTGTTGATTATCCTATGTTTGAAGAAAATGAAGAAACAAAAAAGATTGATTTTAGTCATAATCCTTTTTCAATGCCTCAAGGTGGAATGGAAAGTTTAAATAAAAAGGATCCTCTTGAAATTCTGGCTTGGCAGTTTGATATTGTATGTAATGGAATTGAACTTTCTTCNGGAGCTATAAGAAATCATAAAACAGATATAATGCTTAAAGCATTTGAGATTGCAGGGTATAGTNANGAAGATTTAAAAAATCAATTCAGTGGAATTTATAATGCTTTTAAATTTGGTGCTCCTCCACATGGTGGTTCAGCNCCNGGAATTGATAGAATGGTAATGTTGTTAACNGANGAGAAAAATTTAAGAGAAGTGGTTGCATTTCCACTAAATCAGCAAGCCCAAGATTTAATGTTAGGTTCTCCAAGTGAAATAACTGATAAACATTTAAATGAGTTAAACATTATATTAAAAAGGGAAGATGATGAATAAATTATACTATTTTTTTTTATTTTTTACTTTATTAATTTTCAATGAATCTGTATCAGGTAAGGAGAAAGATCTCCTATCATATCAGAGTGTTTATGAAATTTCGNTAGATAATTCTAAAGAAAGAAAAAATACTTTTGGTAAACCAGTTATAAAAGAAGCGAATGGAGAACTATTAATGGATTGGTTCAANAATTGTAATTCATGGTCATCAAATCAAAGAATGTTTNTTAATTTTNTTAATTCGTCTGGAGTTGGTACTGTGACTGATATTAATTATTCTTTAACTGAAAAAAATAATTCAACTTCAATGGACTTTGCATTGCAAGTTAAAGAGAACAATCTTCTAGTTCAAAGAGTTAATGGAAGAGCTGAAAGAAAGAAAAATATAAATATTCAGTTATTTGATCCGGATGAAAAAAATTTTATNTTTGATAACGATGTTCTTTTTCCACACCAACACCTTAAATTAATTATCGAAAAGCTTGGAACTGAAAAAAATATTTTTTCACATAAGTTGTATGAAGGAAGTTTACCTGAAAAATACTTAAATATTTCTACTTTTATTAGTCAAGAAAGTGTAATTAACAAAAGTAANTTTATTCCTAAAGAAATNGATAATNTTTTCTGGGANGTAAGAATGGCNTANTATGAAGAAAAAAAGCAAGTGCCAGAAATGGAATTAACTTTGAAGTTAAATANACAGGGAGTAATTACTTTTTATAAATATGATTATCCAGATTATTCTTTAATTATGAAATTAAAAAAAATAATAATNAGTCCTTCAAATTGTAATTAATTTACTTTATTTTTTGTTCTTTAAATATGACATGCTTTCTAACTTTTGGATCATATTTTTTCAACTCTAGTTTTTCTGTCATTTGTTTAGGGTTCTTATTTTTAACATAAAAAAATCCAGTTTTAGCAGTACTTACTAATTTAATTTGTATAGTATTAGATTTAGCCATAGTGTTTTATAACCTTAATAATATTCCTGTCAAGGAGTTCTATCATTAACACTTATTTGAAATGCAAGAAAAACTCCTTTTATTTTTGGTAAGAGCCAGAGACTAAGTATGATTGTAATTANGGGCCAAGAGAGAAGTTGAATCCAAATATTAGGAGGATTTTCTAAACTTTCAAGTAAAAGAATCAAAGGAATAATTATATGTCCTACAATGAAAATTGTAAAATATGCAGGACCATCCTCAGTTTTATAATCTTTGAAACTAGTTCTACATTTATTACAGCTTGGAATAATTTTGATATAAGAAGAATAAAGTGGGGTTTTACCACAAATAGGACAAAGTTTTAAAAATCCTCGTTTTAATGGTTTAATTTTATTTTTAAAGTCATGCATAAACTAGCTAATTAATTATTTTTTTTATATTATTTAAAGATATTCTACCTTTATTTATGTCAATATTTTTAATTTTAAAAGATATTTTTTGTCCAATTTGGAATAAATTACCACTTTTTTTACCAATAATACATGATTTTATTTCATCATAGATATAATAATCATCACTAAGAACATTGAATCTTGCAAGTCCNGAAAAAGGTAATTCAATTGCTTTTATAAACATACCAAANTCAGTTATTCCATCTATAAAACCTGAAAAATATTTCTTTTTGCTTTTTTTTANATANAAGCAACATGCTCTATCAAATATAGACCTTTCTATTGATTCAGCTTTTTTTTCTTGATCAAGTAAATGTTCACAAAGTGATTCCGAAATTTTTTCTTTATTAATTTTACCATTAAATAATTTATTAATAATACTTCTATGTACTATTAGATCTGAATATCTTCTTATAGGAGAAGTGAAATGAGTATAATTTTGTAATGCAAGACCAAAGTGCCCTTTATTTTTATAGTGATAGTATGCCTTAGATTGTGATCTCAAAATATTTTCTATTAAATTTTCAGTTTTGATATTTTTTATTTGATTGAGAATTTCATTGAATTCTTTTTGATTATTAAATTCTTTACTCTTATTTATAATTTTTGATTTTTTTAAAAATACATTTAATTTTTCTTTTTTTTCTTCAGAAGGTTCCTCATGATTTCTATATAAAGTTAATATTTTTTTTTCTCTAATAAAGTCTGCAACTATTTTATTTGCGAATACCATCAGTTCTTCAATTAATTTATTAGATGATAAACTCTTTTCTTTTAAAAAAGTAAAATTTTCATTTNTTTTTTCTTTTTTAATTTTAAAACTNTCATGATCAAGTTCAATTTTACCNCTTTTTACGCTATTTTTTTTCAGTGCGTTAAATGCAAAATTTAAATTTTTAAGTAAAAAAATTATTTCATCATTAAGATTATTTTTTAATTTATTTGTAAGATATTCTTCTACTTCTGTATAATTAAGCCGAGCTTTTGATTTTATTANAGCTCTTGAAAATCTTGAAGAAATTAGATTTCCGTTAAGATTAATTTTTGCTTTTACAACTAAACATGCTCTTTTATTATTTGGAGACAATGAACATAGATCATTTGACAAAAATTCAGGTATCATAGGTAATACTTTATTTGGAAAATAAAATGAATTACCTCTTTTTTTGGCCTCTTGATCGATCTTATCATTTTCTTGTACATAAAAAGAAACATCTGCAATTGCAATCATAATGTCAATTTCATTTTTGTTTTTAACTGCCCATACAGCGTCATCAAAGTCTTTACTGTCTTCACCATCAATAGTTATGAATGGTATATCTGTTAAATCTTCATGGAGCTTACTATTTTCAATTGATTTGAACTTGAAGTTTTTAAGTGATTCTTTAGAAAAATCTATTCTTAAAGAATGTTTTTTTATTTCACTTTCAACTATAGAGTTTAAAGAATAGTTAATTCTCTTAACAAATTTATTAGATTTTTTTCTTCTTTTTAGTTTTTTTCTTCGCATTTATAATTTCTAAAGCACTATTTAAAGTAATGTCATCAATAGAAGTTTTTCTAGGAATAGAAACTCTTTCTGTTTTATCTTTATTAGTCAAAATTTCAAAATAATAACCAAACTTCCCTTTTTTTAACAAAATTTTATTATTAGTTTTTGGAATATCACCAATCTCTATTCCTTTATTTAATTTTTCTTTTTGTATTATTAATTCCAGAGCTCTATTTAAACCTATATATAATACATCATCTTCTTTAAGGTTAACATAAACTGGGTTAGGCTTTACTTCATGTTTTATATATGGTCCAAAAGGTCCGATAGCAGCTATAATAGAATTTCCTGTTTCCGGATGTTTTCCTATAGTTCTTGGAAGTTTTAATAAATCAGTAGCTTTTTCAATATTAAGTTCATTAACATCTAAATTTTTTGGAATTGCAGATCTTTTTAATTTTCCATCAATGTTTTCAGTTTCTAGATATAAACCATAACGTCCTTTTTTAATTTTAACTTTCTTTTTTGAATCTGGATGAATTCCAATATCCTTTTCGCCATCNGTAAGTAGATTATTTAATTCTTGATCATCAAGACTATTACTAAATTTACAACCCTCTTCATCTTTTTTATAATTTGAACATC